>DASVSA010000659.1:0-3773 GCA_036388335.1 Longimicrobium sp. | reverse complement strand
GCGCGGCGGCCGTGATGTCGGCGATGGTGCGGCGCAGGTCGCCGCCGCGGGAGCGGTAGACGCGGTCGAACAGCTCAAGGCGGTCGTAGTAGATGCGGCGGGCGATGAGCGTGGCGTTGTTGAGCGGACCGCGCGTGAAGCCCGCGAACGAGCCCGCCTTGAAGCGCGGCTGCACCTCGGCCGTGAAGCGCTGGCGGGCGCGGGTGAAGATGGCCTCGCGCTCGCGCAGCTTGTCCTCGCGCGTGAGGTCCGTGCGGGCGTAGAGCGCCTCCAGCTCGTCCACCAGGCCGTCCAGGAACTGGCCAAAGATCACGTCGTCGTCCCACGACGCGGCGGCTTCGCGGCAGCGCGGGCCGGCGGCGCCCTCGCGCGCGCAGAAGAAGTGGATGGCGCCGCGCCCGCCCACGAAGCTCGCGAAGCTCTCGTTGAAAGCCACCTGCCCGGGCGCGAAGAAGGTGTTGTGCGTCAGCTCGTGGATCACCGTGTTGCCCAGCGACACGTCGTCGTAGCGCAGCAGGGTGGAGAGCAGCGGGTCGTTGAACCACCCCAGCGTGCTGAACGCGGCCGTGGGGCGGATGTACGTGTCGAACCCCTGCCGCTCCAGCTTCTCCGCCTCCCGCGCCGCGTCGCGCGGGTCGAAGAACCCCTTGTACGGCACGCGCCCCACGATGGGGAACCACCAGGTGTGCGCCTGGAAGCGGTCCTTGTGCGCCGCCGAGAGCACCATCGCCAGCGTGTCGGACTTCACGCGCGTGAAGAGCGTGTAGCTGTTCCCCGCCTCCAGCCCCAGCGAGTCCCGCGCGAAGACGCGCGCCTCCTGCACCACCACCAGCTTGCTGCGCGTCTCCGGGTCCGTCCCCGGGTCCGCCACGATCCGCGCGATCGGCTTGCGGCGCGCGAGGATCTTGGCCTCTTCCCAGCTCGCGCGCAGCACGTACGCGGGCGAGCAGGCGGACGCCGTGGAGGCGAGGGCGAGCGCGAGGAGGAGCTTCGGGAGGTGGCGCATGTGGGTCACTGTGGGCCGATGGACGATACTTCTCTGTTTCAAGATAAGCGAAACGGCGGGCTCACACAGAGGCACAGAGACACAGAGGAGGCGTTCACCACTCCGCGCGGCGCCAACGGCGAACCGAGTTGATCAGGTAGATCGCGTCGGCGCGGGCGAGGTCCGCCGGGCGGAGGACGCGCTCGCGGATGTCGCCGCGGGCCAGGAGGTGGGCGCGGAGGACGCCGGGGAGGAGGCCGCTTTCGAGCGGCGGCGTCCAGAGGGCGCCGTCCAGGCGGAGAACGAGGTTGGCGAGGGTGGACTCGGTGAGCTCGCCACGCTCGTTGACCAGCAGGACGTCGTCGCAGTCGGGGTTCGCGGCGCGGCGGCGGTCGTACGCCCCGCGCCGCGTCGTCTTGTGGAAGAGGAGCGGATCGCGGCTGTCCACCGGCTCCGCCGCGATGCCGATACGGGCCGTGGCGGGCGAGGGGTCCAGCGGCGTGGATTCCACCGTGAGCTCGCCGGTGCGGTCCAGGAGCAGGCGGACGCGCCGGGGGCCATCGCCCAGGTCCCGGTGAAGCGCGCGGACGGCCTCGGCGCGCTCGAAGTGGTAGCCGAAGAAGGCGGCGGACGCGGCCATGCGCTGAAGGTGGCCGTCGAGGAGGAAGAAGCCGGGGCCCGGCTCGTAAAGGAGCGTCTCCAGGAGGCGGAAGTCGTTGGGCGCGTGGCGGGTGAAGGCGGCCTTGTCCAGGCACTCGCGGTACTCCGCCGCCGCGTCCGAGTCCCAGGTGATGCCGCTCCCCACCCCCAGCTCCGCGCGGCCGGCGGCGCGGTCCACCACCACCGTGCGGATCGCCACGCTGAACACGGCCTCCCCGGGCGACGCGAAGCCGATGGCGCCGCAGTACACGCCGCGCGGCTCGTCTTCGGTGGCGGCGAGGATCTCCATCGTCCGCACCTTGGGCGCCCCCGTCACGCTGCCGCAGGGGAAGAGCGCGCCGAAGAGGCCGGGGAGCCCCGGCCCCACCCGCGCGCGGATGGTGGAGGTGAGCTGGTGGACGGTCTCGTAGCGCTCCGCCTCGAAGAGCCGCTCCACCCGCACGCTCCCGAACTCCGCCACGCGGCCCGCGTCGTTCCGCAGCAGGTCCACGATCATCAGGTTCTCCGCGCGCTCCTTGGGCGACGCGCGCAGCTCGGCGGCGAGCGCCTCATCCTCCGCCGGGAAGCGCCCGCGGGGGCGCGTGCCCTTCATCGGCCGCAGCTCCAGCTCGCCGCCCGCCACGCGGAAGAAGAGCTCGGGCGACGCCGAGACGATCACGTGCCCATCCACCTCCAGGTACGCGCAGAAGGCGGAGCGCTGCGCCCGGCACAGGCGCGCGTAGAGCGCCGCCGGATCCCCGCTGAACGGGGCGCGCAGGCGGACGGTGTAGTTGGCCTGGTAGGTGTCCCCCGCCGCGATCAGCTCGCGGATGGCCGCGACTCGCGCGCGGTACTCCGCCTCCGCCGTGGCGATCTCCCACTCCCCCAGCTCGAACTCGCCCTCCGCCTGCGCATCCGGGTCCCCCTCCTCGCGCCCCTCGAAGAGCGCGAACCAGGCGAGCGGAAGCTCCGCCGTTGGCGCGCGGGTGGCGAGCGCGTCGTCGAACGCCGGGGCCGCCTCGTACGCCACGAACCCCGCCGCGTGCAGCCCGGCCTCCGTGGCCGCCTCCACCTCCGCCAGCACCCCGCGCACCTCCTCCACCCGGTCCGCCCGCACCACGCCCCGAAACCCCGAGAAGCGGAACGAGCGCGCCCCCCGCAGCGGATCGAAAGAATCGAACCGCACGAGGGGCACGCCGTGGACAGCCGCTGCTAACTCCTCCGTGTCTCTGTGCCTCTGTGTGAGCCCGGTGGTCACACGCCTTCCACCGGGTGCGGCATGGGGCGCGGCTGCGTCATCTTCTCGGGGGAGAGGATGTCGTCGAGCTCCACGCGCGAGACCCAGCCTTTTTCGCAGATCAGGTCGCACACGCTGGCGCCGGTCTGCAGGGCCTCCAGGGCGACGGCCGTGGAGCGCTCGTAGCCGATGTAGGGGACGAGCGCCGTGACCAGGCCGATGGAGTTCTCCACCATGCCGCGCAGGCGCTCGCGGTTGGCGGTGATTCCCACGATGCACCGCTCGCGCAGCACGATGGCGGCGCGGGTGAGCATGTCGGTGCTCTGGAACAGGTTGAAGCCGATCACCGGCTCGAACACGTTGAGCTGCAGCTGCCCCGCCTCGGCCGCCATGGTGATGGTGAGGTCGTTGCCCACCACCTGGAAGCAGACCTGGTTCACCACCTCCGGGATCACCGGGTTGACCTTGCCCGGCATGATGGAGGAGCCCGGCTGCATGGCCGGCAGGTTGATCTCGTTGAAGCCCGTGCGCGGCCCCGACGAGAGGAGGCGCAGGTCGTTGCAGATCTTGCTGAGCTTGACCGCCACCCGCTTCAGCACCCCGGACACCTGCACGAAGGCGCCCGTGTCCGCCGTGGCCTCGATGCCGTCCACGCAGTTGACCTTGAGCGTGAGGCAGGCCTTGCCCAGGTGCTCGATGCTCTTGAACAGGCTCCAGCCCATGATGGGCTCAAAGGCGTTCAGCTGTAGCTGGCCGGCTTCGGACGCCATGGTGACCGTCATGTCGTTGCCGATCACCTCGAAGGCGACCTGGTTCATCACTTCGGGGATCACCGGGTTGACCTTGCCCGGCATGATGGAGGAGCCCGGCTGCATGGCCGGCAGGTTGATCTCGTTGAAGCCCGTGCGCGGC
>DASVSA010000658.1:0-13756 GCA_036388335.1 Longimicrobium sp. | reverse complement strand
CCGCGTGCGCGAGACCCGCCCGGGCGGGGGACTCCAGCGCGTCCACCGCATGCTCGATCGTCGCGAGGAGCTGGCTGCGCCCCACCGTCTGGCGCAGCAGGCGCACGTCGCGGCCGCGCACGGTCCACGTGAGCAGCGTGTCGCCGATCAGGGCATACTCCACCGCCACCTGTCCGCGGGGCGCCGCCGGGCGCCCGGCGCCCACCGCCGACGCGCCGTACCCCGGCGCGAACGATACGCGCCCGCGCTCCACCGCCTGCAGGGCCGCGATGGTGTCGCCCGCGCGCAGGTGCAGCATGGCGAGCTGGTCGAAGCGGCCGCGCGCGTGCTCCATCACCGCGGCGCGCATCAGCGCTTCCGGCAGGTTCTGCGAAAGGCCGCGCACGTGGGCGGTGGCGGCCCCCAGGTCCGCCGTGACGCCCGCCAGGTCACCCCGTGCGAGCCGCGCGTCGGCCCGCTGCAGGAGGGCGGGGAGGAGCCACGCCGTGTTGCGCCCGGCTTCGCTGAAGAAGGCCACCGCGGAGTCCATCTCCGCCATCGACGCGGAGGCGGGCGCCACCACCGCCCGTGAGAAGCGCACCGTGCCCGCGAGCCACTTGCGCGGTGTCTCGGCGTGGATCTGGGCCACGACCGAATCGGCGCGCGCGAGGTCCCGCACCGCTACGGCCGATCGCCCGCCCACCGAGCGGATGCGCGCCCTGCCCAGGAGCGCCTCCACGCGGTTCACCAGGCGGGGGTCGCGCATGGCCATCGCCACATCCTCGTCCTGGATGACGGCCGCGGCGCGGTGAAGCTGGTCGATGGCGGCGCAGTTCGCGAGCGTGAACAGCGCGTTGTGCCGCCACCCGGACGAGCGATATCCCCGCAGCAGCACGAGGCCGCGGTGCATGGATGCATATGCAACCAGCGTGTCGCGCTGGCGGAAGGCCGCTTCACCCTCCATTCCCGAGACCGCTCCCAGAAACTCCGTTTCGTCCGCGCGCCGGAAGAGCCGGGCGGAGAGCTGGTACGGGGCGCGCGCCAGGTCGGGGTGCCCGGCGCGGAGCAGCCCCGTGCCGCGCATCCACAGGGTGCGGCCGGCCAGGGCCGGATACCGCCGCGCGTCGATGCGGGGCAACAGCCTCCCGAACAGTGTATCGGCACGGGCGTATTCGCGCGCGTACACCACCGCGGCGCCACGGAAGACCTCCGCCGAGAGCACGAGCACCGGCGACGCCGGCCGCGCCTTCACCACCTCGTCGAGCGAGTCTCCCGCGGCGGCGAACTCCGCGCTTCCGTAGAGCCGCTGCGCCGCCGCGTACGCCCGGTGCGCGCGGGCGAGTACCTCCACGGCCGCGGGATCGCGCCCCGCCGCGTGGATCGCGCGCACCGCGTCCGCCAGCGACGCATCCCCGCCGCGCGCCTCCAGTGCGCCGCCCAGCCACGCGGCCACCCGCAGCATCCGTGCGGCGCCGGCCGCGTTTCCGGCCGCGTGTGCGCTCCCCCAGTCGCCGAGCACCGTGTCCCACCCGTGAAGCCGCGCCTCCTGCGGATTCGCCTCGGCGAACGAGCGCACCTCCGCCTCGGGTGCCGCCGGGCCGGGCACCTCGGCCGCGGGGGGCGGCCGCAGCCAGCCGCGCCGCTCGCGCGCCTCGCGTGCCCACGCGCTCGCCGAGTCGATCCGCAGATACTCCGTCCAGGCGATCTCCGCCTGCTCGTCCAGCCCCAGCGTCTGCAGCGCCAGGGCGGTGTTGAAGCGGGCGGCCGGGTTGCGGGGCTCGGCCGCGACCGCCTCCAGCGCGTAGTTCAGCCCCTCCAGCAGGTCGCGTGGGTTCTGGGTGCGCTGGGCGCGCACCAGGTGGACGCCGGAAAGGTCCACCAGCACCGAAGCCCGCCGGCGCGAGAGCCGCAGCGCCCTCGACAGACGGGCGATCGCCTCGTTGGCGGCCTCTTCGGTCTCGTCGTCGTTGATCGCCCGCAGCGCCGACGCCTGGAGCGTGTCCGGTTCAGAGCTTTCGTCGGCATCGGGCGCCGTCAGGCCGTCCGTCCGGCCCGCACCCTTTGCGCAGGACTCCCGGGGCACCATCTCGCCGGGCCCTTCGCGAACCACGGTGCACGCGTGGTACGCGACGGCGGTGGAGAAGAGCGGCGCATGGACGCGTGCGGGGCGTGCGGTCGCGAGCTCGCTCACGACGGCGCCGCGCGAGATCTCACGGCGGGACTCGGCCACCATCGCCCCGAGCGCGACGGCGCCCAACAGCACGAAGTGCCAGCGCTTGACCCTCACGCGCGGCGGGTGGCGTAATGAGAACGGCGGTATACGCAAGTGGACGGATGCGGAGATGCGAGAACGAGGCAACGGCGGAGAGGCAGGATTCGGCGAGATCCCCGTGCCAGGGAAACGCGCCGCCCGCCTCTCCACGAATTGTCTCACATTACCCCGGCGGAGTCAACGGACGGGCGAAAAGGCCAACCTTCCCTCCGCGGGAGAGGGGAGAACTCGTCGGAAGGAGATCGCGGGTCGAAAAGAAAGGACCCAGGCTCGCGATGCGGCCCGGGCCCTCTGTCCGGTTGATCGGCGGCACTCGCCGGGACGCCCGGGAAGCGAATAGAATCAGTTGCACATGGAGCGGTCGACGTACCGCTTCTTCCCGCTGGCGGTATAGGTGTAGCAGCCGCCGCGCGGGCCCCTGTAGTAGCCGGGGGACTCGGCGGAAGAGCGCCGGCGCCCGCGGGGCGAAGTGAGCGATTGCGGAGTGCTGCTCGTGGACGCCCGCGGGGCGCTTCGGCGCACGGCATCGCTCGCCCGGTACACGTATCCCTCGCGCACGCCGCCGGTGTAGAGCCCGGCCCAGCCGTTCCCATCCCTCGCTCCCAGCTGCATGTAGTCACCGCGAGCGAGCGTGCGGGTGATGCGCGCATTCGCCCTGGGCTCCGCGCGGACGTGCAGCGCGGAGTGCGCGTAGAAGCCCTCCGTCTGCTCCACGGGTGCCTCGGCTACCGCGCTGAGCGGCGTCGAGCCGTACGCGGGGTCCGCCGCACTGAGCGGAGGCGAGCTGTACGCGGAGGACTCCGCGTCCGGCCCGCAGGTGGCCGCCGCGACGATGAGGAGCACGAGCCCCACCGGAATCCTGGTGAAGTTCAGACGAGCGCCGGGCATGGAGACCTCGTGGGGAAGCGGGTGAATGAAGCTCACGCGAGACACCCACCTTGTCGGCCGCACCCGGCGGTTTTCGCCTCTGGATTCAGGTCTGGAGTCTCACACACGCACACAGAGGCACAGAGACGAATTCATCTCCGTGCCGTGGGAGCGGCGCGGCGGAGGGTGATGACGGTGACCTCCGGGAGCGCGCCGATGCGCAACGGGATGCCCCAGAAGTTGGTGCCCGGGTTGATGTAGAGCATCGAGCCGCCGCGGCGGTAGGTGCCCATGGAGTGCTCCAGGAAGACCGACGCGAGGCTCCACCCCAGGCGAGGGACGGAGAGCTGTCCATGGTGTGTGTGGCCGCTGAGGGTGAGCGGCACGCCCCGCGCGGCGAGCTCGGGCCAGAGCGCGGGGTTGTGCGCAAGCACCACCGCGAAGGCGCCCGGTGGCACCCGCGCCAGCGTGCGCTCCACGTCCGGAACCACGCCCGCGTCCGCTCCCGTCGGCCCGCCGCGACCCGCCGGGTCTCCCGTGCCCGCGACCCACAGCCGCGCCCCTCCGCGCTCCAGCGGAACCGCGTCGTTCACGAGCACGCGCCAGCCGAGGCGCTCCATCCCGCGGCGCACGGCGGGCCAGCCGGCGTACACGTCGTGGTTGCCCGGCACGGCGATCACGCCCAGCGGCGCGGACAGCTCGCCGAACGCTCGGCCGAGCGGCTCCACGTCGCGGGCGTAGTCGTCCACCTGGTCGCCGGTCAGGACGATCAGGTCGGGGGACGCGGCGCGCACCGCCTCCCGGATGCGGCGCAGGTGCCTGGGCGAGGTGTGCGGCCCCACGTGCAGATCGGAGAGCTGGACGATGCGCATCCCGTCCAGCCCCGCGGGCAGGTCCGCGAACGCCGCCTCCACCGGGCGCACGACGAGCCGGCGCGTCCCCACGTAGCCCCACACGGAGAGGATGGCCAGCAGGGCCGCCATTGCCGCGAGGGTGACCCGGCCGGCGGCGGCGGAGGCGCCGAAGGGCAGGCCGGCGATCATCCCGGCGAGCGCCGCCAGCGCCAGCACCGGGAGGAAGAGCTGCCCGTACCAGAACGGGCGGAACACCCACAGGCGCATCCAGGCGGGCGGATAGCCACCGCCGCCGATTGCGCTCGCCAGGACGCCCACGGGGGCCAGCAGGAGCACGGCCGTGGCGGCGATCATGAGCCACCCGCCGGGGAGGCGCGGCGCGGCGAGCGAGCCGATCACCAGCCAGCAGAGCCCGTCCCAGACGAGCAGAACGAGGAGCACGACCAGGAACGTCGTCATCGGCGCGCCACGTTCACGCGCCCGACGGCTCCACGCGGTACCGCAACCAGAGGACGTCGTCCGCGCGCCGCTCCACGGATTGGAGGGAGAGCCGCCGGGGCGTGGCGTCGTCCACGTCGAAGAGCGCCGCCATGCCCATCCGCCCATCCGCCACCGGCGCCAGCAGGAGGCTCACCTCGTCGATCAGGCCCGCGCGCATCATCTCCCCGTTGATGCGCCCGCCGCCCTCCAGCATCAGCGTGCGCACGCCGAACCTCTCGCCGATCTTCTCCAGCGCGAGCGGCAGGTCGGTGTCGCGCGCTCCCGCAAGGATGTACGACACGCCGCGCTCCCGCAGGAACGCGAGGTACTCGTCCGATACGCGCTCGGTGAGGATGGTGACCACGTGGTCCCCGTCGATGTCGTTCGACTCCCACGCGAGCCTGCCGCTCGGGTCGAGTGCGAAAGCAAAGGAGTCGAACTTGCCCGGCGTCTGGTAATCGTCTCGCGCCGCGCCGCCCGGGTGCTCGCGCGCGACCTCCTCCTCGGAGCGCACGCTCTTCGCGAACGACTCCATCGTCACGCGTCCGCAGAGCCATCCGTCCGGCTCGTAGCCAGCGTGCACCGCCTCGTACTCGCGCCGCCCTTCAGGCGCGAGCGGCCAGCGGTCCACGACGATGCGCCCGTCGACCGACGCGAGCATGTGGCAGATCACGCGCGGGCGGCGCGATCCTGATCCCGTCACAGTCATGTGTCGCTCCATATCTGAATGCCAGCGGGCGCGACGGAGCAGGATCGCGGCCAGCCTGGCACACACAGAGGCACAGAGATGAAGTCTCATCTCTGTGCCTCTGTGTCTCCGTGGGAGCAACTTACGTGGGCAGCGCCGCCAGGTACCTGAGCCCCGTGATGCTCGGGAAGAAGACGTAGGCGCCGCCCCGCGTGTGGATCATCCGCGAGAAGCCGGTCACGAGCGCGTTCTTCGGCTCGGCGGGGAGGGTGAAGGAGCTGCCGGAGGGGGCGTTCACGCCCAGGAACAGGTCCTCGCCGCTGATGTTGTTGACGGCGTTGCCCGGCGGCTGCCCGCCCGGTGCCTTGGCCGCCTTCACGAAGTTGGGGGTGGCCGCCCACTGGCCCTGGATGAACTGGAACTGGTTGAAGACGCTGGCGTTGATGAAGTAGCCGATCAGGCCGCGCGGCACGTCCGTGGGATTCGCGGGATCGTACGCGGGGCCGTAGGGGATCGCGCGGCGCGTGATGCGGTGGTGGGTGGAGTCGGTGCCCGTCACGGCCATGTCGCGCGGGTTGGTGCGCCGGATGTGCGAGCCGATGGGGCACTTGAGGCCCAGCGTGTCGTCCGTCGAGTCCGTGCTCACGTACTTGAACTCGTTGAGCTCGCGCACCGGGAGCACCTCGCCCGGCGCGTCCGGCCGCAGCTCCAGCGGGTTCCCGTTGCGCCACCGGCCGCACACCTTGGCGGCCAGCATCTCCGGGTCCACGCCGGCCTGCGCGGCGTGGTCCCGCAGGAACTTCTCGAAGCCCACCACGTCCTGCTCCAGGATGCGGAACGCGGCGTAGCTGCTGTTGGTGGAGAGCGGCGCGGGCTGCACCGAGTACGTGCCGCCGGACGCGTTGGGGTAGCCCAGCAGGAACTCGCCCGTGGGCACCTCCTTCTGGCAGTCCGGGATGTCGTGCTTGCGCGGCGGGGCACCCTGCACCGTGGGCTGCGCGATGTTGTCGCGGTAGCCGAAGTGCACGTGGTTGTCGGGGAGCGCCGTGGCGTCGTGCGAGAGCAGCTCCGTCATCCCCGGCGCGAACGCCGCCCGCAGCCGGGCCGACACGCGCTCCAGCACCGCGGGGTCCTCGTGCACCCACAGGCTGAGCACCACGTGCGCGTTCTCCCACGTCTGGGCCCCGCCCAGCCAGCTCGCGGGCGCACTGTCGCCGGTGTCGCCCACGACGGTGGCCACCTGCTCGTTCGTCGCGCCGGCCACGAACGCCGGATCGAAGGTCTTGAGCTGTTCATCCGTCAGGCCCAGCGCCCTGAGCCCCGGGGCGGTGAAGGAGATGTTGACGAAGCACTCCGGCTTGTCTCGCCAGCGGCGCGCCGTGGTGATCCTGGGCACGCCGCCGGTGCCGTTCACCAGGCTGCCGATGAAGGTGGCCGCGGCCTTCGCGTCGGTGATCTGGAGGATGAAGTGGCGGGCAAGGTCCACGCGATAGCCGCGCAGGATGGTGCCCTGCACGTCGGCGAAGTCGATCTCGGGGGTCGCCATGGGGGAGGAGCGGACGAGGGAGGGAGGGGGAGCGCACGCGGGGTGCGTGCGCTCCGGGCGGTCCTCAGAAGCAGGCCAGCACCTGCTGCACCGTCTGGGGATACGCCGAGTACAGCCCCTCGTTCGGCTGGTGCTCCGACGCGTCGTTGGCCGTTATGAACGCCGAGAACGCGGCCACGTTGTTCGCCACGGGGGTGAGCTCCTTCCCTCCCACCACGAACTGGAGCAGCGCGTCGAACACGTTCCCGATCTGCGCCACGAAGTCGCCGATGTAGTCCTGGAAGCTGCCGTCGTACTCCGTGATCACCGCCAGCACCAGCTGGTCCGTCGCCGTGCCGCTCGGCTGGAGGTTGGCCGTGGAGCGGTCCAGCAGCAGGAAGCGCGCGTAGTGCACCGTGCCGATGGAGGTGAGCGCCTGGTCGATGTCGGTCTGGTACTTCGCCAGCGTCCCCGCCAGCTCCGCGAGGTTGGTGCCGGGGATGATGGGCATCATCAGGGTGAGGGGATTCGCCATACGGGAGTGTCTCCGGAGCTGGATGGGAAGGAGGGACCGCCGGCGACAGGATAATTTCCCTTTTCAGACTATACAAGGGCTCGTGTGGAGGCACGAGGAGGACCTGCCTGCGTGTGAGCGCTTCAGTCCTCGATCTCTTCGAGGTTGTCGCCCACCTCCGAATCGAACAGCAGGTGGCGCGGGTCGATACCGGCCCGCGCCGGCCGCGCGGGCACGGCCACGGTGATGCGCTGCGCGCCGGAGCGGATGCGGTGCTTCTGCAGGTAGAGCGGCTTGCCCCCGGCGAAGACGCCGATCTCCACCCAATCGTTCATCGGCACGTCCGTCTCGGCGCCCGCGGGGCCGGGCACCGTCTTGCGCGCCCGCACGTCCAGCGTCACCTGCCAGGTGCCCGCCGCGGTCTGCGTCGCCGTGGCGCGCTCGGTTGCGAGCTCCCAGGCGGTGTTGGCGGCGAAGAGGTCGTGAAGCAGGTACCGGAGCGAGTCCGGCGTGACCGCCTGCAGCTCGCGGTACAGGTCGAGGCTGGTCAGCAGCGCACCCGAGCCATGCGCCTCCTGCAAGCGCCGGAGCGCGTGGTCGACCCGCTCCTCGCCGATGTACTCGCTCAGGGCGTACATCGCTAAGGGGCCTTTGTAGTACTGATGGAACTCGTCGTTGGCGCGCAGCAAGGGAAGGGCGTCGCGTTTGCCCGGGACTTCGTACCGCGTCCGCAGTTGTCGCAGGTACCGGCGTAGATGCTCCTCGTCGTAGGTCTGCTTGAGGACCCGGAACGCGGAGTACTCCGCCAGGCTCTCGGAGAGCAGCGGGTTTCCCTCCACACGCGCGGGTGCCAGATGCGAGCCCCACCACTGGTGCGCCACCTCGTGCGCGGCTACCGAGAACGGGAAGTCGGGGGCATCGCCCTCCACGTGGAAGAGCGGGTACGCCTCCTGGAAGGTGATCAGGCTGGCGTAGGCATGCATCCCGCCCATGCCCGGAGTCTCCACCAGGCTGATATGGCGATGCGGATTCGGTCCGTACCGAGCGGTATAGTGATCCAGCGACGCCCGCACGCTGCGGAGCATGCGATCCAGGTTGGCCGTATGCCCCGGGTGATGGTAGATCCGGATCGCGACATCCCTCCACCGCCCCTCGCGCACCGCGTAGTTGGCGGAGAAGAAGGCGAGCTCTCCCCGGATCAGATCGGCGGAGTAGCGGAAGTAGCGGCGCCCGCCTTCCATCCACGTCCCGCGCGGCGCCCCCGGCGCGACGGCGACCTGGTCCGCGCTCGTTCCGAC
Organism: Longimicrobium sp.; assembly: GCA_036388335.1. Lineage (GTDB taxonomy): Bacteria > Gemmatimonadota > Gemmatimonadetes > Longimicrobiales > Longimicrobiaceae > Longimicrobium. The sequence continues at coordinate 5,279 of DASVSA010000658.1, read as the reverse complement.
CACCGCATCGAACGCGACCCGATCCTCGGCGGCCGAGTCCTGGCGCGCATCGGCGTCCTGGAGGGATCGGAAGATGGGACGCGGCGCGAGCCCGTGCGCCCGCCGATCCGCCCTGAGCTCGCGATCCGCTTGGTAGCCGATGGCGGGAAGCCACGCCTCGCTCGTGAAGAAGGTGCCATTCGCCGCCACGGAGGCATCGGCGCCGTTGCTGAGGCCGCGGGACGCGACGCGCACCCGGAAGCTGAGCCGCAGCGAGTCGCCGGGCTGCAGCGGCTGGGCCAGGGCGTAGATGCGGTGGCCGAGATCCTCGTCCGCGAGCACGCGGGCCGCCGGGCGGTCGAAGGTCATCGCCCCGGTCTCCACGCCCGGCACGGTGGCCACGTGGATGGAGTCGATGGGCGCGGCGCCGCGGTTCACGAGATGGTAGGTGCCGCGGATCTCCGCCTCCCGCCGCTCGGGATGGATCTCTACACGCAGATTGGTACCCGCCAGCCGGGGCTGCGGGATCCGCTCGTAGCGGCCGTAGCGCCGCTCGTACTCGGCGAGCCGCTCCGCCCTCTCGGAAGCGGTGTCGTACTGGTTGGTGTTGTAGAAGATGAACCCGCCCAACCCGACGATGAGCGCCGCCGCCACCGCCGCAGCCCACGCCGTCGGGCGCGTGAAGCGGCGGCGCGCGAGCCGGATCCGCGCTCCGATTCCCTCGTCCCGGCCGCGCACCCAGAGCAGCCGCGCAAGTACGGCGAGCAGAAGCGCCCACGCCGCCCAGTAGAGCTTGAACCACAGCCACGGCCCCAGCGACGCGCCGAACCCGCGCATCTCCGAGTACGACCACCCCGGCCCCGCCCCGTAGACGAACAGGTCGTTCTCGATCCCGAGCGTGGACGCGAACGCGATGCACGCGTAGGCGATCAGGGTCACGAGGATGCCGACGTAGCGCTGATCGATTGTCGCCTGCACCACGAGCGCGAGCAGGGCGAAGAGGAGGTACTCGGGAAGCTGCAGCCCGAAGAGGACACGCAGGTACAGCCCCATCTCAAAGTCGTAACATCCCATGCGCGCCTGGATGAGCATCCCGGCCAGCGCCAGGAGCGCCATCCACGCGGCGAGCACGAGGCCGAGCCCGAGGAACTTGCCCAGCAGGAGCGCCCATTCCGGCACCGGCGCGGCGCCGGTGATGTCGCCCAGGCCGGCTTCCCGCTCCCGCCACGCCAGCTCGCTGGCGTAGAGCACGATGAGCAGCGGGACGAACACCCAGGGCGAATAGGGATTGCTGAGGGGCGCCGTGAGGAACGTGAGGAGGAAGCCGGTCCTGGGCCGCAGCGGCACGCCGAACAGCTCAAGGTTCTGGGGCAGGAACACGACCAGCATCGCCGCGATGAAGGCCAGGAGCCCGAGCCCGCCCGGGCTCTTCGCGATCGCCCGGAACGATGCCCACGCGATGGCGGCCGTCTGCCGCGCGTACATCCCCAACCCGAACGCCTGCCCCACGCGCGGAACCGCGATCGGCGCGCTCCTCGCGATATCGCCGCCCGGTGCCGAACCCCGCCGCCGCGTCCTCTCCGCGGGGTGGCCGAGGCGGAAGCGGAGATAGGTGAACGCGAGCACCCCCGCGGCGACGGTGAGCCAGATCAGCCGGTTGACGAGCAGCGCGCTCTCCGTCCCCACCAGGCGCGTGTTCTTCTCGGCCGCCGTCCACGTGTCCCCCAGGTGGTTGACGATGGCGCCGATGCCCACCAGGTCCAGCAGGCTCACCAGCTCCCACCACCCGGAGAGGTGGGCGACGATCAGCAGGACGACCGTGCAGGTGATGAAGAGCAGCACGCTGGCCAGGTAGCTCGCCATGGCGCGCCGGCTCAGCGCCGCGGAGGCGAACTGGATGGCCGTGGCGGCGAAGGCGAGCGGCAGCGCGATGAGGCCGTACGCCGCGACGTACACGGCCGGCCGGAACGGCCCCAGTCGCGCCGGCTCGACTTCGGAAAGCACCCGCGCGAGCAGGATGCCCGCCGGCACCGCGAGCAGGATCAGCGCATTGAGGACGAACGCGGCGAGGAACCGCCCGCCCAGGTACTCCGCCTTGCTGACGGGCGCGCTGTACGTGAGCGGATGCATCCGCGTCTGCACGTCCCTCACCGCCGCCTCGCCGGCCACCGACGCCGCGATCAGCAGCCACACCGCGCCGCCCAGCACCGTGAAGAACGCGATGGAGTAGGGCGAGAAGAGGAACTGCTCGTCCTCCGTGGGCCTGGACCCCGCCATCATCGCGAACGCGCCCACGAACAGGACCGCGAAGCAGAGCCACGCCGAGACTCGGCGCACCTGGTAAGCCAGCTCGAACCGGACGATCTCCCCAAGCTTCATCGCGCCACCTCGGACTTGCCCTGGATGCCGTCGCGTGAAGCACTTTACGCAACAAAGCTACTCAGCGCAAGCCTCTCCGTGTCTCTGTGCCTCCGTGTGAGATTCTTGTCCCGGTGCGCGCGCACGGCTACCCTGCGTTCGACCGTACGATGTTCGCCGTCTCCCCGGGAGGTAATCGATGCGTCCTGCCTATCTGCTGCTCATCCTCGCGCTGGCCGCCGCGGCCTGCGACGGCCCCACCGGAGAGGACATCGACAACGACCTGGAGAGCCAGCTTCGCTCGGCCGCCGGCCCGTGGACGGGGACGTCGACGGCGCTCACGCTCGATTTCCAGCTGCAGGAGGGAGCGGGTGGCGCCGTGTCCGGGAGCGGCACCATGAAGGAGGCGGCGGCCGCCGGCACGGTGCCCATCGCCCTGACCGGCACCTTCCAGCGCCCGCAGCTTTCGCTCACCATCACCGGGATGACGTTCGAGGGCCGCGCCGTCCAGGGCACCTTCCAGGGGAGCTACACCACCGTCGGCGGCATCAGCGCCCCGCTGCAGCTCACCGCGCCCGGCTACTCCAGGGACGTCACGATCCTGCTGCAGGAACGCTGACAACGCGGGGAAGAGCGCGTGCGCCGAGCGGGCAACGGGCGCCTTTTCGAGACATGCCATAACAAGCCTTCTACATCCTGTCACGGTGGACACGCCGCAGAGCCGCCCGCGCACGACGGCAAGGGTGCCATACCGCTATCACCCGCGGTAGTGCGCATCTTTTATGTCGTGCGCGACAAGTGTACGGAGGGTGCAGGGGAAGGAAACACGTGGTACGCGAGGTGCATCCCTGGCCGGACGTCCACCTTTTCCCGCCCTCTATTGCGACAGGAGGCTTCCCCATGCGTGCCCTTCGCCTCACGACCCGCAGCCGCTCCAACACGTCCAGCCGTCCCCGCGGTGTCATCCGCGGGCAGCGAAAACGCCACAGCCTGCTGGCGCTCGCCCTCCTGTCCATCGGCGCGTGCGCGGACGCGGAGGGTCCGCTGCTCTCGGCGCCGGACCCGGGCGCCGCGTACTCCACGAGCCCGCCCGGGAGCCTCGCGGCCACCCTGAGCGGCTGCAACGGGGCGGCGCCGCTCCGCACCATCCAGGCGACCCCCTCCAACTACCGGTCGCTGATCCCGGGCCTGCTCCCGGGCGACCGGCTCCTGCTGGCGGCGGGCACCTACACCCAGGGCCTCAACCTCTGGGACAAGAACGGCGAGCCCGGCAAGTGCATCGTAGTGGAGGGCCCCGCGAGCGGCGCGCCGGCCCTGTTCACGGGGAGCGACGCCCGCAACACCGTGAGCTTCAAGAACTCGAGCTACATCGCGGTGCGCAACCTGACGCTCGACGGCGAGGGGAAGGCGGGAGACGGGGTCAAGGCCGAGGCGACCGGCACGTACGCGCACCACATCCTGATCGAGGGGGTGACCTTCAGGAACTTCAACCAGAGCTTCCTGACCGTCGGCATCAGCACCAAGAGCCCGGCCTGGAACTGGGTCGTCCGCTACAACACGATCACCAGCACCGGCACGGGGATGTACTTCGGAAACTCCGACGGCACGGGCGAAACGGCCAACTTCCTGGTCGAGCACAACCTCGTGCAGAACACGCTCGACTACAACGTCCAGTTCAAGCACCAGCACAGCCGCAACACCTCCATCGGCATGCCGTCGTCGGGTACCACCATCATCCGCTACAACACCTTCAGCAAGGCGGCCTCCCCCGCTGGCGGAGAACAGAACGGGCCGAACCTGCTGGTGGGCCACTGGCCGCTCTCGGGCGCGGGCTCGTCGGACATGTACCAGATCTACGGGAACTTCTTCGACCAGAACCCCCACGAAGGCCTGTTCCAGGGTGAGGGCAACCTGACCTTCCACGACAACCTGCTGGTGAATCGCACGAGCTATGGGGTCAGTATCCAGCCGCACAACAGCGTGCCGCGGCGAATCGACATCTACAACAACACCATCCTGGTAGGGAGCGGCCACGGGATCCGGATCACGGGCGCGGACGCCGCCTACACCCAGCGCGTCGTCGGCAACGCCGTTTTCGCCCCCACGCCGCTGACCGGCGGCCAGCAGAGCAACAACGTGACGGGCACCTACGCCGCCGCATCCACCTACCTGAACAACCCCATGGCGGCGCTGGGGTCCGGCCTGGACCTGTACCCCAAGACCGGGCAGCTCCAGGGCACCGCCATCGACCACTCCGTCTTCTCCGGCCAGGCGGATGGGAATCGCGACTTCAACGGCGGCTCGCGGGTCTCGACGTACCGCGGGGCCTACTCGGGAGAGGGGGTGAACCCGGGATGGACGCTGGCGCTGGCCATCCGGCCGGAGCCCACGGGGGGAACCCAGCCGCCGACCGGCGTGCTGCAGAACGGGGTCGCCGTGTCCGGGCTTTCGGGCGCGACCGGGAGCGAGCAGTTCTGGACGATCAGCGTGCCCGCGGGCGCCACGAACCTGCAGTTCCAGACCTCGGGCGGCACGGGCGACGCGGACATCTACGTGCGCCACGGCTCCGCGCCGACGACCTCGACGTACGACTGCGGGCCGGTGACGAGCGACAACAACGAGACCTGCACCTTCGCGTCGCCCGCGGCGGGCACCTGGCACGTGATGGTGCACGGCTACGGCGCCTACTCCGGGGCCACGCTGGTGGCCAGCTACCAGACCGGCTCGGCCGTGCTGCAGAACGGCGTGGCGGTGTCGGGGATCTCGGGTGCGAGCGGAAGCGAGCAGTTCTGGACGATCAGCGTGCCCGCGGGCGCCACGAGCCTGCAGTTCCAGACCTCGGGCGGCACCGGCGACGCGGACATCTACGTGCGCCACGGCTCCGCGCCGACGACCTCGACGTACGACTGCGGGCCGGTGACGAGCGACAACAACGAGACCTG
>DASVSA010000657.1:0-6812 GCA_036388335.1 Longimicrobium sp. | reverse complement strand
GCCGCGCAGATGTAGATACGCTCCCACGCCCCCGGCGGCAACGAACGCCGCCATCAGCGCGCGGAACGAGAGGATCACCGCGCGCCCCGGCCTCAGCGCGACGGCGAGCCCGGCGAGGAGCCCCGCGCCCAGCAGCACCAGCGGCACCCACTGCCACACGTCGTCGAAGTGCTCCAGGAGGAACAGCTCAGCCGCGAGCCCAACAAGGCCGATGAAGTAGATGACGAGCAGGATGCGGCGCAGCGGGTGGTTTGGATCAGGTGCCATTCCGTCCAGTTCAGTAAGGCACAGAGATGAAGTCGTCTCTGTGCCTCCGTGTCTCCGTGTGAGCCCAGCCGTTGTAGTACCGCCTACCTCGCTCAGACGTTGGCGAACGGGGAGCGGTCGTAGTTGGCCAGCAGATCCGCGGGATCGTCGTAGATGGCCACGGCGTCCGCCAGGTCCTCGTCGCTCCAGCCGCCGCAGCGGAGCGCGACGCAGGGGACGCCGGCGCGGCGCGAAGCCTCCACGTCGTAGGGAGTGTCGCCCAGCATCACGGCCTCGGCGGGCTTGCAACCCGCCTTCTCCACGGCGGCCTCCACCACGTCCGGGTCGGGCTTGGAGGCGTCGACGTCGGACTGCGAGGTCTTCTCCTCGATCAGGTCCTTGATCCCCGCCTTCTCCAGCAGCTTCCCCATGTCGTCCTTGCTGGCCGAAGTGGCCACCACCAGCGCCATCCCGTCCGCCCGGAAGCGCTCCAGGAGCTCGCGCGCCCGCGGGAAGGGCTTCAGCGTGGGGAGGTACCGCTCGCGAAAGATCTCGCCGCGGCGCTCCTTCACCTTCTTCGCCTCGTCCGAGTCGTCCTGGAGCCCCGTGATCCTGGGGATCACCTTGTCGCCCCCCATCCCGATCAGGCTGCGGACGTGGGCGAAATCGATGTCGTAGCCCATCTCCTTCCCCACGTCCACCCAGGCCTGGGCGTGGGCGTCGTTGCTGTCGATCAGGGTGCCGTCGATGTCGAGTACCGCAGCGCAGACCTTCATTCGCCTTCCAGCTTCTTGAGGGGGTGGGGAGCCGGGCCGTTCAGCACCGCGCCGTCGGTGGCAAAGCGCGAGCCGTGGCAGGGACAGTCCCAGCTCCGCTCCAGCTTGTTCCACTGCACCACGCACCCCATGTGGGTGCAGATGGCCGAGAGCTCGTGGAGCTTCCCCCCCTCGTCGCGGAAGGCGGCCACCTTGTGCAGCCCGCGCTGCAGCACCGCCCCCGTGCCGGGCGCGATCTCCTCCGCCGAGCTCACGTCGCCGCCCAGCGGGAGGAGGTCCTTGTACTGCACCGCCACGTCCACGTTCTCCACCACGAACTCCTTCACGGACTCCGTGGAGATCGTCTTCCGCTCGGGATCGTAGAGCTGCTCCCACGGGTTGGGGCGGCCCAGCACCAGGTCGGAGATGAGGATGCCGCCCAGCGTGGCGTGCGTCATCCCCTGCCCGCTGTCGCCGGTGGCGATGTACACGTTCTCCTGCCCGCCGGGGTCGCGGCCGATGTAGCCGATGAAGTCCATGGGCTCCAGCACCTGGCCGCTCCACCGCAGCTGCACACGCTCGATGGGAAAGCGCTCGCGCGTCCACTCCTCCAGGCTGGCGAAGCGCTCGTCCATGTCGTTGGCGTGCCCCGTCTTGTGGTCCTCGCCGCCCACGATCAGCATCTCGTGCGTGGGGTCGCCGGGGATGCGGGCGAGGCGCACGTAGTGGTAGTGCTCCAGCGTATCCCAGTACAGCCCGTGCGGCACCGAGCCAGCGGGCACGCGCGCGCCGATCACGTAGGTGCGGTAGGGCGCCTGCTTGGTGTGGATGGTGATGCGGTCGTTGATCGGCGAGTTGGTGGCGACCACCACGGAACCGGCGCGCACCTCGAAGCCCTCGCCGCGCGCCACGGCGGGGGTGCCGCCCTCCACCTCCAGCACGTGGTTGGCCGTGTAGATCTTTCCGCCGTCGCGCTGGATGCAGCGGGCCAGCCCCTCCAGGTACTTGAGCGGATGGAACTGCCCCTGCCGCGCGAAGCGGAGCGCGGGGCCGCTGTCGAAGCTCGGCACCGGCATGCGGTCCACGATCTCCACCGTGGCCCCGGCGCGGCGCGCGGCCTCCATCTCCGTGCGCAGGAAGTCGGGCGTCTTGTTGGGGGCCAGGAAGAAGTAGCCGTCCAGGTGCTCGTAGTCGCAGTCGATCCCCTCGGCCACGGAGATCTCGCCGATGCGGTCCACGGCGGCCTGGTGGCTCTGGTAGATGAGCTTCGCGCCGTCCTCGCCGTGCATCTTCTCCAGGACGTGGTAGTAGTCGTCCTGGGCGCTGGCCAGGTGCGCCGTCGTCTGCCCCGTCTCGCCCCCGCCGATCCCGTTGTCGTCCAGGACGATGACCTTCTTCCCCTCGCGGGCCAGGAGGTACGCCGTGGTCATCCCCGCCAGCCCCGCCCCCACCACGCACACGTCCGCCACGGCCTCGCCCGCCAGCGCGGCGAACTCGGGCTGCGGATTCGTGGTCTCCCACACCGACACGGACCTTTCCGAAGATCTCATCGACCGTCTCCTTGGCGGCAGTTGAACAGCGGGCCCGGGACGTTGCAAGTGCCGTGACAGAGGGCTACGGTCTCACACAGAGGCACGGAGACACGGAGAGAGCGTCATCTACGTTCCGCAGAAGGTGGCGCGCACCCGTTCGTGGGCCTCAGGCGGCTGGGCGTACAGCTCGAAGCCCGGCTGGGTCTCGTAAGGCTTCGCCAGGACGGCCAGCATCTCCTCGAAGGGCGCGAAGTCGTTGCGGTCCACGGCGGCGCGGATGACGGCCTCCACGCGGTGGTTGCGCGGGATGTAAGCGGGATTCGCGGCGAGCATGGCCGCGCGCCGCGTCTCCGGGTCCGCGTCCTCCTGCTCCAGCCGCCGGCGCCAGCGCGCGGCCCATTCATCGAACGCGGCGGGGTCCGAGAAGAGGCCGCGCACGCCGTCGTCATCCGACTCGCCCAGGCGCCGGAAGGTGTTGGTGAAGTCCGCCATGTTCGTCGCCATCGCCAGCAGCAGGTCGCGCGCGAGCTCGATGTCGCCCTCGCGTTCCGTGAGCAGGCCGAGCTTGCGCCTGAGCCCCGCCTGGTACGCGCTCTCGAAGGTGGGCGCGAACAGGTCGAGGGCCTCGTTCGCCTCGGCGGCGCCGGCCTTGGTGTCGTCGGCGAGGAGGGGGAGGAGGCACTCCGCCAGGCGCACCAGGTTCCACTCGGCGATCGTCGGCTGGTTGGAGTAGGCGTAGCGGCCGTAGCTGTCGATGGAGCTGAAGACGGCGCCGGGATCGTACTCGTCCATGAAGGCGCAGGGCCCGTAGTCGATCGTCTCGCCCGCGACCGAGCTGTTGTCCGTGTTCATCACCCCGTGGATGAAGCCCACCAACAGCCACTGGGCGATGAGCTCGGCCTGCGCGCGGATGACGGCTTCCAGCAGCGCGCGGTAGGGGCGCTCCGCTCCGGCCGCCTCCGGGTAGTGGCGGGCGATCACATGGTCCGCGAGCGTCCTCACGCCCTCCACGTCGCCGCGGCTGGCGAAGAACTGGAAGGTGCCCACGCGGATGTGGCTGGAGGCGACGCGCGTCAGCACCGCGCCGGGGAGCATCGTCTCGCGCCTCACCGTCTCGCCGGTGGTGACGGCGGCGAGCGCGCGGGTGGTGGGGATGCCCAGCGCGTGCATCGTCTCGCTCACCAGGTACTCGCGCAGCACCGGGCCCACCGCTGCCCTCCCGTCGCCGCCGCGCGAAAAGGGGGTGCGGCCGGGGCCCTTGAGCTGCACGTCGCGACGGACTCCGCCGCGGTCGATGAGCTCGCCCAGCAGGATCGCGCGCCCATCGCCAAGCTGCGGAACGAAGTTGCCGAACTGGTGCCCGGCGTACGCGGTCGCGATGGGCTCGGAGCCCTCCAGCACGCGGTTGCCCGCGAGCACCTGCACGCCTTCCTCGCTGGCCAGCCACTCCGGGTCCAGACCCAGGTCGATGGCCAGCGGGGCGTTGACCCTGATCAGCCGCGGCGCCGCCACCGGCGTGGGCGCGACGCGGGCGAAGAAGCGGTCCGGAAGGCGCGCGTAGCTGTTGTCGAAAGGGGGGCGAACCATGATTTCGAGCTCCGGTGATCCTGGGTGCGAAAGATCCGGGGCTCCCTCGCACATCCCACGCCTCCTGGACCGGCGATGTCACACAGAGACACGGAGAGAGACGCTCCGGGCTGATGCGGGGGTCGACCGTGGGGGGCGCCGTGGTTATTCTTTGCGCCTTCCCCTGCCCCGTGAGTAGATGATCGCGACACTCCTGGCCGCCGCGCTGGCGGCCTTCCCCGCCGACACCCCCCGCGTAGCCGACCTCCCCCGCCTGGAAGCGGCGCAGATCCGCGTGGATGGGCGGCTGGACGAGGAAGCCTGGTCCACGGCGGCCCTCCTCGGCGGCTTCACGCAGTCGCGCCCGGCGGAGGGGACGCCCGCGTCGGAGCGCACCGAGGTGCGCATCTTCTACACCCCGCGCGATCTCTACATCGGCATCCGCGCCTACGCCGCCGACCCGTCGCGCATCCGCTCCACGCTCGCGGAGCGCGACCAGATCACCAGCGACGACCACATCCGCCTCCTCCTCGATACCTTCGCGGACCAGCGCCGCGCCTTCGTCTTCTACGTGAACCCGCTGGGCATCCAGCAGGACGGCATCCTGGCGGAGGGGCGCGGGACGGACTTCGCCCCCGACTTCCTCTTCGACTCGCGCGGCCGGCTCACCGGCGACGGGTACGAGGTGGAGCTGCGCATCCCGCTCAAGAGCCTGAAGTTCCCCGCGGGCGGCGAGCAGCGCTGGGGCTTCAACGTCATCCGCGTGATCCCCGCCACGGCGGCGCAGGAGAGCTGGGCGCCGCGCCTGCAGAGCACGCCTTCGGAGCTGGCGCAGAGCGGCACGCTGCGCGGGATCCGCGGGCTGCGGCCGGGGCGGCTCTTCGAGGCCAACCCCACGCTCACCGCGCGCCGCGAGGGGAGCACCGGCGAGGCGGGCTTCCGGCGCGGCCCCACCGAGCCGGACGTGGGGGTGAACCTCAAGTACGGCATCACCAGCGAGCTCACCCTCGACGCCACCGTCAATCCCGACTTCTCCACGGTGGAGGCGGACGCGGACCAGATCACGGTCAACGAGCGCTTCGCCATCTCGCTGCAGGAGAAGCGGCCCTTCTTCCTGGAGGGCGCCGACCTGTTCTCCACCCCCGAGACGCTGGTCTACACCCGCTCGGTGGTGGACCCGGCGGTGGGCGCGCGGCTCACGGGCAAGGTGGGGGCGCTGAACCTGGCGTACCTGGGCGCCCTGGACGAAGCCCCGCTCTCCCGGCCCGCCCGCTTCGCCCCGGGCGCCGACCGGGCGGTCTTCCACATCGCCCGCGTGCGCCGCGACGTGGGCTCGGCGGGCTCCACCCTGGGCGCGCTCGCCACCAGCCGCCAGACCGGGGACGCCTTCAACTACGTGGCGGCGGCCGACGCGCGCATCCGTTTCGGCGGGGTGTACACGGCGGGTGTGCAGGGTGGCGGGAGCTGGACGCGATCGTGGATCCCGGACCCGCTCGGGCGCGACTCGGCCGGGGCGCCGGGGGCGCGGCAGGCGGTATCGACCGACGACGAGGCGGGGCACATCGCCCACGCCTACCTGGACCGCACGGGGCGCCGCTGGGGCTTCCTCGCCGCCATCCGCGACGTCCCCTCCAGCTTCCGCACGGAGACCGGCTTCGTGCGCCGGCGCGGGGTGACCGAGCTGTTCGGCGGCAACCGCGTCTCCTGGTACGGCGCGCCGGGCGCCCTCCTGCAGCGCTTCGACGCGCGCAACGGCTTCCGGTGGATCTACGACGAGCGCGGGTTCTGGAAGGCGGACGAGGCGGTGGAGGGGTCGCTTTCGCTGGAGGGGAACGCCACGCTGCGCGGCAACCTGGAGCTGGAAGCGCGTGTGGCGCGCAACTTTTTCACCCTCGACCTCGCGGACTACGCGGACTACTCGCGCGCCGGTCCCGGCGGCGTCATCGAGACGGGGGACTCGCTGGTGGGGCCCGATACGCGGATCGGCGGGCTTCACGCCTTCTCGCTTCAGGCGGAATCCTCGTACTTCAAGACCGCGGACATCGGCGTGGAGCTGTTCGTGGGCGGCACCCCCATCTTCGCGGAGGGCACGCGCGGCGTGGAGACGGCGATCGCGGCCGATGTTTCGCTCCGGCCCACGCGCTCGCTGCGGGTGGATGGCAGCCTGGGCTACTCCATCCTCCACCGCAGCTCGGACGATTCGCGCTACTCGCGCGCGCTGGTGCCGCGGCTGCGGGTGGAGTACCAGCTCACGCGCGCGCTGGCGGTGCGCGGGCTGGCGCAGTACTCGGTGGAGGACGTCGACGTCCTGCGCGCCCCCGACGGCGGCGAGTACCTGCGCGGCGGCGAGCCCTTCCGCGTGCGCCGGGGCAACCTCCCTTCGTACCTGGAGCCGCAGCTCAACCCGCTGCGCCTCGACGTCCTGCTGAGCTACCGCCCCTCCCCCGGCACCGTCGCCTTCCTCGGCTATGGCCGCGAGGTCACCGACGACGAAGCCTTCCGCTTCGACGGCTTCGCGCCGCGCGTGGACGGCATCTTCTTCAAGGTGAGCTACCTCTTCCGGCGTTGAGCCGCGGGAGTCCGTCGGCGTGATCCGTCCACGAGCGAATGATATAGAATTCCAGGAGCGAATGAATTCGCCGCTGGAACCCCGCGAAGTCCCCTGCGGGGACTGTACGGTCCACCCCCGGCGGAAGGCACAGACCGCGACGGC
>DASVSA010000656.1:0-28248 GCA_036388335.1 Longimicrobium sp. | reverse complement strand
GGAACGACCGCATGAGGGATTCGCACCCGCAGGGCCGGGACAGCCCGGCGGCGCCCCGCTCGGTGGGCGTCCTACGCGCGCGTGCTGCAAGCCCACGAGCGCACGGAGCCGCCGGGGTGGCCCGGCGCAGTGGGCGACGTTGTTTGTCGCCCAGCTGCACGGGAAGCCCGACCCCGGTCTTGCGGGGGGGGGCACGCCCAAATGACGGATTATGAGCGCTCCTGATCGAGGGCCGTCGTGGCGCGATGCCCTGTGGAGCGGAGTATAGATGAGGTCAGAACGCAAAAGCCCCACATTGCCCGGACGGACAATGAAGGGCTCTCGGGAAGCCGGTCGATTCACTCAGCGCCTTTGTGAACCAGCCCGGCGCATCGGGGGCCGTGCCCGCCCTCGCAGCGCCGCGTTGGCGGAGTCGAAGCGGGCTTATTGGTCGAGCAAGCTCAATGTGTCACCGTAATCCCGACCGCTACACCCCCTTCTCTATGTGGGTGCAAGATAACCGCAGTGCGCCGTAACGCATCATTATGCTTATACGCGTCCTGGTAGGCACTCCAAGACGAATAGCCCATCGTCAGGCTAAGACCTAAGCCGCCAATGGTTGCGTAGCCGGATGAATCCAGCGGGTCCGAATATCCTTTCGCCAAGAGAAGCGCGAACCCTGCGCCAAGCCCCGCCAAGATCGTTCCTTTGCGATTGTTGCCAATGTAGAAGTGACCTGCTCCCGGAAGCATCCCCAGCCACATAGCATTGCCCGGGTCTCTGTAACCAGCAGCCGATTCGATCTCAGCCGTGATCACCGGCTCCAAGAAGCGCTGAGCAACCCAGCCGTGGGCTCCGCCTAGTGCGAGGTGGGCCCAATCACGCCGAATTTCCAACACCGTTCCAACATCCCCGCTCCGCAACTGTCGGCGGACTGGACTACCAAAATCGGGATCAGCATGCATATCAGCCGAAACCGTGTTCAGCCTGACCCTTTCCCCTGCTCGAACTGATCTTTGCGATTCTGCGTTGGGAGCCCGCGACGGACCCGCAGTGGTCGCTAGAGCCTCTACGCCAGCTCTCGCCGCGATGTCACGGAGAGTAGATTCGTGGACAAAGGCGACAGGTGCTTGAAAACCGAGTTCGGGCGTAATCCGGACCCGATACCAGGCCCCCTCTCGTCCAAGAACCTCCAATACCGTTCCGCGTGGGAGTTGTCCAGCTATAGCGTGGTTCGTCCCCGCTCCCAGACGAGCATTCGCAGTCGCACTCGTAATCTCAACCTGCTGGACTCTCTGAGCAAAGACTTCAGGTGGAAGAATCAGCGCAAGATTGATGGCCGCGAGCGTTATGAAAAGGCGGAGGGTACGCATTTCCTGACCTCGGGTTTGGAGGGTGAAGCGGTACAGGGGATCGGCACTGCTCAATCGATGAAATTGCACGTAAGTGTCGGGTATTATAGCAGTACCCCTCCCGGTCGAGGGGCTGAAACCGTTCGCGGAAGCTGCTCCGACGAAGAGTAGCAGAAGGTTCCCGCCAGAAATATAATTTCCCCGGCTTCACTCGCAAGAGTTCCGTGCGTCGACTGACCCCACGTCATGGAAGCAGAAGAGAAGTCATATTTCTAAGCCACCCCGGCGAATGCTGCGGTCGCGTGTTCGGGTGCCCCGCTCCACAACCAAGCCCGTTCTCAGCGGTAACGGCGGCTTCGTGATCCTCCGGCGGCAGGAGCCCCGCAAGCTGCTGCGAGAGCCACGCGACCGACCGCCCGTCGCAGATCAGCGGACGTAACGCCTCTGCAGCCCGGTGCTCCGGCATAGCCGCACCCGGTAGATTCCGGTCCACCGCAGCGATTTGCACCAACGCCATGCGCGCCGCCCCAACGCGCTCCCGTGCGGGTGCGAACTCCGCCTTGCGGGCCGCGCTCGATGCCAACGGATCGCCGTCTCCCCATCATCCGCGACGTCCTCCGCGCGTTTTGCCGCCTTGTTGGTGCTCCATCCTACCCCGAACCCTGATCCGCTCGCCCACCAGAGGGCCGTATGCCTCGGGCCGGGCTTTCAGCATGTCGCGCAGCTTGTCCATGCCGTGCTCGCGCTCAAAGCGGTCCATCGCGCCCGCCGCTGCGCCAACGTCGATGTAGATAGGGGTTAATCTGTCGCGAAGCACATTCACGGCATCCACCGCCCAGCGTTCGCGCGCCTCCAGGTAGGCCAGCTTGTCGGCGGCATCGTGGCTCTCCTTCTCACGCTCGCCCCTGAGCTTCGCCCGATGCTTCGCCGCCCGCGCCTCGCGGATCAACCCGGCACCCTCCCGCAGTATCTCGACTCCGTGCCAGAGTTGCAGGCGGTCGGCCTCACGCGCGAGCACCCAAGTATAGTCGTCGCTCGTCGGGAAGTCCGCCGCCGACGCGCGCGGCGACTCGTAGATTCGCATCAGCCGAAGACGAGGGCCGGAGCCAGGTGTCAGAAGGTGTCAATGACCCCGTGCAGGAGGCACCGAGATCACTTCATCTCGGTGCCTCCGTGTCTCTGTGTGAGGCTGCCGTAGTAGGTCGTGTAGAGCTGAGCGGAGCGCTCCAGGGAGAGCTCGCGCTGCACGTAGGCGCGTGGATCGTAGCCGTCCAGCCGCGGCCAGAAGCGCTCGAAGGCGGCGTCGAACTCGCCGAAGTCGCGGAAGCGGTCGCCGCACTCCGGGGAGAAGTAGGGGACGGAGCTGGCGGGGACGGGGTCGGGCTCGAAGTCGGGGCGGTGGGGATCGAGCCAGTAGCCGTTGTCCCAGGCGAGCACGGGGACGTTGGAGGCGAGGGCTTCCTGGTAGGCGAGGCCCTGCGTCTCGTGCTCGCACAGGAAGAGCATGGAGCGCGAGCGGGACAGGAGGCCGCGGTAGGCGGCGTGGTCGTGGAGCTTGTAGCGGAGCGTCTCCACGCGCAGGCCGCGGCGGGCCAGGCTCTGCATGACTGGATGGAGCAGCGCGGGCTCGTACGTCTCGCGGTTCCAGCGGATCTTGTCGTACACCAGCACGTCGACGTCCTTGGCGCGGCCGCGGGTGTCGGGCCACTCGGCCGCGTCGATGCCGTTGAACCACACCACGCAGGAGTCGCCGTAGTGGCGCGCGAACATGCTCCGCATCCACTCGCTGCACACCAGGTAGAAGCGGTTGCGCTCGTCCCTCATCAGCCCCGGCGCCAGGCTGGGATGGTCGTAGAGCCCCGGGCCCAGCACGGCCGGGTTCGGCAGGTCCCACCCCTCCAGCAGGTGCGGGTAGCCGAAGAGGCCCACGGGGTGCCCGGGATTGCGCCGCGCCGCCCGGTAGTCGTTGATCCGCACTTCGTACCCGCCGCGCCGCAGCGCCTCCGCCAGCAGCTGAAAGGCCATCTGGAAGCCGGTCACCTTCTGCTTGCGGTTGAAGCGGTTGTACAGCGGGCGCACCAGCCGCTTCAGGTACCGGTCGCCCGGCACGAAGCGGTCGGACTCGAAGTCCCGGAAGAAGAGCAGGACCGTGCGGTCGTTCATAACGAGGCCCGGTGTGCCTCTGTGCCTCTGTGTCTCTGCGTGAGGCTGCCGTTGTAGTACCCCATGTAGAGCTCGGCGGAGCGTTCAAGGGAGAGCTCGCGCTGCACGTAGCCGCGCGGATCGTAGCCGTCAAGGCGCGACCAGAAGCGCTCGAACGTCGCCTCGAACTCGCCGAAGTCGCGGAAGCGCTCGCCGCACTCGGGGGAGAAGTAGGGGACGGAGCTGGCGGGCACCGGGTCGGGCTCGAAGCCGGCGCGGCGCGGGTCCAGCCAGAAGCCGTTGTCCCAGGCCAGGATGGGGACGTTGGAGGCCATCGCCTCCTGGTACGCGATGCCCTGTGTCTCGTTGGCGCTCAGGAAGAGCATCGAGCGCGAGCGGCTGAGCGCGTCGCGGTACTCGTCGCGCTCGTAGAACCCGTATCGCAGCGAGTGGACGCGGAGCCCCGCTCCCTTGAGGCGCGCCAAAATGGGGTTGAGCATCCGCGCCTCGTACTGCTCGCGGTCCCAGTACATCTTGTCGTACACCAGCACGTCGATGTCCTTGGCGTGGCCGCGGGTGTCGGGCCACTGGGCGGCGTCGATGCCGTTGAACCACACCACGCACGAGTCGCCGTAGTGGCGCGCGAACATGCTCCGCATCCACTCGCTGCACACCAGGTAGAAGCGGTTGCGCTCGTCCCTCATCAGCCCCGGCGCCAGGCTGGGATGGTCGTAGAGCCCCGGGCCCAGCACGGCCGGGTTGGGCAGGTCCCACCCCTCCAGCAGGTGCGGATAGCCGAAGAGGCCCACGGGGTGGCCAGGGTTGCGCCGCGCCGCCGAGTAGTCGTTGTGCCTCACGTCGTACCCGCCGCGCCGAAGCGCCTCCACCAGCAGGTTGTAGGCGACGCGGAAGCCGCTCACCCGGTGCCGCCGTCCGCTGAGCCGCGCGTACAGCGGGCGGACGACGCGCTTCAGGTAGCGGTCTCCGGGGAGCCACTTGTCGAGCTCGTACTCCTTGTAGAACAGCAGGACCGTGCGGTCGGACAGCTTGGGCATCGTGGCGTGCGCGTGGTGTGGCAAAGAGACGGGTCCGTACCCGCGCAACGGCCGGGCCGGACCCATCTTCCCTGGTGAAGCCGGGCTCAGTACGACGCGAGCCGGTCCTTGATGATCTGCCCGGGCCTGGTGGGTGTCCCCGACCAGTCCATGATCAGCAGCGAGCGGTTGCAGATCGGGTCGTCCCTGCCCTCCTGGCGCTTGGACTCCACCGAGTTGGGCGCCACCCACATCCAGGCCGTCCACGAGAGCCCCAGCTGGTCCGCCTTGTCGAGCACCGCCTTCACGTACGGATCGCTGCAGTCGTAGTCGCCGAACTCGGTGATCATCACCGGGTCCGTAGCGGCCAGGTACGCCCAGTCGCGGTCCCAGGTGGAGGGCTGGCGCGAGGTGGGCGAGTCTTCCCACGGGTGGGTGGCGTACGCGATGTTGTACCCCTTGATGCGGTGGTCCTTCACCCCCGCCAGGAAATACCCCCACTGGGTGCCGCTCGCGATCACCATGTTGTTGGCGCCGGTGCTGCGCACCGCGTCGTACAGCTGCTGCATGCCGGCGGCCTGGAAGGCGGGGCGCCTGCCGTACACGGCGTCGGACGGATGCGTGCCCCCGTTCAGCCACATGTCCCAGTTGGAGAACCCGCCCTCGCCGCCGATGGGGTACGGCTCGCTGTAGAGCTCAAAGAGGATCCCGCCGTCGTCCTTGTAGCGCGCGGCCACGTCCTTCCAGAACGGGATGGAATGGTTCACGTCCGGCATCGGCTGGTGCATCTCGCCTTCCAGCGGGTGCTTGGGGTCGCCTCGGTCGCTGGCCTGCAGCACCAGGATCACGTGAAGCCCCGCCGCCCGCGCCGCCTTCACCGCCCGGTCCACCCGCGCCGGGTACTGCGGGTCGTGGTGCATCGAAGTCGGCACCCAGTAGTACTGGGCCAGCTCGATCCTCACCGTGTTGGCGCGCCAGGCGCGCATGCGCTGGAAGTCGGCAGCCATCGCGGTATCCACGCCCATCCGCCCGCCGTCGGCCGAGAAGGAGAGCGCGGGGCGCGACACGCCCACGAAGCGCGCCGGCTGGCAGCTCGCGGCGCTGATGATCTTGTTGCCCACCGCGGCGAAGCCGTTCGGCGCCACGGGGATGCTCTTGCCGTCCACCACCACGGCGCCGGCCTCGCACGTCATGGCGGCGGGCTCAACGGGGCCGGGCTTGTCGTCAGTGCAGGCGGCGGCGAGCCCAACCGAGAGCACGAGAGACGCTCTCGCCAGGCGCGATGCGGCGCGGGTCGGTCGCATGCCGGCTTCGGCGAACACGAGCATCGGACACCTTGTGAGCGGGGTATGCGGATCTGGTCTGGGACGGCGCGCGGCGGGGGCTCGGGGAGGGACCCTCACGGCCCGCGCGCCATGCGCTATGTGTTTCCCAAAAGCAATACTCGCGCCAGTGCCTCAGCATAGTCCTTGCGTTCGCACGGCCACGGAAGCGCTGAGCAGAAACGCCGAAAATGATCGCGAGGATTTGATGCAACTCCACGGTTCTATCCGTGAAGACGCGCCTCCCCGGACCCCTGGGTACCGGATGCTGGGGGTCGATTTCGACCTGCTGACGACCGCCAAGCTTCACCAGGCGGCGGTGGACGCGGTGGAGTCGGGCCAGCGGTGGGTGATCGGCGGGCACAACATGCACAGCATCTACCTGTGCCACGACGACCCCAAGATGCGGCGCTTCTACGAGTGCTCGCACTGGACCTTCCTGGACGGGATGCCGCTCGTCTGGCTGGCGCGCTCGCTGGGGATGCCCGCCCGCCGCGAGCACCGCCACGCGCCCGTGGACTGGATGCCCGGCCTGCTCGCCATCGCGGCCGAAAAGGGATGGAGGGTGTTCTTCCTGGGATCGGAGCCCGGGGTGGGCGAGCGCGGCGCCGCCAACCTGCTCCAGCGCTTCCCGGGGCTGCAGCTTCGCACCCGCCACGGCTTCTTCGACGCCACGCCCGGAAGCCCCGAGGGCGAGGAGGTGCTGGAGGAGATCCGCGAGTACCGCCCCCACATCCTGGCCGTGTGCATGGGGATGCCGAGGCAGGAGCACTGGATCGTGGACCACCTGGACCGGCTGGACGCCAATGTGGTCTTCAACCTGGGCGCGCTGATGGACCTCTTCGCCGGCGAGCTCCCCATCCCCCCGCGCTGGGTGGGCCAGGTGGGGATGGAGTGGCTCTACCGCCTCTGCTCGCACCCGCGGCGCGTGTGGCGCCGCTACCTGGTGGAGCCGTGGTTCCTCCTCCCTCACCTCGCGCGCGATCTCAAAAGCGGATCACACGGAGGCACAGAGACACAGAGATGAAGTTCTCTGTGTCTCTGTGCCTCCGTGTGAAATTTCTTTACTGTATCCGCGGCGCCGGCATCCCGCCGCTGGCGAAGAGGAGCGCGAGGAGGCGCAGCGAGTCGGGGTAGTAGCCGCCGTCGCGGAACTGCAACGTTTCATTCCACATGATGCGCCGGTAGCGCGCGTCCGGTGACACGACGGCCCCGGCCGCCGCCGGCGCGATGAACGAGGCGCCCGCCGGACCCTGGCCGGTAGGGCGCCCGTTCAGCTCGTAACCGTCCCGCAGGTCGTCCACTCCCACCCGCTGGAAGAAGCGGTTGAAGAGACGGAGGTGGTGCTGGGCGCGGCGGTCGCAGTGCCACGCCGCGTCCATGGCCAGCCGCCAGGGGATGCGCGCGGAGCCGTAGTCGTAGAGGAAGGCGAAGTCGCCCCCCACCGTCACGCGGCTGCCCGCCGCCGTCGTCCAGCCGGGGAGGAGGCCCGTGGTGGGCGAGTGGCGCGCGACCACGCGCGAGAGGACGCCGTAAGATGCGTCCGCCACGCGGTTCCACCGGGGCTCGCGGGTGTAGCGCGCGAACACGTGGTAGTAGGCGGGCGCGTAGTAGGACGCGTTGGTCACCTGCGAGCCGCCCCACACGTCGCCGGGCTTCAGGATGTCGGTGCCGGGCTCCACCGCGTGGCGCAGGATGCTGCCGATCAGCGCGCGGGCGTCGTCGCGGTAGCCGCCCCAGCGCGCATCCGCCACCACCAGCGCGAAGGCGATGTCCTGGTCGCCGTCGGTGGCGGCGTTGGGATCGGGGATACGGCCCTCGGGGGTGATCTCCCACGACATCATCCCGCGCGGGTTGCGGTGCCGCTTCGCGTAGCGCCAAAGCCCGTCGAAGGCCGGCCGGTCGCCCAGGTACGCGGCCAGGAGCATCCCGTAGCCCATCGACTCGGAGGTGGTCGCGCCGTTCTTGTAGCCGGGCATCTTCACCCGCAGGTCGCGCCCCGCGCCCTCCGAGGTAAGGTACCGGCGCTTCCACTCCGCGTAGCTGGTGCGGATCTCGGCGCGGGCGGCGGCGGGATCGGGCGCAATGGAAGCGGCGCAGGCGTAGGCCGCGGGGGCCTGCGCCTGCGCCGGCTGCGGGGCGGGTGCGCGTGAATCGCAGCCCGCCGCCAGCAGGGCCACCACTGGAACCAGGAGGACCGCCGCTGATGAAGCGTGCGGCCTCATGCGAGATCCAGGTCGAGCGGCAGGGATTGCGCGGCCTCCCCGCCAGGAGCGAATGAATTCGCCGCTGGGAACACGCGAAGTGCCCCTGCGGGCACTGTGTGCTGACGAGCCGAAGCAGCGGAAAACAGTCCGCGAAGCGGACTTCGCGTAGGTCCAGCGGCGATTTCAATCGCTCCTGGTTCGCCCGCGCCAGCATGCACCCGCGATTCACGATCCCGGATCATCTCGGCGCCGCGTCCGCCCGGCGGTAGAGGGTATAGCGCCCGAAGTGCCGCTCGTAGCGGTAGCGGCTCTGGATGACCGAGGCCAGCTCGGGGAAGCCAGAGAGTGTGGGCGGCAGGAGCGTGGGCGACGTCTCCTCGTTCCCCGCCCCGCGGTTGACCACCACGTAGGTGGGGCGCGTCCGCTCCATCGACTCCAGGTACTCGCGGCGGTACTCCTCGCGGATGGGGCTCCCCTCGCCCTCGGTCACGGGCCACGACCATCCCGCCATCCTGAACGCCGACTCGCGTCCGGACTCGTAGAGGATGCCGGCGTCGAAGCCGTAGATCGCCAGCCGGTCCGCCTGCGTGGTGCGCCCGCGGATGTAGGTGCCCACCTCGCGGATGGCGGCGGGCTCGAAGGTGTCGCTGCGGAAGCGCGCGGTGTACGCCTGCTTGTCCAGCGCGCCGACCGCGAAGCGCAGGTCGTCCAGCAGTCGGAGCCCCGGCCGCGACGCGGCGTGCACCACGATCACCCCCATCAGCGCGATCGCCAGGAGGCGCGCGTCGCGGCTGGCGGCGCGTGCGGGCGACAGCGCGGCGTGAAGCCCCGCGGCGGCCAGCGCGGCGAGCGGGGGGAGGATGATGTGCCAGTGGTACATGTAGTACTTGTTCTGCAGCAGCACGAGCGCGATGCCGAGCACCACCCAGGTCACCAGCGCGCGGAAGACGCCGGGATGGCTCCGTCGCAGCGCGAACGCGCCCAGCAGCACCGCGGGCTGCGCCACCGCCACCACCCGCGCGGACCAGACGTAGTCGAGCAGCCCGCGCATCCGGCCCTGCAGGTCCAGGCTGGCGAGCGGCGAGTACACCTGCGACGTGTACGCCAGGTGCACCTCCACCAGGTACCCCAGCCCGCCCTTCGACGCGAACCACGCCGCCGCCGCCGCGATCGGGATCACGAACCCGACGCCCATCACGACCGTGCGTCCGGCGAGCGCCTTCAACGTGGGACGCCCCCCGTTGAACAGGCAGACGAAGGGCACCAGGAGGAATGCCGCGAAGACCGGCTTCACCAGCGCCGCCGCCCCGACCACCAGCCCCGCCGCGAACACCGTCGCGGTCCCCGGCGTGCGGACGAGGAGCGGGACGACCGCCGCCATGAGCGCGAGCCCCACCCATCCGTCGGGCTGCGCGGTCTCGTTGAACCCGGTGGATGCGTAGCAGAGCGGGAAGACGGCCACGGCCCACATCGCGGCCGTGCGCGAGCTCACCGTTGCCAGCAGGCGGTACAGGGCGTACAGTGACGCGCCCAGGATGAGCAGGTCCAGCACCCGCACGCCCCAGAAGCGCGGCCCGAACACCGCCTGCGGCAGCGCGAACAGGTAGGGGACGAGGGGCCCGTGCATGTCCCAGCTATCGCGGTAGGGAAGCCCGCCCTGGATCACCACGTCGCCGGTCCAGGTGTAGAGCCCGTGGTCGAACCCCATGGGCCAGGCGAGGGCGAAGACCGCCCACGTGGCGCTGAGCAGGGCCACCGCCGACAGCGAGAGCGCGGCCCACCGCTCGCGCACCCACGCCACGCCGCCCGCACCCGTCACGGAAAGGCCCGGCGCGCCAGACTCCAGCGCCGCGAACTGGGATGACATGCAGAATGCTCCTTGCGATCTGATGCGGATTGCTGGCGCCGGGCACATCGCCCGGGGCCGATCGACTGAGAGTCCTAAGTCCCGAAGTGCTGAGTCCTGAGTCCCTATGTGATCTCAGCACTTCGCGCCTCTTCGCACTGGGCACTCAGGACTTAGCACTTTGGACTTCCATCCATGACGCGCCTTCCGGCCGATCTCCGCGCGCTCGTCTTCGACGTGGACGGCACGCTCTACGACCAGCGGGCGATGCGGCTCGCCATGCTCCGCCGGCTGGCGGTGGCGTGCGTGCGCAACCCGCGCTCGGGCGCCCGGACGCTGCGCGTGATCCGCGCGTACCGGCGCGCGCAGGAGGAGATGCGTCTCGCTCCCGCCGGCACCGGCCTGCTCGCCGACGCGCAGATCGACCTCGCCTGCGCGCGCAGCGGCCTCTCCCGCCAGGTGGTGGGCGACACGGTGGCCGAGTGGATGGACCAGGCCCCGCTCGCCATCCTCCGCCGCTTCATCCTCCCGGGCCTCGCCGAGCTGCTCGCCGCGGCCGGGAAGCGCGGGATCGCCTGCGCCGTCGTGTCCGACTACCCGGCGGCGGACAAGCTGCGCGCGCTGGGCATCGACCAGCATTTCCGGGTCGTGGTGTCGGCGCAGGACCCGCACGTCGGCGCCTTCAAGCCGAGTCCCGCCGGCCTCCTTCACGCCCTGCGCGAGCTCGGCACCGCGCCGGAGCACGCCGTGTACGTGGGAGACCGGCGAGACGTGGACCTCGTCACCGCCCGCCGCGCGGGCACCGGTTTCATCCTGGTCGGCCGGAGCCCCGCGCCGCCCGGCGACCCCTTTCCCGTGGTCCGCGACTACACCGCGCTCCAGGCCCTGCTGGGATGGTGACGCGAGGTCCCGTCGCCGGGTGATGGTCGCGTCCGGGTCCCGGGCGTCCGCCCAGGAGCGAATTCGCCGCTGGACCTGCGCGAAGTCCACTTCACGGACTGTCTTCCGCTGCTCCGGCTCGTCAGGACACAGTGCCCGCCGGGGCACTTCGCCTAGTCCCAGCGGCGAATTCGCTCCTGGGGCGGCCCGGGGAGTGCAGCCACCCCACCTCGCAGCTACACTCCCTGCACCGTCTCCGGCGACACCGGCGCGAGGAGATCCCGTACCACGGGCACGTCCACCAGGCTCAGCACGCCCATCACGGCGGCGGCGGCGACGACCGCCACCAGCAGCCCGCGCTGGCGGTACAGCTTCTCCGGGGCCTCGGCGGCGCTGCCGGGCTCGAAGCCGAGGCGCAGGTAGAGCGCCATCACCAGGGCCACGAGCGGGAAGGCCAGGATCAGCTCCACGCGGTAGCGGATGATGAACGCGCCGAAGCACAGCATCGCCGCGGACGCGTAGAACATGCTGGAGACGAGGAGACGGTCCAGCGTGTAGTGGGCGAACGAGCGCCGGTACAGCGCCGCGGAGGCCGCGTCGAGGATGAAGCGCAGCTCGGCGTAGCGCTTGATGGCCATGAAGTAGCACCCCACCATCCAGTAGCTCGCCAGCAGCGACGCCGGCGCGGCCACGGCCGGCCCCACGATGTACCAGCCGGCGAGGAGGCGGATGGGGTTGTTGACGGCCTCGCTGAGCACGTCCAGGTACGGGATCTCCTTGCTGCGGATGGGCGGGATGTTGTAGACGCACCCCATCGCCCACAGCGCGATCATCGCGATCCCCAGCCCCGTGGAGACGGCCGCCCCGAGCGCCACACCCACCAGCGCCAGCCCCAGCCACTGCGCGTACGCCAGCGGGATCGACACCGCGCCGGAGGGCACGGGCCGCTTCGACTTCACCGGGTGGGTGCGGTCGTACGGCGCGTCGAGCACTTCGTTGATGGTATAGTTGCTGGAGGCGATCAGCCCCACCGCCAGGAGCCCCAGCAGGGTGCGGGGGACCAGGGACGGGGTGAGGTGGGTGGGGTCCATCCCCACGGCCACCACGATCCCCGGCAAAACGAACACGTTTTTGACCCAGTGGTCCACCCGCGCGATCTGCAGGTGCCCCCGGAGGGTAGGGCGCGAAACCGCAACGGATCCGGCATCCAGCACAGCGGGCGACATCGCAGACATACCCTGCCTCCGGGAGAGGTGACCACGCGGAAACATCCTCTTCTGTTCCCGCTCCCGTAGCAGATCAAAAAGCGTACCGATCCCACACTGTAAAGGAATGTCACAGAGAGACACAGAGACACGTAGACCTGCGGGAGGCATGGGGCGGGAGCTGGGGCGCAAGGCGTTCCACGTGGCGTCCGTCTTCCTGCCGGCGCTTGTGTGGGTGCTCCCCCGCCGTGTTTCCGTCACGCTGCTTGTGGCGCTCGCGCTCACGGCGGTGGCGGTGGACTTCGCGCGCCTCCAGTTCCGCTGGGCGCGCTACCAGTTCCTGCGGCGCACGCGCGCGCTGCTGCGCACGCACGAGCGCCACGGCTTCGCGGGCGCCACCTACATGGTGGCCGCGTATGCCGTGGCGCTCCTCGTATTCCCCACACCTATCGCCGTCGCGGGGATGCTCTACAACGGCCTGGGCGACGCCTCCGCCGCGCTGGTGGGCAAGCGCTTCGGGCACCACCGCACCTCGTGGGGCAAGAGCTGGGAAGGCTTCGCCGCCGCTCTCGCCGTCAACCTCGCCATCGGCCTCCTCGTCCCCGGCATCCCCCCGCTCGCCGCCGTCGTGGGAGCCCTCGCCGGCGCAATCCTCGAGTTCCTCCCCCTCCCCTTCGACGACAACCTGCGCGTCACCCTCGGCGGCGCCGCCGCGCTCTGGCTGCTGAGCCGCTGAAGCTCTTTTCTCTGTGTCTCCGTGCCTCTGTGTGAGCCCCCTACCCCTCGGGCTGCGCCGGTGGAGGCCGGAGCGAGGTGGCGATCACCTCGCGCACACCGTGACCCTCCACGCGCGTGACCTCGAAGCGCACCGCGTCGTACTCCACCGTGTCGCCGACGACGGGCGGGCGCTCCAGCTCGGCGAGGACGAGGCCGCTGACGGTGTCCACCTCGTCGTGCTCCAGCACCACTCCCAGGAAGTCGCCCACCTCGCCCAGCCGCACGGTGCCCTCGGCGATCACGCGGCCCTCCTCGTCGCGGTAGACCTCGGGGCGGTCGTGGAGGCCTTCCTCGATCTCGCCCACCACCTCCTCGAACAGGTCCTCGATGGTCACGATCCCCGCCGTGCCGCCGTGCTCGTCCATCACCACGGCGAGCTGGGTGCGGGCGGAGCGCATGGCGGTGAGCACCGTGTCGATGTCCGCCGACTCCGGGACGTAGGGCACGGGGCGCGCGTCGTTGGCGTGAACCGAGCGCTGCGAGCGCAGGCGGTGGAAGAGGTCCTTGATGTGGACCATCCCCACGATACGATCCAGGCTCTCGTCGTAGATGGGGTAGCGCGTGTGCGGCTTGCTGCGCACGATGCGGGTCACCTGCTCGAAGGTGGCGCCCACGGGGATGCCGTGGATCCGCACGCGCGGCACCATCACCTCGCCGGCCGTGAGGTCGCCCAGCTCCAGGAGCTCCTGCACCACGTTGGCGGTGTCGCGGCGCAGCATCCCCCCCGCCTCGCTCTCGCGGATGATGTACTGGAGCTCCTCGGGGGTGCGCACCTGCTCCGGCTGCGTGGTAGCGCGGTCGATGCCGAAGAGGCGCAGCAGCGCGTTGCCCAAAAAGGAGAGGAATATGATGAGGAGGATGGAGATCCTCTGCACCACCAGGAGCACGGGCGTCACCCAGAGCACCGTGCCCTCCGCCTGCTGGAGCGCGATGGACTTGGGGATCATCTCCCCCAGCACGATGTGCAGGTAGGTGAGGATGATGACCGCCAGGATGCTGGCCAGCGTGTGCGCCGGCAGCCAGCGCCAGTCCCCCGCCCCGGCCGCGTGAAGCCCGCCGCTGATGGACTCGGCCAGCTTGTGCTCGCCGTACATCCCCAGCCCCAGCGACGCCACAGTGATTCCCAGCTGCGCGGTGGCGATGAAGCGGTCGCGCCGGCGGTTGTCGCGCAGGATGCCGAGCACCGTGCGCGCCACCCGGTCCCCCGCCGCGGCGCGGCGCTCGATGGCTACGCGCGGCACACCCACGATGGCGAACTCGGCGGCCACGAAGAGGCCGTTCGTGAGCACCAGCACCAGCACGACGACGGCGGTCAGCAGCAGCTCACCCATCACCGTCCTCCCCGCCGCGCCCGGCCATGGGGAGCGGCGTGGCCACCACCCAGGTGATGGCGTGGTGCTCCACGGCCTCCACCTCGAACTCCACCCCCTCGATCACGGCGCGCGCGCCGGCGTCGGGAACGCGCCCCAACTCCTCCGTCACGCGCCCTCCCACCGTGTCCGACTCGCCGTCCAGCAGGATGCCGATCCAGGGCTCCACCTCGTCCAGCCGCAGGTAGCCGGGAAGGCGCACCCGCCCGTCGCCCAGCACCTCGGGCCCGGGGTCCGCCTCCTTGAACTCGTCCGCGATCCCCCCCATCACCTCGGTGAGCACGTCGTCCAGCGTCACCAGCCCGCTCACGCCGCCGAACTCGTCCAGCACCAGCGCCTGGTGGCTGCGCCCCTCGCGCATGCGCGCCAGCAGCGCCTCGGCCGTCACGTTCTCGGGCACCGAGAGGATGGGGCGCACCAGCGGAGCCAGCGAGGCCAGCGGCGTGGGATCCAGCTGGCGCACGAACAGGTCGCGCGTGTGGAGGAGCCCCACGAAGTGGTCGATGTCGCCCTCGTACACGGGGAGGCGCGTGTAGGGCGAGGCGGCCATGATCTCCAGGGCCTCCTCCACCGGCGTGGAAAGCTCCACGGCCGCGATCTCCTGGCGGGGCACCATCAGGTGGCGCGCGGGGCGGATGCCCAGCTGAAGCGCGCGCCGCAGCCGCCGGTGCTCGTCGGCCTCCAGCAGCCCGCCGTCGCGGCTCTCGGCGATCAGCAGGTCGATCTCCTCGGGCGAGTGGATGTGGCCGTGCCCCACCGCCTGCAGCCCCACCATGCGCAGCACCGCCGCGGCGCTGGCGTTCAGCACCCCCAGGAAGATGGAGAAGGCGGCGAGCGACCAGGTCATGGGAAGCACGGTGAAGCGCGCCACCTCGGTGGGCCGGGCCAGCGCCAGGTACTTGGGCACCAGCTCGCTCAGCACCATCTGCGCGGCGGTGAGCACCACCAGCACCAGCACCGTGGCCGCCGACACGGAAGCGGCCTTCCCCATCAGCCCCCAGCCCGCGAACACCGGGGCCAGGCGCACGGCGATGGTGGCCTGCGCGAAGGCGCCCACCAGCAGCGAGGTGAGGGTGATCCCCATCTGGCTGGCCGAGATGTACCGGTCCAGCCGCACCGGGTCTTCCAGGATGGGGAGGAGGCGCAGGGAAAGGGCGTCGCCGTCTTCGGCGCGCTGGCGGATGCGGCTGCGGCGCACCGACACGGCCGCGAACTCCGCGGCCACGTAGAAAGCGGTCAGTACGATGAGGACCGCGATGACCAGCAGGGGCGCCAGCATCGCTTCCTCAGCGGGGTGGATGGGAGCGCAAACCGGCGGACGCGGCCGCGAGCGTAGACAAAGGGAACAGGGTACGGGTACGGGGAAGCGGCTGCGCGGCGGGCGCCGTCCGCGGGGCTCGCGGCGTGGCACGCGCCGCGCTTCCGCACCCCCTGCACGCACGGAACATTCCGCTCCGCCTTGCGTACGCCCCGCCGTGCGGCCAACTTTTGCCGCTCTTCACTTTTCGCAGGGTGTACCGGCGGCCATGCGGGCCGTGCCGTATCCCACCCCAGGAGACGCGAGTGACCGACCCGGTGACCGAGCTGAGCGACCGGCTCCGCGACCGCATCCTCAACGCCCTTCACCTGGGCCTCCTCCACCCCGGAGACCGCCTCCCCAGCATCCGCGCGCTGTGGCGCGAGATGGGGGTGGACCACCGCGTGGTGGCGCAGGCGTACCGCACCCTGGAAGACGAGGGGCTGGTGGAGGTGCGCGGCCGTTCTGGCGTGTACCTGGCGCCTCAGGATCAGCTCGGCGGAGAGCTCCTGGCCGAAACGGCGCGGTGGATGGCGGGCGTGCTGGTGGAGGCGTGGAAGCGCCGCATGACGGTGGGCGAGGTGCCGGAGCTGATCCGGCGCTGCACCACCACGCGCCGCATCCGCTGCGGTGTGGTGGAGAGCAACATCGACCAGATGACCGCCTACTGCCACGAGCTCTCCAACGACTTCGGGCTGGACCCGGTGCCGGTGTCCATCTCCCCCATTCCCCTCCCCCGCCCCGACCGCTCGGTGGAGTTCCACGCGGTGGAGGAGGCGCTGCGCGCGGTGGACATGGTGGTGACCACCAGCTACCACTCGCGCCTGGTGCGCAAGGCGGCGGAGAACGTGGGCATCCCCGCCGTCACGCTGACGGTGAACTCGGAGGTGGTGGACACCATGCAGCGCCGCCTGCGCGAGAGCGGGGTGACCATCGTGGCCGCCGAGGCCGAGTTCGGCAACCGCATGCGGGCGATGTACACGGACCTCATCGAGCGCCCCGAGCAGCTGCGCGTGGTCCTTGCCGACGACCCGGAGGCCATCGCCCTGCTGGACCCGCGCGAGCCGGTGATGCTCACCCGCGCCGCCCGCGCCCGCCTGGGCGAGGTGAACCTCCCCCTGCTGGTGCCCCACTCCCCCACCCTCTCCCCGCAGACCGCGCGCGAGATCCTGGGCCTGGTCATCCGCCTCAACGTCGAAGCCTCGGCCATCGGCGCCCGCACCATGGAAGGCACCGCGGACGCTTAACAAAATCTCACACAGAGACACAGAGGCACGGAGATAAGTTCATCTCCGTGCCTCTGTGTCTCTGTGTGAGCCCAGCCGTTTTAGATGCTGGCGATGATCCGCTGGGCGGCGGCGATCAGGGCGCTGGTCTCGGACTGCGAGAGGCCGAGGGCGTTCACCTGGTTGATGAACGCTTCCAGCTGGTTGACCGCGGGCGTCTCATCGCCACGGGCCAGCGAGGCGGCCGCCGCGCGGAGCTTGGCGTCCAGCGCGTTCGCGTTGCCCGCGTTCAGGCTGCCCGTGCGGGCCAGCGTGGAGACCAGCGTCTGCAGCCCGCTGATGCCCTGCGCGGGGCTCTGCACGGTCACCCGGGCCGTCTGCGTGCCCACGCCGCCGTCGTTGTCGCGCACCGTAACCGTCACGGTGTAGCTGCCGGCGGTGGTGTAGCGGTGCGAGAGCGTCACGCTCTTGCCCGAGATCGCCAGCGGCTGCGGGCCCGCTCCGTCACCGTAGTCCACGGTGGCGGTCCAGCTGTCCGCGCCCGGGTCCGTGAAAGTGGTGGAGCCCGTGTAGGTCTCGCCCTTCAGGAGCGTGGCCCCGGCGAAGACGTGCACCGACGGGTCCACGTTGGCGACCACCACCGAGGTGGTGACGGTGCTCTCCGCGCCGTACACGTCGGTCACGGTGAGCTTCACCAGGTACGTGCCGTTGTCCGCGTAGGTATGGCTCGGCGCGATGCCCGTGCCCGTGGTGCCGTCGCCAAACTCCCAGGCGTAGGTGATGGCGTCGCCGTCCGGGTCGCTGGAGTCGTTGCCGCTCAGGAACACCGGCGCACCCTCGGTGCCGATGTACGGCCCGCCCGCGTTGGCCACCGGGGCGCGCGTCCCGCTCTCCACCACCGCCTCGATGCGGTTGGGGAGCGCCGCCAGCACGTCGTAGCCGCTGATGGCTTCCACCGCGTCGATCGTGGTCTTGTACGTCTCCCACGGCACGTTGCGGATGCCGCCGTCGTTGGGCATGATCACGGCGACCACTTCGATGTCGTCCGCGCTGTCCACGTCGCCCAGCCCCTTATCGCGCGGCATGAACACGGCCACCTTCCAGGTCTGCGCCGGGATGGTGATGCGCCCCTCGTTCTTGATGGTGCCCTTGCTGCCGGCCACACCCGCGATCACGAACACTTCCTTGTTGTCGCGCCGGGCCAGGTCGCCCAGGTAGTTCTCCATCATCGCCCAGGGGCCCTGGTTGTTGTCGGCCGCCTGCGGGATGATGTTGGAGAAGTAGTACGTGTGGGCGTTGTCCAGGCCCGCGGCCGTGCGGTCGAACGAGCGGGCCAGGTGGCCGCGGTCGATGCCGTAGCCGTGGAACGTGCCCGCGCCGGTGTAGTTGGCGGTGGTGTAGCTCTTGTCCGCCGGCAGGCCCGGATCGTACGTGAAGCAGTCGCAGCGGTCCTCGGCGCCGAAGTGGGTGGCGTCGATGTTGTAGGCCACCCAGTTGGGGGTGCCGCGGTTGCTGTTCCACGAAGAGGTGAACTGCGCGTAGCGGAGGATGTGGTCGTCGCTCGCGTCGCCGTCGGTGGGCTCGCCGAACTCGGCGTTGTGCCCGTACTGCGCCGTCTCACTGGCCGCGGCCACGTGGATGGGCAGCGAGTAGGTGGCCGTGGTGCCGTCCGTAGCCGTGGCGCGGAAGGTGGCCGTGCCCGCGGCGCGCCCCGTGATCACGCCGTCGCTGTTGACGGTGGCGATGGCCGGCGTCTCCGAGCTCCACGCGAAGACCGTGGGGATGGTGGCGCCGGTGCCCGCGTCACGAAGCGTGGCGAAGAGCTGGTCCTGGAAGCCCACCGGGAGCGCCGGGTCCGTGGTCGGATGGCGGCCCGTGAAGGTGATCCCCGTCTGCGGGACGGGCGGGGTGGCCGGGTTGCAGGCGCCGAACGAGGCGGCCGAGGGCCCGAACCAGGTGCCGTTGCCCGCGCGCTGGAGCGAGCGGCCGGCGGCGGTGTTGGTGGCCTGCGAGACGCCGATGTCCGTGGACGTCATCCCCGCGGCCGGGCCGTTGGTGGCGGCGAAGCTTCCCTCGTAGGAGAGGAACTCGACCACCGCGCCGTTGTTGTCCACCAGCGCGAAGCCGTCCTTGTCGCCGTTCTGCAGCCCCGGCGTGCTCACCACCACCACGCCGCGCGCGCCGCAGGTGGCGGGGATGGTGCCCGAGAGGGCGATGGGCGTGCCGTACGACTGGCCCTGCGTGGCCGAGCCCGTGGAGCCGCTGTAGAGCACCAGGCTCCACCCGGCCAGCGAGCCGCCCGCGTCGCCCTCGATCTCGATCCCTTCGTTGGCGTCGGTGCCGTCGTTGTCGTAGTGCACCTCGGTGACGCGCACGTTGCTGGCCGAGCCGCCCGCGGCGCTCACCGTCACGGTGGCGCTGCCCGCCACGCCGTTGGGCGCGGTGGCGGTGATGGTGGCCGAGCCCGTCGCGACGCCGGTCACGACGCCCGCCGCGTCCACCGTGGCGATGGCCGCGTCGCCCGTGCTCCACGTGAACGTGGTGCCCGCGACCGCGTTGTTCGACGCGTCCTTGGCCGTCGCGGTCAGCGCGACCACGGTGCCCACCGTGATGGACGGGGAAGCCGGCTCAACCGTGACGCTCGCCACCACCGGAACCGGCGTCTCGCCGCACGTCTTGCTGGGCGACGAGGAGTTGCGCGGAGTGGGGGCGAGGGCCGAGAAGTCGGCGGAGTTGACGTTGCTGTCCGTGCAGCCGTCGTTCTTGCGCAGC
This sequence comes from Longimicrobium sp., assembly GCA_036388335.1. GTDB lineage: Bacteria > Gemmatimonadota > Gemmatimonadetes > Longimicrobiales > Longimicrobiaceae > Longimicrobium. Next base: position 8,840 of record DASVSA010000656.1, on the reverse strand, counting down.
ACCGCGAGGGTGTTGCTGGTCGCCGGCGCGGCGGCCGCGCCTTCGAAGCAGTTCGCCGTGCCGCCGATGCCCACGAAGTCCACGGCGCCGGAGACCGGGCAGGTGCCGGTGAGCGCGGTGGAGTTGTTGACGAGGGCGATCTTGCTGGCCGTGGCGCCCATCGTGATGGTGCCGACGACGTTCGCGGTGGGAAGCGACGTGGTGCCGCCCGTGCCCGCCGCCTGCTGCACCAGGAAGTAGCCGCCGGGGGCGATGGTGCCCGTCAGCGGCGTCACCTGCCACGAAGAGCCCGTCGCGCTGGCGTACTGCACCGACCAACCGGTCAGGTTGACTTCGGTGGCGCCGGCGTTGAAGAGCTCGATGAAGTCGTTCTTGTACGTAGCGCCGCTGTTGCCGCCGCCGCCGTACACCTGGCTGATCACCACACCACCCGCGGCGGCCGCGGTGACGGAGTGCCGCGCGTCCGCGCTGGGGGCAAGTACGTTACTGTCGGAACAGGAGATCAGAGAAAATGCCAGCACCAGCGGACCTGCGGCACGAAGCAGCTTCGTGAGCATGTGCGGTTCTCGGTCAGGTGTTTGGAGGCGGCACGGGAGGGGCGCAGCCACGCGAGGAAGGACAGCCCACAACAATAATCCGTTTCTCACGAACGGGCAACGGGCGACTGTAACAGATTGTGTGCAAACACGTTACGGTGGACGAAAATGGCCCCACGAGACAGTCCCATATTGCACGGACAACACAGGTGTCACACAGAGACACAGAGGCACGGAGATGAAGTCGTCTCCGTGCCTCTGTGTCTCTGTGTGAGCCAGGCGGTTCAGTCGCCGCGGTAGACGCAGCCCGTGGTGCAGGTTTCCCGTACCACCACCTTGCTCAGCCCGGGGAGCGTGGGGAGGAGGCGAGCCCAGATCCACCGCGCGATGTTCTCGCTGGTGGGGTTCTCCAGGCCCTCGATCTCGTTGAGGTAGTTGTGGTCGAGCTGGTCGTGCAGCGGGCGGAAGGCGCGCTTCAGGTGGGCGAAGTCGGCCACCCAGCCGGCGTGCGGGTCCACGGGGCCGCTCACGTACAGCTTCACGCGGAACGAGTGGCCGTGGAGGCGGGCGCACTTGTGGTCCGCCGCGACGTTGGGAAGGCGGTGCGCCGCCTCGAAGGTGAATTCCTTGAAGATCTCCATGCCGCCCTCCGCTCCGATACGAAAAAGGGTCCATCGCGACGATGGACCCCCGGGGCCGCGTGACCCTCCGCCTGCCCGCCCGAATCTACACCTCCCCCCCGCCGCCCGTCCAGAGCGCTTCGTCGCACGGCTTCGGGGATGCGCACCCGTAGCTCCGCCCCAACGCGAACACTCCGTCAAACCTTCGTAGTCCGTTGTAAGCATACAACTTACACCCCTCACACGGCACACGAACTGCCCTCACGGTGGCCCCGGTGGCGCGGTCCTGCGCCGGAGACATCGACGGAAGGCAGCATCATGGGCGAAGCCAATCACAGCGGCAGCACCCCCAACCTCGAAGCGCCGGAGACGATCCGCGATCTCTCCGCCCTCACGCCCGAGCAGCTCGCCCGCGCCGCGGAGCTCCTGCAGCGCGAGCTGGAGGCGCCGCAGACCCCCACCTGCCGCCGCGTGAAGCAGGTGACGCTGCGCCGCATCGAGCTGCGCCTGGGCCGGCGGGGAGCCGACCGGCGGCCGATGGCGCCCCGCCCCCCGCGCCGCCGCCCCGGGAGCCACATCTGGAACCAGACGGAGATCCAGTCGCCCGACCCGTCGCGCACGCTCGACGCCTTCCTCAGCACCCTGGACGGCTGGAACCTCGACTGGACGGACCCGGACGAGATCGAGCGGGTCGGGGTCCCGGTGTACGGCCCGGAGCGCGCGCTGAGCGTCCTCCTCCGTGCCTTCGAGGCCGGGCTGCTCGCCCGCCCGCAGCCGGACATCGAACCCGACGCGGCGTCGGTGGAGCAGCTCGTCCTGCCGATCCGGGAGGCGGCGTAGGGATCCGCGCAGAGGGCGCGGCCCGTCAAATACGACGGTTTGCCTCCGTGACCGGGGCGTCCAGCCTCCGGCTTTCGGGCGTCCGCATCGTAGCAGCAGTCCTGTAACCCCCGCCGCACCCCAGGGTCTTCTGGCGGGTCTCCAGCCACGCGACAGCCTCGATAAAACCCTTGCGGTCTCCCGACGACTACAGAACTTTCACGACGACGCTCTGATGCGGCCGTAGGAACAGGATCTCACAGGGAGACACAGAGGCACGGAGAAGGCGGCGTACGAGAGAGGCCCCGCGGCGATTCGCCGCGGGGCCTCTTTTCACATCGTATGGAGCGTATCGGGTTCGAACCGATGACCTTCCGCTTGCAAAGCGGATGCTCTCCCAGCTGAGCTAACGCCCCTTGTGGAGGCGTGCAATTTAGCGGGGACGGGCTCGAAGATCAAGCGGCGGGCGGAGGCTGCGGTGTGCCGGCAACCGCTTGCCGCGGGCGCCGCGGTTCACCATCTTTGGAGGTTGGCAGACAACGTGTTAGACGGGCCGCAAGCGCGGCGCCCACGCTCCCCCAGGACCACCCGCTACATGATCGCCTCCCTGCTTTCCCGCGAGATCGAAAAGCTTCCGCCGGAGGTCCGGCTGGAAGGGCGCATCCTCTTCCTGGTGGACGACCCCGAGCTGGTCCGCCGCCAGCTGGAGGGCGAGGACGTGGAGCTCACCGACGAGGTGCGCGCGCGGCTGCGCGACAACATCTCGACCGACGAGATCACACCCGCCTACATCTGCTACTACTTCGACGAGACGCTCGGCGAGTTCCCGTACCTGGGGCTCAAGGCCGGCGAACAGTTCCCCATCAAGCAGGGGAGCGTGAAGAAGGGCGGCTTCGTGGCTTCGGTGTCCGGCCGGCGGCGCGGCAAGGGCTCGTCGCGCGAGCAGAGCCCGTACGCGGAGATGATGGCGGGGATCCGCGTGGTGATCGCCGAGAACATCGAGCGCATCTACCGCGAGAACTGCCAGAACCTGGGGGTCCTCACCTCCACCAACTTCGAGCTGATCGAGCGCATCCGGAACGGCGAGACCATCCCCCTCACCGAGTTCACGGACGGGGCGGACGAGATCACGCGCGGCATCATCGAGCACGGCGGCCTCTTCAACTACAACGTGGCGCGGCTGCAGGGGAAGGTGAACACGCCCCCCATCTCCTGCCACCACTCCCAGCCCGGCGACGCCCCGGCGCCCACCGACGCGGACGACGTGCGCGCCATGCGCGGGAGCAGCGAGGGGAACCTCCCCGGCCCGGGCCCGGATACGGGGGTGGACTACGCGGCGGCGCAGTTCGTGGCCACCTCGACGTCCAACGTGGAGAGCGACAAGCTGACGGCGCCCGAGGGCCACGCGCACGGCCGCCGGCGGCGCCCCATGACCATCGCCGAAAAGATCTTCGCGCGGCACTGGGTGAGCAACCTGGCGCGCGGCGAGATCGGCGTGGAGTGGGTGCAGCCGGGCGACGCGGGGTTCGTGCAGACGGACATCCGCTTCAGCCACGAGTACGTGACGCCCATGTCCGCCATCTTCTTCGAGCAGCTGGTGGGCGAGCACGAAAAGGTGCTGGAGCCGGAGTCGATCCTCTTCTTCCGCGACCACCTGACGTTCCTCAAGGACGCCATGTCGCCGGAGCGCGTGCAGCTGGGGCTGCTGGACGTGGCGAACCAGCTGGAGGTGAAGCAGCGCGAGTTCGCCGAGAAGCAGGGGGTGCGGCTGTACGGCGAGCTGGGGCACGGCAAGCACGGCTCGGAGGCCATCTGCCACAGCAAGATCCTGGAGGCGTACGCGCTGCCGGGGCACATCATCATCGGCTCGGACAGCCACACGCCGCACGCGGGCGCGGTGGGGTGCGTGGCGTTCGGGGTGGGGACCACGGCCATCTTCAACTCGTGGATCACCAAGGACGTGCGGGTGGAGGTGCCCCGGTCGTTCCGCGTGGTGGTGAGCGGCGAGAAGCCGGAGAACGTGACGGCCAAGGACTTCATGCTGGAGATCCTTCGCCACCCGTACATCAAGGAAGGCCACGCCATCGGGCAGATCATCGAGTACGCAGGTCCGGCCGTGGAGGCGCTCTCGGTGGACGAGCGCGCCACCATGACCAACATGGCGGCGGAGGTGGGCGCCTTCACCGGGATCGTGGCGCCCGACGCCAAGACGGTGGAGTACCTGGTCACCCAGCGTGGGATGAGCCGCGAGGACGCCGAAGCCCACTGCGACGGGCTCTTCTCGGACGAGGGCGCCGACTACGTGAAGGTCATCGAGATCGACGCGTCGCAGCTGCGCCCCATGATCGCGCTGCCCGGCGACCCGGGGAACGGGATGTACGTGGAGGAGCTCCAGGAGCAGGTGAAGATCGACATCGCCTACGCGGGGAGCTGCACGGCCGGGAAGAAGGAGGACATGGACATGTACGCCCGCGTCCTCCGCGAGGCGTACGAGCGCGGCGAGCGGAAGCCGGAGCACGTGCAGCTCTACATCCAGTGCGGCTCGCAGGAGGTGTACGCCTACTGCCAGGAGCAGGGCTACGACCGCCTCTTCGTGGAGGTGGGGGCCACCTTCATCGAGCCGTCGTGCGGCGCCTGCATCAACGCGGGCCCCGGCGTGAGCCGCAAGCCCACGGACGTGACGGTGAGCGCCATCAACCGCAACTTCCCGGGCCGCTCGGGTCCGGGGCAGCTCTACCTCGCCTCGCCCTTCACGGTGGCGGCGTCGGCGATGGCCGGGTACATCACGGCCTTCGAGCCGCAGGGAGAGCCGGCGGGGGTGTAGCCGGGAACCGCTCTTGCGATGCGGCCCCCGGCGCCTCGGTGCCGGGGGCCGTTTCGTCTGGAGCACCGCCGCGCCAGCAGCAATCTCCGCCAACGCGGCACTTGTGTGGAATACGGGAAAACCGGTATCTTCGGTTTACCTTCGGAATCGCCCCTTTCTTTCGCAGCGTGATGAATCCTAAGAGCGAAGCCCTGCGGCTCGTCCAGAGCCTTCCCGACAGCACCGACTGGGACGACATCCTGCGGGTGCTCGCCGGGCGGGCGGCCCGCGCCGGCGGGAGCGCTTCGGCGGCGGTGCGCGAGCTGCGCGCGGCCGTATCCCCGGAGAGCATGGCCGTACCCGACCGCAACAAATAAATCTCACACAGAGACACAGAGGCACAGAGATGAAGTCATCTCTGTGCCTCTGTGTCTCTGTGTGAGATTCAGGCCGTTCCGTGGCCGGTGAGCTGCGCTCCGCCGATGACGTGAAGGTGCAGGTGGGGGACCGTCTGTCCGCCCTCGTCGCCGATGTTGATGATGACACGGTAGCCGCTCTGGGCCACGCCCGCCTGCTCCGCCACGGTGCGCGCCGCGAGGAGAAGTCGGCCGGCGAGCTCGCCGTCATCGTTCGTGAGGTGCGCGACGGACTGCACGTGCTTGCGCGGGACTACCAGCACGTGCACCGGCGCCGCGGGGTGGATGTCCGGGAAGGCCACCACCAGGTCGTCCTGGTACACCAGGTTCGACGGGATCTCGCCCGCCGCGATCCTGCAGAAGATGCACCCGCTCATGTGGGAACCGGGGTGGGGACCAGGAGGGCGCTCCACCACTCGTCCTCTTCGTCGGTGGTTTCCATCCGGAAGCCGGCGGCCTCCGCGTCGCGCAGCACGTCGGCGTGCTCGCTGAGGAGGATGCCGCTCACGATCAGGCGCCCCCGCGGCGAGCCACCCAGCGCGTCGCGGAAGGCGGGGAGCAGCGGGCGGATCACTCCGCTCAGGATGTTGGCGAGCACCAGGTCGAAGCGGCCCAGCTCCGCCATCATCCCCGGCTCCGCCAGCGCCTCCACGATGCGGACGCGCCCCTCCGTGCCGTTCTGCTCGATGTTCTCTCGGGCGTTGAGGTTGGCGTCGGGGTCGTACTCCACCGCCACGGCCTCGCCCGCACCCAGCCGCACCGCCGCGATGGCCAGGATCGCCGAGCCGGAGCCCACGTCCAGCACCCGGTCGCCCTCCCTCACCACACGGTCCAGCAGGCGCAGGCAGCCGCGCGTGGTGGCGTGTTCGCCCGTGCCGAACGCCATCTGCGGGTCCACGTCCAGCACCACCTGGCCGGGCGCGGCCTCCCACTCGGTCCAGGTGGGCTTCACCACCAGCCGCGGCGAGATGACGCGCGGGGCGAGCCCCTGCTTCCAGGTGAACGCCCAGTCCTCGTTGTCCTGCCAGTGCCAGGCGATCTCAGGCGCCGCGCCTTCGGGGAGCGCGTCGGCGATGGCCGCGCGCGCTTCCTCCGCCAAGGCGTCAGGGTCGGCGGGGGGCGCGAGGTAGGTGACGAGGGCGTCGGCCGTCTCCTGCACGGCGCCGGCGCCCAGCCCCACCAGCGCGTCCACGGCCAGCGGGCGCAGCTCGGGGTCGGCCAGGCGCACGGAAAGGACGAGCCAGCGGTCGGGCACGCTCACGCGGCGAACGCGTCCTTGACGCGGCTCCACAGCCCCGGGCGCTTGCCCTTGCCGCCGGGGACGGGGCCTTCCAGCTCGGCCAGGCGGCGGAAGAGCTCCTCCTGCTCGGCCGAGAGCTCCGTGGGCGTCCACACGTGGATGCGCACGAGCTGGTCGCCCCTGGGCCCGCCGCCGAGCTGCGGCAGCCCCTTGCCGCGCAGCCTCACCGTCTCGCCGCTCTGCGTGCCGGCGGGGATGCGGATGCGCTCCTCGCCGTACACGGTGGGGATGTCCACCTCCTGGCCCAGCGCCGCGGCGCTGAAGGAGAGCGGCAGGTCGAAGATCAGGTCCGTGTCGTCGCGCTCGAAGCGCGTGTCTTCCTGCACCTCGATGACGGCAATGACGTCGCCGCGCGGGCCGTTGCGCGGGCCCGCGTTTCCCTGGCCGCGCAGGGTGAGGTAGTTGTTGGTGCTGACGCCGGCGGGGATGGTGACCTCCACCGTGCGCTCGCCGCGCTCGCGCCCGTCGCCACTGCACTTCTTGCAGGGGTTCTTGATGGTCTGCCCCGCGCCGTTGCACTGCGGGCACACCGTGGCGCTCACGAACTGCCCGAAGACGCTGCGCTGCACGCGGCGCACCTGCCCCGCGCCCTGGCACCCCGGGCAGGTGACGGGCCCCGACGGGTCTTCCGAGCCGGTGCCGCTGCAGGTGCCGCAGGGGTCCAGCGCGCGGATCTTGACCGTCTTCTTCACTCCCGAAGCCACCTCGGCCAGGGAGATCTCCAGCTTGATCTGCAGGTCCTTGCCGCGCTGCTGCGTGCCGGCACGCCCGCGCGCCCCCCCTCCGAAGAGGTCCTCGAGCCCGCCGAATCCCCCGAAGTCGCGCATGAAGATGTTGAGCGCGTCCTCGAAGCCGAAGCCGGCGTACTGCTGCCCCCCGCCGCCGCCCGCGCGGCCCTTGACCCCGGCGTGGCCGTAGCGGTCGTAGGCGGCGCGCTTGTCGGCGTCGCGCAGCACCTCGTACGCCTCGGTGGCCTCCTTGAACTTCTCCTCGGCCTCCTTGTCCCCGCCGTTGCGGTCGGGGTGGTGCTGCAGCGCGAGCTTGCGATACGCCTTCTTGATGGTGTCGCCGTCCGCGGTCCGTTCCACCGCGAGGATTTCGTAGTAGTCTCGCATCAGCCTGTATAAAGAGCGGCGGCCAGCTTCAGCCGAGCAGTTCGGAGATCAGCGTGGAGGTGGTGTCCACGAGTGCAACCACGCGTTCGTACGGCATCCGGGTGGGCCCGATTACCCCGATTACCCCCTTGAGGTCGCCGGAGCGGTACTCGGAGGTCACCAGGGTGAAGTTGGAGAGCGCCGGGTCGTCGTTCTCCACGCCGATGGTGACGTTGAGCCCGCCCGCGCCCCGCGCGCCCACCACCCGCTTGAGCAGGTCGCGGCGCTCGGTGAGCTCGATGAGGGCGCGCAGCCGCTCGCCGCTGGCGAACTCCGGCTGCTCCGCCAGCACCGACGCCCGCCCCAGGTGCAGCTCCGCGTCCCCGCGCCCCGGCCCGGCGAACCACTCGTCCGCCGACTGCACGAAGACGTTGAGGAGCTCCGACGCGCCCGCGTGGTCGCCGGCCACGGTGTCACGGAGGCGGACGGGCATGGTGGCGCGGATCTCGGCGAGCGTCAGCCCGCCCAGCCGCTCGTTCAGCACGCGCTGCACCGACTCCAGCGTCCCCGCGGCGATGGCGGCGGGCACGTCCACGTAGATGGTCCTCACGCCCGCCGCGCGCAGCTGAAGCACCAGCAGCACCTTGGCCTCACCCAGCCACACCAGGTCCAGCCGCTCCAGCACGGCCTCGTCCAGCCGGGGGGCCATCGCCACGCCCAGCTCCTGCGTGAGCAGGCCGACCACCTGCGCCGCGCGCCTCACGAGCTGCTCGATGGCCGCCCCCTCCCCGGCCCCGGTGGCGAGCTCGCGGCGGATGGCGCTCTCCTCGGCCGAGGTCAGCCGCGGCCGGGCCATGAGCGCGTCCACGTACAGCCGGTACGCCAGGTCCGTGGGGACGCGGCCGGCGGAGGTGTGAGGGTGGAAGAGGTAGCCCTTCTCCTCCAGGTCGCTCATGGTGTTGCGCACCGTGGCCGGGGAGATGCCCAGCCCGAAGCGCCGGGCCACCATTCGGCTCCCGGCGGGCTCGGCGGTCTCCACGTACGTGCGGATGACCGCCTCCAGTACCTCGTGCTCGCGCTCGGTAAGCGGCTGCTCGGTCATGGCGGATGGGGGCGGAAAACGCGCGATAAACCCGTGAAATCTCGCGGCATGGCGCCGGAGCGTCAATGCCGCGCGAGCAATTCTCTCTGTGGCTCTGTGCCTCCGTGTGAGGCTGCCGTCGCCAGGTCCACGGCAAGGCGGTCGAGGAGG
>DASVSA010000655.1:0-1547 GCA_036388335.1 Longimicrobium sp. | reverse complement strand
GTACCAAGCCGAGACGCGCGGGGTGAAGGTGAGCGTGGCGCCCAGCTTCCTGCCCCAGCATTCCGATCCTGACGAACAAAGGTTCGTCTGGGCTTATACGGTCGAGATCGTGAACCTCGGTTCCCGGACCGTGCAGCTGGTCGACCGGCGCTGGACGATCACGGACGCGCAGGGCCGGGTGGAGGAGGTGCAGGGCCCCGGCGTCGTCGGAGACCAGCCCACGCTGGAGCCTGGAGACCGTTACCAGTACACTTCCGGCTGCCCTCTGCCGACCGACAGCGGAGTCATGGTGGGCAGCTACGGCATGGTCACGGACGACGGGGAGCGGTTCGAGGCCGCGATCCCCGCCTTCTCCCTGCACCTGCCCGGGGCCGAGCGCGTGGTGAACTAGCGGCTCAAACGCTTGCGGGTTCGACTTCGTAGACGCTGGAGCAGTACTCACAGGTCACGCGGATCAGGCCGGTGTCGGCCTCCACCATCTCGACGCGCTCCTCGGCGGGGAAGGAGCGGAGCACGTCCATGATGCGCTCGTGCGAGCAACGGCAGAAGGCGCGCAGCGCCTTGGGCGTGAACAGGCGCACCCCGTCCTCGTGGAACAGGCGATAGAGCAGGCGGTCGGCGGGGATTTCGGGGTCAATCAGCTCGTCGTCGCCCGTGGTCGCGAACAGCGCCTGGGCGCGCTCCCAGGCCTCGGCGGTGGCGCCGCGAGCCTGGTCCTCGGCCACGTTCTGGATCATGGCGCCGCCGGCGCGCCAGCTGCGCACGCCCTCGCCGGTGGTGAGTTGACCCACCGCCAGGCGCACGCGGGTGGGCACCTGCTCGGACTGCGCGAAGTAGTGCTCGGCGCAGAGCGCAAGGGTCTCGCCTTCCACGGCGGTGATGCCCTGGTGGCGGTCGCGGTCGGGGCCCTGGTCGATCGTCATGATGAACACGCCCTTGCCCAGCAGGGTCTGGGCGCCGGGGCGGGCGAAGCCCTTGGAGGCCTCGACCACGCGCTCGGCGTCGTACCGGCAATAGCCGCGGAGCGAGCCCGCGGTGTCATAGTCGGCCACGACATAGGCGACGGGGCCGTCGCCCTGGGCCTGGACGATGAGCTTGCCCTCGAACTTGAGCGCCGAGCCCACCAGGGCCGCCAGCGCGCAGGCCTCGCCCAGGAGGTTGGCCACGGGCTCTGGGTAGTCGTGGGCGGCGAGGATCTGGTCCACGGCCGGGCCCAGGCGGACGATGCGCCCGCGGACCTGCTGGTTCTCGATCTGGAAGCCGGCGACGAGGTCGTCGGTGAGGTGGGCGGCGGTGTCGGTCAAGGCGTGCTGCGGCCCGCGGCGCTCGCGGTCCGTCCCGGATGCTGAGGAGAGGGGTCGGGAGAGGATGTAGGGAGAGGGTGGGCGGGGCGCCATCCTGCACCCCTCTCCCGTGCCCGGGAGAGGGAGGGGCCCGCTCGGCGCAGCCGAGTGGGAGGGTGAGGGCGTGAATCTTGACAGGAAACGCCTTTCACCTTCCCACGGCTTCGCCGCGGGGATGGTCTCCTCTCCCCACGGGGAGAGGAG
>DASVSA010000654.1:0-12546 GCA_036388335.1 Longimicrobium sp. | reverse complement strand
GTCGTCGCGCGAGAGACGGCCGCCTGGTGCCGAAAGCGCAACGAGCAGCGAGCGACGATTCGCTGGCAGTTCACCACGCCGAAGGCGCGTGAGAAGTTCGCCAGGAGCTACCCCTCACCTCAACTGAGGTGACCCACTAGGAGCGAATGGAATTCGCCGCTGGGGCTGCGCGAAGACCGCCTGCGCGGCCTGTGTCTTCCGCCGGTGGCGGACCGGGTAGTCCGCGCAGGGGACTTCGCGTGGATCCAGCGGCGAATTCCATTCGCTCTGGGGACGCCTCGGCGGGTGCCGGCGATTCAGCCGGATCAAACTCGTGGCCATCTTCGCCACGGTCCACAGGCTGGACTTCCGTGGCGCGGTCAGAGACTGGCCACTGCGGCTCCCACCGCGTACGAGACCGCCGCCGCCGCGGCTCCCACGGTGAGCATCTCCAGCCCCGCGCGCCACCACCCCAGCCCCGTCACCAGCGCGCGGGACGAGCCGACGGCGAACAGGGTGACCAGCGTCGCCAGGACCGCCACCGGGAGGCGGGCCGCGGGCGGGGCGAACAGGTACGGGAGCAGCGGCACCATCCCGGCGACGATGAAGGCGGCGAGCGTGGCGAAGGCGTGCCGGGCCGGGAAAGGCTCCTGCACCCCTTCGCCCCGGGAGGCCCGCACCGCCTCTTCGGAGCGGATCGAGAGGAAGTTGCTGGCGCCCATCGAGAAGCCGTCGGCCACCAGGTTCGCGGTGCCCAGAATCAGCGCGACGCGGGGCTCCAGCGCCGCGCCGGCCACCCCCGTCACCACCGCGAAGGTGGTGATGATGCCATCGTTGGCCCCGTACACGAGGTCGCGCAGGTAGTGGCGCGCGAGCTCCGCGCCGAAGGGAGGCCGGTGGGCATCGCGCAGCGCTTCGGCGGTCTCGTCATAGGTCTGCATGGGGTCCTTCCGTGTCGTCCGGCGGAGTGCACTCGCGGCCGGTGGCCTCCTGCACCGAGATGCGGAACACCAGGTTGCGGAACGGAACCGGGTCCGCGGCCGTGAGCGCGTCCGGGAGCAGCTTGCGGAGCTGCGTCAACGCGCCCGACCATTCCGCCGGGTCGCCGCCCTCGCGGGGGTGCGGGACCAGGTACGCGCTCCCGTGCACCACCACGCTTCGCCAGCGGAACATCTCCTCCACCTCGTCTACCTCGAACGCGACGGGAATGATGCTGTAGAAGCTCTGCGACATCGTCCGGTATTTCTCGCCCTGGGACGTGCGCAGGTACAGCCATCCGTCCGCATACACGTAGTGGATCGGCTCGATCTCGATGCGGCTCCGGCGCTCGTACGCCATCCGCCCCACGTGGTTGCGCGCCAGGACCGCGTCGATCTCCGGGCGATCGAGCTCGCGGATGTGGGGCTCTGCGATGGTGCTCATGTTGTCCCCCTCGCTGCGCCGGACGGACCTCGCCCGCGTGGTGAGATCACGGCCGCCCGTGCGTCCACCGGGTCATGATAGCGCGTCCGGCACCAGGGCGCGTCGGGGGATACTGGACACCTCTGGGGGCTACCTCGACTGATCCTGTGCGGGGATACCGTATCCAAGGTTCCAGGATATCGGAGGTGTACCGCGGAGGCTCTCCAGCAATCCCCGACATCCCCCCGCACAACAAGCACGCATTCTATTCCCGGGCGCTCCGGGTGAGGCATGCTTCCGCGGTTGGCACCCGGGCAAGCGGCGCAAGCCGGGGAGACAAGGCGATGGAGATCACGTTCCTGGGCGGGGCGGGCACGGTCACCGGGTCCAAGTACCTCGTGTCCGCGGCCGGGAGACGCATCCTGGTGGACTGCGGGCTCTTCCAGGGCCTCAAGCAGCTTCGGCTCCGCAACCGCGAGCCGTTCCCCGTCGATCCGGCGTCGATCGACGCGGTGATCCTCACTCACGCGCACCTCGACCACACCGGGTATCTCCCGGTCCTCGCGCGCGGCGGATTCCGCGGGCCCGTCTACTGCACCCCGGCGACCGCGGACCTCTGCGCCATCCTCCTCCCCGACAGCGGACACCTGCAGGAAGAGGAGGCGCGCTACGCCGCGGGGCACGGATACTCCCGCCACGCGAAGCCGCGTCCGCTCTACACGCGCGCGGACGCGGAGGACACGCTGCAGCTCCTGCAGGGAGCGGGCTTCGGCGAGGACGTGGGCGCGGGCGGCGGCCTGCGGTTCTGCTTCCGTCCGGCGGGCCACATGCTGGGCGCGGCCACGGTGACGCTCACCGACGGGAGTACCACGGTGCTCTTCAGTGGGGACCTGGGACGCCCGAACGATCCGCTCCTCCCCTCCCCGGCTCCCGTCCCCCAGGCCGACGTGGTGGTGGTGGAGTCCACGTACGGCGACCGGCTCCACGAGCCCGTGGACCCGGAAGAGGAGCTCGCCACGGTGATCTCCCGCACGGCGATGGCGGGCGGCGCGGTCCTGATCCCGTCCTTCGCGGTGGGGCGCGCGCAGAGCCTCCTCTACCACATCCGCCGTCTCAAGGACACGCACCGCATCCCGGACCTTCCCGTGTTCCTCGACAGCCCGATGGCGCAGGAAGCCACCGCCGTGTTCCTGCGACGAGCGGCCGAGCTGCGTCTCACGCCGGCCGAGTGCGAGGCGATGTGCACGGCGGCCGAGGCGACCTCGACGGTGGAGGAGTCGAAGCGGATCGACCGGATGCGCTACCCGCGCGTCATCATCTCGGCGAGCGGCATGGCCACCGGCGGGCGCGTGCTCCACCACCTCAAGGCGCTCGCCTCCGATCCCAAGAACACCATCCTCTTCGCCGGCTACCAGGCCGCCGGCACGCGCGGCGCGGACCTGCTGCGCGGCGCGAAGGAGATCAAGATCCACGGCGCGTACGTCCCGGTGCGCGCGCACGTCGAGGCGCTGGACAACATTTCCGCCCACGCGGACTACGAAGAGATCCTCGCATGGCTCCGTGCGCTGAAGGCCGCCCCGCGACAGGTCTACATCACGCACGGCGAGCCAGCGGCCGCCGACGCGCTGCGCCGCCGGATCGAGGAGAGGTTCGGATGGAGCTGCCGGGTCCCGGAGCACGCGGAGCGCGCGGTGCTGCCATGAGCGCGGCGACACGGGTGCAGCGGGCGGGCCTCGTCGCGGGGCCCGCCGTCTTCGCGCTGCTGCTGGCGCTCCCCGCCCCCGGGGGCCTGGACGCGCCGGCATGGCGCGTGGCGGCGGTCGCCGCGTGGATGGGCGTGTGGTGGGTGAGCGAGGCGCTGCCGCTGGCCATGACCGCGCTCCTCCCGCTCCTGCTCTTTCCGCTGGTGGGCGCGCGGCCAGTGGAGGACGCGGCGGCGCCGTACGCTGATCCCGTGGTCTTCCTCTTCCTCGCCGGCTTCATGCTGGCGGCGGCGATGCAGCGCTGGGGGCTGCACCGGCGCATCGCGCTCGTGCTGGTGCGCGCCACGCGGACGCGGCCCACGGGGCTGGTCGCCGGATTCATGATCGCCACCGCGTTCATCAGCATGTGGGTGAACAACACGGCCACGGTGCTGATGGTGCTCCCCATCGCCCTCTCCGTCATCGAGCTCGTGCAGCGCTGCGAGGCCGACGAGCCGAACTTCCCACCCGCGGTGCTGCTGGGCGTGGTCTACGCGGCGGCCATCGGCGGGCTCGGCACGCTGATCGGCACCCCGCCGAACGCGCTCCTCGCCGGTTTCCTGGCGAAGACCTACGGCATCCATATCGGCTTCCTGCAGTGGATGATGGTGGGCGTGCCCCTCATCCTCGTGCTCCTCCCCCTCACCTGGCTCCTCCTCACGCGTATCGTGCTCCCCCTGGGCGGCGCGGAGGTCGCGGGCGGGCGCGCGCTGATCGCCAGCGAGATCGCCTCGCTGGGCCCGGTCACGCGGGCCGAATGGACGGTGGGGATCGTCTTCCTGGTGACCGACGCGCTGTGGATCGCGCGGCCCGCGCTCGGCGTTCCCGGGCTCTCGGACGCGGGGATCGCGCTCGGAGGCGCGGTTCTCCTCTTCGCGCTCCCGGCGGCTCCGGGGGTGCGGGTGCTGGACTGGGACACGGTGGCCCGCCTCCCCTGGGACGTGCTCCTTCTCTTCGGCGGGGGGCTGAGCCTGGCGGCGGGGATCGCGGAGACGGGGCTCGGGACGTGGATCGGCGAAGCGCTTTCGGGCGTCGGAGGCTGGCCGCCGCTGGCGGTGGCAGTCGCCGTCGCGGCCGTGCTGGTGGCGCTGAGCGAGGTGGCGAGCAACACCGCCGCCGCCGTCACCTTTCTGCCGGTGATCGCCGCCCTCGCGGTGGGCATCGGGGACTCGCCCGTCCTGCTCACCACCGTCGCGACGCTGGCGGCGAGCGGCGGCTTCATCCTCCCGGTCGCCTCGCCGCCGAACGCCATCGCGTACGGCACCGGCCACGTCACCACCGCGCAGATGGCGCGCGGCGGTGCGTGGATGGACGCGGTGTTCGCGCTGGCCGTGCCGCTTCTCGCCTATGTGCTCGTCGGCTGGTTCTTTTAATCTCACACAGAGGCACAGAGTCACAGAGGAGGGATCACCAGAACGCTGCAGTGGGCGTCGCGCACCACGGCTTCGGCGACGCTGCCCAGGAGCGCCCTTGCCATGTCTGAGCGGCCGTGGCTTCCCACGACCACCAGGTCCGCCGGCCACTCCGCGGCTTCGGCGACCGCTTCGCGGGCGGGGGCGCCGGTGCGGATGCGCGGCTCCATGCGCTGGCCAAGCTCGGCGAGGAACGTATCCAGCCGCTCGCGCGCGGTGCCGGCTAGGCGGTCGTGGAGGCCGGGGATGGGGAGATCCATCTCCAGCCCCACCACCAGGAGCGCACGGGCCACGGGCGGCTCCGGGCAGAGCGCGCCGACGACGGCGAGGCCCTCCTCCACCATCCGCGCCGCGCCGGGTGAGCCGAGGTCCACGCAGAACAGGACGCGCGGGCACGGGGGAAGCTCGCCGTGCAGCACCAGCACGGGCGTGCGGGCCCCGTGAAGGACGCGTTGCGCGGTGGTGCCCAGGAGCGCCGCACCGGCCCGTCCGCGGCGCGTGGGGCCCACCACGAGCAGGCAGTCGCCCCCGCAGGTCGCTTCGTGGAGGATGGTCGGAGCGGCTCCGGGCTCCGCGCGGCACTGCACCTCACCATGCCCGGCGAGCCCGCCCACCTGCCCTTCGAGGCGCGCCTGCAGCCCTTCCGCGAAGTGCCGCAGCGGGTCGCCGGGGATGGTGGTCGTGCGCAGGTACGTGTCCACGAACGGATCCGACACGTCAAACGCGTGCACCACCTCCAGCGGCAGCCCCGCTCTCCCCGCCAGCGCCGCCGCGGCGGGAAGCACCGCGTCTGGCTCGCGCAGCGTGCCCACCCCGGTGACGAGCTTCTTGATCTTCATGGTAGCCCTGGTGTGTTTCGGATTCCGAATGATGGTGCGTGCCGCCCCGGCGAGGGGATGAATCCCCCGCTGGACCCACGCGAAGCCTGCTGAAGCAGGCTCGGTCCCTGACCCATGCGAGCCCGCTTCAGCGGGCTTCCCGTGGTTCCAGCCGGGGGTTTCAACCCCCGGCGTTTGGGCGTTGCACCCCCCCGGCGCCTCCGCGTTCCAACCCCCGGCGTCTCGGCGTTTCAACCCCCGGCGTTCAGGTGCGCCGGCACCTCCCCCTCATCCCACGAGCGCCACATGGCGGGCGGAACGAGGAGAACGCAGGCGCGGGCGTCGCGCGCGACGGCGGAGGTGACGCTGCCGAGCAGCGCGCGGCTCACCGCTCCGCGGCCGTGGGTGGCAAGCACCAGGAGCCCCGCTCCCTCCTCGGCGGCATAGCGCACGATCTCCTCCGCCTCGCTCTTCCCCCAGAGCAGCTCCTCGCGCACACAGATGTCCGTGCCGTGCGCGCTCTGCCCCAGGGCGGCCGCCACGTCGCGGTGGAGCTCCGGCCCCACGCGCGCGTGCCCCGCCGGCATGGAGTCCACCCCGATCAGCGCCGCCGGCAGGACATGCACCACCCGGAGGTCGAGGGCGGGCCCCACCGAAGGCGCGCCCCGCGGGCCGAGCTGCCACCCCCAGTCGAGCGCCAGATCGAGAGCCTCGCGCGCGGGGTCCGACAGGTCCACCGGCACCACCACCCGGTGGAGCGGCAGGTTGAGGTGGCTGCGCACCACCAGGCAGGGCACGCCTGCGGAGCGCACCACCCGGTCGGCGGTGCTCCCCAGGATGCGCTGCTCCAGCCCTCCCTTGCGGTGCGGGCCCAGCACGATCAGGTCCGCGGAAACGGCCAGCGCACGGGCCAGAATGGCACGGTGGGGAACGTCGATCACCACCTCCCGACTCTTCGCCGGCAAGCCGGGCGGGAGCGCCGCGGCCAGCTGTTCGTCGACCGCGATTTCTGAGCTGTGGACGCGGTCGTGGAACGTCGGCGTGCCGTCCAGCAGGTCCAGGTACGGGTTCGGCGGAAAGTCGTACACGTGCAGCACGTGGAGCGCGGCGCCCGTGCGCTGGGCGATGGCGGCCGCCGCGTGCAGCACCTCGTAGGAGGCCTCGGACAGGTCCGTGGCGGCAAGGACTGAACGGATCGCGTGCGTGGTCATGGTGTTTCCCCGTGTCTCGGTGCCTCCGTGTGAGCCCCGCCGCCGGGCAGGGTGAAGAAGAAGGTGCTACCCTCGCCCTCCACGCTCTCGGCCCAGATGCGCCCGCCGTGCGCCTCCACGATCCCTTTGGCGATGGCGAGGCCCAGCCCCGCGCCCCCGCGGCGATTCTCCCGCGCCTGCCAGAAGCGGTCGAACACCCGCGCGAGCTGCTCGGCCGGGATCCCCGGGCCCGTGTCCGTCACACGGAAGCGAACGGCGCCACCGTCCGCCTCGGCGCCGACCACTACGCTGCCTCCTTCCGGCGTGAACTTGACGGCGTTGCCGATCAGGTTGGAGAAGACCTGGAGCACGCGAGCCGTGTCCGCCAGCACCTCGGCGGGGCTCGCCTCCATCTCCACTGTGAGCGAGATGGATTTCGCGCCCGCCAGCGGCGTCCAGGCTTCGTGCGCGCTCTTCAGGAGGTCGGCGGCGGGCACCGGCTGCGGCTCCACCTCCAGCCGCCCCGCTTCGATCCGGCTCACCTCCAGCAGGTCCTGGATCAGGTGCCCCATCTGCACCACCATCCGCTGGATCGTCTCCGCCGGGCGCCGCACGGGCTCCGGGATGGCGCCGTCCAGGATCAGGGCCGAGGCCATGCTGATGACGTTCAGCGGGTTGCGCAGGTCGTGCGAGACGATCCCCAGCACCTCGTCGCGCAGGTGCGTGGCGTCCTGGGCGCGGCGGAAGAGCCACGCGTTGTCCAACGCCACCGCGGCGCGCGAGGCGAGCGCCTCCACGAAGGCCAGGTCGTCCGTCTCGTAGCGCCTCCCCACGCCGGTGCAGAGCGCCAGCAGCACCCCCGGCGTGTGGCCGCGCGCGCGCAGCGGGGCCAGGATCAGCGACCGGACTCCCAGGGCGTCGAGCACCTCGATGCACGCGGGCGCCTGCTCCGCGCCTTCCGGCCGCCACGCGCATACCTCCGGCACCAGGTCCGGGACCCCGGAACGGGCGACGCGGCGCACCTCGGCATCCAGCCCTCCCTCCCCCCGGGCGTCGAGAAACTCGGCCAGGAGCGCTTCCGTGGCGGGCTGCTCGTGCGCCAGCGCCATCCGGCGCACCGTCCCCTCGTCATCCACCGAGTAGAGCACGCACCCATCCGCCAGCGTGGGAACGGCGAGACGGGCGACGCGCTCCATCGTGGCGTCGTAGTCCAGCGTATCCGCCAGCGCGACGCTCGCCTCCGCCAGGAAGCGCGACCTCTCCACCGCCGTCTCGGCCCGCGCCCGTGCCGCTCGCTCCCGCTGCAGGAGCTGCGCACGATCCACATCCGCGCGCTCGCGCTCGGTGACGTCGCGAAGCACCACCGTGAAGATGGGGCCGCCCTCCAGGTCGAGCCGGGACATCAGCGCCTCGGCGGGAAACTCCTCCCCGTCCTTGCGCAGGCCGCGCGTCCGCACGCGCTCGCCTACCTGCCGCGCCGCGCCCGAGCCGCCGGCCAGCCTGCGCACGTGCTCGCGATGCGCATCGCGGAACCGCGGGGGGAGGAGCATGTCGAGCGGCTGCCCTTCGGCTTCGCCGGCCGTGTAGCCGAAGATCGCCTCCGCCCCGCGATTGAAGAGCACGATCCGCTGCCGCTCGTCCGCCGTGATGATCGCCTCGCCGGTGATCGCCAGGATCCCCGAAAGCTGCTCTTCGGCATCGCGGAGCGGATCCTCCCTGCGGCGCTGCGGAGGCCGCGGGCCCGAGGCCGGCGATTCGCGGCGGCGGTCGCCCACGGGCGTGGCGGGGGCGGCCTTGGCCGATGTGGGGGCGGATCGCATGACTCCCTCCAGACCACCGCTTGGTGCGCGGCGCGCCCGTGCGGCGGATGATGTGCGAGGATGAACGCCGGGTGCTTCCAGGGGGGCGAAGGACTCTCGTCCCGATGCCTCCCGGTTCACGTTCCATGATGGCCGGGCGCCCGCTCCGACGCTGTAGGGAAATGCTCGATCCGCCGTCCGCGATCCCTGGAGGCCGGAGCCGCGGCTTCGCGCCCGCATCCACCCGACAGCGTCGTCGAGGCTTCCCCTACGCCCGCGAAGGCTCGCCCGCCGCATCGTGTGTGGAGGAGGGAGCCATGGATACGATCACCACGAGCCGGTACCAGGAGGGGATCGTCGCGCCCGTGCGCGAGCCGGTGTTCCGCGCGCGCGGCATCACCAAGGTGTACCGGATGAGGGACGTGGAGGTGCACGCGCTCCGCTCGGCGGACCTTGACCTGTACGCCGGGGAGCTGATGGTGCTGCTAGGCGCGTCGGGGAGCGGCAAATCCACCCTGCTCAACATCCTGGGGGGCCTGGACGTGCCCACCGCCGGCCAGGTCTGGTTCCGCGACCACGACCTCACGCGGGCCAGCGACGCGGATCTCACCCGCTTCCGGCGGGAGCACGTGGGCTTCGTCTTCCAGTTCTACAACCTGATCCCCAGCCTCACCGCGCGGGAGAACGTAGCGCTCGTCACGGAGATCGCCGAGCACCCGCTGGCGCCGGACGAGGCGCTGCGCATGGTGGGCCTGGGCGACCGGCTGGACCACTTCCCGGCGCAGATGTCCGGCGGCGAGCAGCAGCGCGTCGCCATCGCGCGCGCCGTGGCCAAACGCCCGGACGTGCTGCTCTGCGACGAGCCCACGGGCGCCCTCGACTACCGCACGGGCAAGCTGGTGCTGGAGGTGATCGACCGCGTGAACCGGGAGATGGGGACCACCACGGCCGTCATCACCCACAACGCCGCAATCGCGGGGATGGCGGACCGCGTGGTGAGGATGTCGAGCGGCTCCATCGCGTCCGAGACCCGCAACTCCGCGCGGATCTCGCCGTCCGAACTGGAGTGGTGAGATGCGCGCGCTGAACCGGAAACTGCTCCGCGACCTCTGGCGCCTGCGCGGCCAGGTGCTCTCCATCGCCCTCGTCGTCGCGGCGGGAGTGGCGACCGTGGTCACCTTCCGCAGCACCTTCGACTCGCTGGAGGCGTCCCGCGACCTCTACTACCGCGAGTCCCGCTTCGCCGACGTCTTCGCGGGAGCCAAGCGCGCGCCGGAACCGGTGGCGCGGCGGCTGGCGGAGCTCCCCGGCGTGTCGGCGGTCGATACGCGCGTGGTGGCCACGGTGGCGCTGGACGTCCCGGGGGTGGAGGAAACCGCGACGGGGCGGCTGGTCTCCATCCCGGCCGGCGGCGGCGCTCTCAACCGGCTTCACCTGCGCGGCGGCCGGCTCCCCTCCCCCGGACGCGCGGGCGAGGCGCTGGTGAGCGAGCAGTTCGCGCGGGCCAACCGCCTGGCGCCGGGCGACTCCGTGGGCGCGGTGATCGAGGGGCGCTGGGAGCGGCTCGCCATCGTGGGCATCGCCCTGTCGCCGGAGTACGTCTACGAGGCGCAGCCGGGCTTCTTCTACACGGACAACCGGCGCTTCGGCGTACTCTGGATGAACCGCGAGGCGCTGGCGGCGGCCTCCGGGATGCGCGGCGCCTTCAATGACGTGGCGCTCGACCTGGCGCCCGGTGCGCGCGAAGCGGAGGTGCTGGCGGGCGTGGACCGCGTCCTGGCCCCCTTCGGCGGAGTGGGGGCCTACGGGCGCGCGGACCAGCTATCCAACCACGTCATCGAGGACGAGATCCGGCAGAACCGCGTGACGGGAACGGTGCTCCCCGCCCTCTTCCTGGCCGTCGCGGCCTTCCTGCTCAACGTCGTCCTGGGCCGCATGGTGAGCACCGAGCGCGAGGAGATCGCCGTGCTGAAGGCGTTCGGCTACAGCAACCTGCGCATCGGCCGGCACTACCTGCGCCTCGCGCTCGCGGCCGTCGCCATCGCGTCGGTGCTCGGCGTGGCCGCCGGGGTGTGGCTGGGGAGCGGGATGATCGGGCTCTACGCCGAGCACATGCGCTCTCCCGTCCTCCGCTACCGGGCGAGCTGGGGCCTGGTCGCCGGGGCGGTGGCGGCGAGCGCGTTCGCGGCGGCACTCGGGGCGCTGGGCGCGGTGCGCCGGGCCGTGCGCCTCCCTCCGGCGGAGGCGATGCGGCCCGAGGCCCCGGGGCGGTTCGCCCGCGCGCACGTCGAAGCGCTCTTCCCGGCGGGCCTCCTCTCCACGTCGGGGCGCATCGTGGTGAGGAACCTCACCCGGCGTCCGCTGCGCACCGCCGGGTCCGTGCTCATGGTGGCGCTCGCCGTCTCCATCCTGGTGGTGAGCCGCTTCTTCCAGGACGCCGTCCGCTTCGCCGCGGACGTCCAGTTCCGCGGGGCGCAGCGGCAGGAGCTCACGGTCGCGTTCAACGCGCCCCGGGGCGGGGGCGCCGCGCTCGACCTGGCGCGCATCCCGGGCGTCACGCGGGTGGAGCCGTTCCGCAGCGTACCCGTGCGCCTGCGCGCCGGCGGCCGCTGGCGGCAGGTGGCGCTCCAGGGCGTGGTGCACGACGCCCAGCTCCAGCGCGTGGTGGATGCGCGGCGCCGGCCGTACGCCATCCCGCCCGCGGGCGCCCTGCTCAGCACGCAGCTCGCCTCCACCCTCGGCGTCGCGCCGGGCGACACGGTGACGGCGGAGGTGCTGGAGGGCGAGAGGCGGGAGCTGCGGGTGGTGGTGGCCGGCACCGCGGACGAGATGTTCGGCATCAACGCGTACATGGAGTTGGACGCGCTCAACCGGCTGCTGCGGGAGCCCCCCACCATCTCCGGCGCGCACTTGGACGTGGAGGACGGCGGGGCCGCGGCCGTGCACGCACGGCTCAAGCGCACCCCCCTGGTGGCGGGGGTGAGCTCGCCCGCGTCCATGCTCGCCAGCTTCGAGTCGCACGTCGCCGCCAACATGAACACGACCATGGCAATCGTGTCGCTCTTCGCGGGCGTGATCGCCCTGGGCGTGGTCTACAACGGTGCCCGGGTGGCGCTGTCGGAGCGCGGGCGCGAGCTTGCGTCGCTGCGCGTGCTGGGATTCACGGGACGCGAGATCGCGGTGATCCTGCTGGGCGAGCAGGCGGTCATCACGGTGGCGGGGCTCCTCCCCGGGTTCGCGCTGGGGGTGGGCTACTGCGCGCTGCTGCTCCGCGTGATCAACGGAGAGCTCTACCGGCTCCCGCTCTTCGTATCCCCGCCCAGCCTGCTGCTCGCGACCGGCGTCGTGCTGGTGGCCGCGGCGGGGGCCGGGCTCGCCGTGCGCCGGCGGCTGAGGCACCTGGACCTGATCGCCGTTCTGAAGACGCGGGAGTGAGAGGCTCACACAGAGGCACGGAGAAGGAGGACCCCATGCATACGATGACACCGCCCCAGCCCGCGAAAGCTCCTCGGGCGCGCGTGGAGCCGCCATCCGCGAACGGCCCGCCTCCGCGCCGCGCGGGCCGGGTGCGGCGGCGCGTCGTGTGGGCCGCGCTCGGAACGATCGCGGCGGGCGGCGGCGCTCTCGCAATGCGGCCCGACGCCGTCCCCGTCGAGCTGGCGCAGGTCCGCCGGGGCCCACTCCAGACCACGGTGCACGTGGAGGCGGTGACCCGCGTGCGCGACCGCTTCACGGTGGCGGCTCCGGTCGCCGGCCGGCTCGCGCGCATCCAGCTCCGTGAGGGAGACGCCGTGCGGGCGGGCGACGTGGTGGCGTATCTCGCCCCCGCCCCTGCCGACACGCGCACGACCGCGCAGGCCCGCGCGGCGCTCGCCGCGGCGGAGGCGCGCGCCGATGAGACGGCGGTACGCACGGCCGAAGCACGCGCGTCCCTCGCGCAGGCGCTGAGGGACGCGCGGCGGATGCGCGTGCTGGCGGACGCCGGCGCCGTGAGCGAGCGCGACCACGAGCAGGCCCAGCTCGCCGCCGACCTGCGCCGCGCGGAGCTGCGGGCGGCCGAAGCCGCCGTGCGCGCCGCCCGCGCGGACGCAGCCAGCGCGCGGGCGGCCCTCCTGGGAGCGGACCCGGACCACGCGGAGGCGCCAGTCGCCGTGCGCTCGCCGGGCGGCGGCCGGGTGCTTCGCCTGCTGGAGCCCAGCGAGAGG
>DASVSA010000653.1:0-3499 GCA_036388335.1 Longimicrobium sp. | reverse complement strand
GCTTCTTCGACAAGATCCGCACGAAGACGGACCTCCAGGCGCAGGGGATCCGCGTGGTGCCGCCGGGGGTGGCCCGCTACGGGTCGTTCCTGGAGCCGGGGTGCGTCGTGATGCCGGGCTACGTCAACATCGGCGCGTACGTGGGCGCCGGCACGATGGTGGACACCTGGGCCACCGTGGGCTCGTGCGCGCAGGTGGGCGCGGGCGTGCACCTCTCCGGCGGCGTGGGGATCGGCGGCGTGCTGGAGCCGCCCAACGCCTCGCCCGTCATCATCGAGGACGGCGCCTTCATCGGCTCGCGCTCCATCGTGGTGGAGGGCGTGGTGGTGGAGGAGGAGGCGGTGCTGGGCGCCAACGTGGTGCTCACCGCGTCCACCCCCATCGTGGACGTCACGGGAAGCGAGCCGGTCATCACCCGGGGCCGCATCCCCGCCCGCTCGGTCATCATCCCCGGCACGCTCCCCAAGGAGTTCCCCGCGGGCACCTTTGGCGTCCCCTGCGCCCTGCGCATCGGCGAGCGCAAGCCATCGACCGACAAGAAGACGTCGCTGAACGACGTGCTGCGCACCTTCAACGTGCAGGTGTGAGAAGAAGTGCGTGAGTGCGTTAGTGCGTGAGTGCGTTCAAATGCGGTTCCTAACGCACTTACGCACTCCACGCACTAACGCACTTTCCCGCCGTAACCCAATGCGGAGTATAGAACCTTGACCCAGGCACAAACCTCGGCGGCGGCCCCCGAGAACATCCGCCACGAGCTCGCGGAGCGGACGCTGGCGCTCTGCAAGGTCCCCAGCGAAACCGGGCAGGAGGCGCTGATCGCGGAGTGGGTGGAGGGGCAGTGCTCCGCCTTCGCCGGGCCCGAGTCGGTGCGGAGGGTGGGGAACTCCGTGATCTGCGATCCGCTCGGCGACGAGGGGGCGCGGGGGCTGCCGGTGGTGGCGCTGGTGGGGCACCTGGATACGGTGAAGTGCGCGGAGGACCAGGCGTTCGAGATCCGCGACGAGCGGGTGTACGGGTGCGGGGCCAGCGACATGAAGGCCGGCGTGGCCGTGATGCTGGCGCTGCTGGAGCGCTGGCGCGACCTCCAGGGATCACGGCCCATCTGGATTTTCTATGATGGCGAGGAAGGGCCCAGCGAGGGGAACGGGCTGGAGCCGGTGCTCACCAGGGGCGGGCTTCCCACCATCGACTTCGCCTTCATCCTGGAGCCCACCGACCGGGCGGTGCAGCCCGGGTGCATGGGCGTGCTCCACGCCACCGTGACCGTGCCCGGCGTGCGTGCCCACAGCGCGCGGCCCTGGCAGGGGGAGAACGCCATCTACCGCGCCGTCCCGCTGCTGCAGAAGTTCGCCGGGCTCGAGCGGCGCTGCATCACCTTCGGCGCGCTGGACTTCTACGAGGTGATCGTAGTGACGCAGGCGAGCACCGCCAACTCCAAGAACGTGGTGCCGGACGCGCTGGCGCTCAACGTGAACTTCCGCTTCGCCCCCGGCAACACGGCGAAGAACGCCGAGCGCGAGCTGCGCGAGCTGGTGGGCGACGCCGCCAGGGTGGAGATCATCGACTCCGCCCCCTCCGGCGAGGTGCACGCGGACCACCCGCTGATCCGCGACTGGCGCGAGCGGCAGGGGCTGGCCGTGCAGCCGAAGCAGGCCTGGACGGACGTGGCCCGCTTCACCGCGCACGGCATTCCCGCCGTCAACTTCGGGCCCGGCGAGACCTCGCAGGCGCACCAGGCCAACGAATGGTGCTCCATCGAGTCGCTGGAGCACTGCTACAACGCGCTCTTCGCCTACTTCCGCCCCACTTCATGAACCCGATCCTGGAGCGGATCACCCCGTCGCTGATCCGCGCGCTCCACGCCCGCAAGCGCCCCGGCGACGTGGACCTGGGGCTCGGCGAGCCCGTGCTGCGCCCCGACCCGCGCCCCTTCGAGGCCGCCCTGGAGCGCGTCCGCCGCGAGGGCACGCCCTACTCGCCCAACGGTGGCTTCCCCGAGCTGCGCCAGGCCGTCGCCCGCTACCACGGCTTCCCCGGGCGCGGCGACGCGGCAAACGTGTGCACCACGGTGGGCTCCGAGGAGGCGCTCTTCCTGTCGATCAAGACCATGGTCGACCCGGCGCGCGACGAGGTGCTGATCGTGGAGCCGTGCTTCCTCGCCTATCCCAAGATGTGCACGCTGGAGGGGATCCGGCATCGCGGCGTGGCCCTCTCGCCCGACGACGGCTTCGCGCCGCGCGCCGCCCCGGTGCTGGAGGCGATCGGCCCGGACACGCGGCTGATCGTCATCAACTCCCCCTGCAACCCCACGGCGCGCGTGTGGCCCGAGGCCGAGCTGCGCGCCCTGGCCGACGGGCTTTCGGCGCGCCCGGGCCCGCCCGTGCTCGTGCTGGTGGACGAGGTGTACCGCGAGCTCTACTACACGCCGCAGCCCCCGGTCTCGCTCGCCACGCTCTACCCGCACACGCTCACCGTGGGCTCGCTCTCCAAGAGCAACGCGCTGACCGGGATGCGCCTGGGGTGGCTGATCGCGGACGCTCCCGTGATCGCGAACGCCATCAAGGTGCACGGGCTGGTGAACACCGCCACCAGCACCTTCAGCCAGTGGGTGGCGATGGAGACCTTTGCGCAGCCCGGCGCGCTCTCCGCCCACCGCCCGCTCTACGCCGAGCGCCACCGCGCGCTCCTCGCTCTCACTGAGCGCCACGGCCTGCAGATGGCGCCGCCCGAGGGGGCGTTCTACGGCTTCATCCGCCTCCCGCCGGCCCTCGCTTCCAACTCCATGGCCGCCGCCGAGCGCCTCCTCGAGGAGCACCGCGTCGTCGCCGTCCCGGGCATCGCCTTCGGCCCCTGCGCCGAGGGCTGGCTGCGCATCTCCTGGGTCCCCGACGAGGCCACGCTCGCGGAGGGTCTCGCGCGCATCGCCGACTTTTTCAACAGCTAGGCTCACACAGAGACACCGAGGCACAGAGACGACTTCATCGCTGTGCCTCTGTGTCTCTGCGTGAGCTAGATGCGCTCCGATCGGGGCAGCGGCGACACGAGCGGACCGGCGCCTCTTGCGCGTTCTGCCGGGCGCCCATGACCTTGAGCGTGCGTAAGGACGAACAGCTGAAAAGGGGGCTAGATGTCCACCACGATTGATGAAGTGGAATCGATCGCGCTCCAGTTGCCGCGTGCGGAGCGCGCACGGCTCGCCGAGCGCCTGATCGCCAGCCTCGACGAGGATCTGGCGGTCGAGGATCGCTGGAAGGAGGAGGTGAGGCGCCGCGTGGAGGAGCTGCGCGCGGGTGCGGTGCCCTCGATTTTGGGCGACCAGGTGTTCCGAGAGATCGAAGAGATGCTTCGGTGATTCGCGGCTACGCTTTCCGCCCCGAGGCGCGCGAGGAGCTGCGCGAAGCGGTGCGGTTCTACGAGCGGGAAGCAAAGGGGTTGGGTGCCGAGCTCGCAGCGGAGGTGAGGGCGGTCGTGGAGAGCATCGTGTCGAATCCCAATACCG
>DASVSA010000652.1:0-3175 GCA_036388335.1 Longimicrobium sp. | reverse complement strand
CCTCCTCGAGGTCGAGTGCTTCCTCCCCGACGGGCACCACGGCGGGAATGGCGACGACTTCGCCGAGATGCCCCACGGCAAGATGAGCTGGTACGGCCCCCAGGGCGGCATCTGGCAGTCCGTCCGGCTGGAGGCGCGCCATTCCGACCACATCGCGGCGGTCCGCCTCGACCCCCATTGGCCGGAGGGCCGGCTGGAGCTCCGCCTCACGCTGGCGCGCGCCGTCACGGGGATGCTCGCGCTGGAGATCGCCGCCCCCGACGGCCGGGTCGTCCACACCGAGACGCTGCACGTCGAGGGCGCCGCCCTGGCCCATGCGGTGACGCTGCCCGACATCGAGCCCTGGTCCCCCGGGAGCCCGGCGCTTTACACCTTCCGCGCCACCCTGCGCGGGCCGGGCGGCGACCTCGACACCCGCGCCGAGGCCTTCGGCTTCCGCCGCATCGAGGCCCGGGACGGCGTGCTCCTCCTCAACGGCCAGCCCGTCTACCTGCGCGGCGCGCTGGACCAGGACTACTACCCCGACGGCTTCGGCACGCCGCCCTCGCTGGAGCTGCTGGAGGACCAGGTCCGCAAGGCCAAGGCCATGGGGCTGAACTGCCTGCGCTGCCACATCAAGGTCCCCGACCCGCGCTACTACGAGGTGGCCGACCGGCTCGGCCTCCTGATCTGGACCGAGATCCCCAACGTCGAGACCTTCACGCCCGCCTCCGCCGCCCGCCTGCGCGCCACCATGGAGGGCATCCTCGCGCGCGACCGCAACCACCCGTCCATCGTGATCTGGACCCTGATCAACGAGGACTGGGGCACGCGACTGCGCGAGGTCGCCGACCAGCGCCGCTGGCTGGTCGAGCTCTTCGACTGGCTCAAGGGCGAGGACCCCCTCCGCCTGGTGGTGGACAACTCGGCCTGCTTCCCGAACTACCACGTCAAGACCGACCTCAACGACTTCCACTACTACCGCACCGCGCTCGACCGCCGCGAGGAGTGGGAGGCGCTCTCGCGCGAGTTCGCGGGGGCCGCGTCCTGGACCTTCTCGCCCCAGCCCGAGGCCGAGTGGCGGGGCCAGGAGCCCCTGATCGTGTCCGAGTTCGGCGTCTGGGGCCTGCCCGACCCGGCGAAGCTGCGGGCCGAGGACGGCCGCGACCCCTGGTGGATGTCCTACGGCGCCACCTGGGCGCTTGGCGTGGCCCTGCCCCAGGGCATCGAGGCGCGCTTCCACGAGCTCGGCCTCGAGCAGGTCTTCGGCAGCTTCCCCCAGTTCATCGAGAAGGTGCAGTGGCACCAGTTCATGAACCTCAAGTTCGAGATCGAGGACCTCCGCTCCCACGCCCCCATCGCGGGCTACGTCGTCACCGAGTTCACCGACGTCCACTGGGAGGGCAACGGCCTCCTGGACATGGCCAGGAACCCCCGCGTCTTCGCCCAGGCCCTTTCGCACGTGAACGCCGACGTGGTGATCGCCCCGGGCCTGCGCCACCACGCCGCCCGGACGGGCCAGGACATCCACCTCGACCTCAAGGTCGCCACCGGCGGCGAGACCCTTCCCGACGGCGCGCGCCTCGAGTGGCGCCTGGGCGAGGACAGGGGCACCGTGGCCCTGCCCGAGACCGGGCCCATGGCCGTCGCGGGCGCCAGCCTGACGCTGCGCGCCCCCCGCGTCGCCGAGCCCGGGATGGCCGCCCTGGAGTTCGCGGTCCTCGCCCCCGACGGCCGCCGGATCGCCGAGAACCGCGAAGCCCTGGCCCTGCACCCCGAGCGCCCCCGCCCCGCCCGGCGCGTCCGCTTCCGCACCGACCGCGCCCTGGTCGGCGAGCGCCTCCTTGTTCTCGGCCACGAGGAAACCGAGGCCGAGGACGCCGAGCTCTTCGTGACCGACACCCTCGACGCCCACCAGGTCGAGGCCATCCACGCCGGCGCCCGCTACCTCCAGATCATCGAGCAAGGGCAGCGGCGGCTGCGCGACGACACCTCGCCCCGCGACGGGCCCATGACGCTCCAGATCGAGGACGCCCCCGGCGGCACCCGGTCCGAGCCCTACTTCAGCTTCCCGGGCTACGGCCTCCACAACCGCCACGGCACGATCTGGCGCGGCGACTGGGTCGGCAACTTCCCCTGGCTCCGCCGCGACGGCGCCTTCGCCCACCTCCCCGGAGGCCCCCTCCTCGACCTCAGCTTCGCCCGCGTGATCCCCCACCAGGTCCTCACCCACCAGCGCTCCTGGGAGTTCCGCGGCCGCGTCCACTCGGGCACCGTCGTGGGATGGGTCCACCGCCCCGCCGCCTTCGTGATCGAAAAACGCCTGGGCAAAGGCAAGCTCACCATCTCCACCTTCCGCCTCCTGCGCGACCCCTTCGACGCCGACCCCACCGCCACCGCCCTCTGGGACGGCCTGATCAACCTCGCACAACAGCCCTAGCCTACCCTTACGGCTCGCTTGAACTCTGGATCGAGTCAGCCAAGTAGCTGGATCGGCTCAGGGGCAGGCGGAGGGTAGAGGACCATGGCCAACGACTTGTCGGTCCTGGGTCCAGCAACCCTCGCCACCGAGACCTCCGGCCTCTCCTGGGTCCAGGTCGCCCCTGGCGTGCCCTACTTCGTCACCGGGGACGGTGCGCCCTGGACTCCCGTCGGCCAGAACGACGCCATCACCTGGCCCGAGCTTGAAGGCCTCTTCCGCCGCAAGGACATCAAGACGGTGGACCGTCATCTCGCCTGGCTCGCTGCCCACGGCGTCACCTGCCTCCGCGTGATGGTCGAGTACGCCCAAGTCCGCCACCGTTACCTGGAGAAGCCTGCCGGACGCTTCGTCCCTGCGATGGTCCAACTCTGGGACGACCTCTTCATCCTCTGCGAGCGCCACGGCCTGCGCCTGCTCCTAACGCCGTTCGATACCTTCTGGATGTACCTCCACTGGCGTCACCACCCCTACAACAAGGCCAACGGAGGCCCCTGCAGGACGCCCGCCGAGTGGCTTACCGACCGGGCCATGATCGAAGCCGCCAAGGCCCGCCTTACCTTCATGGTCGAGCGCTGGGGCGGCAGCGGCGTCGTCTTCGCCTGGGACCTCTGGAACGAAATGCACCCGGCCCACATGGGGAACGACGTCTCCCACTTCTCCACGGCCGCGACCGAGCTCAGCGAGCATGTCCGCCGCCTGGAACTCCGGCTCTAC
>DASVSA010000651.1:0-8193 GCA_036388335.1 Longimicrobium sp. | reverse complement strand
TGGGGAACGACTCCGCCGCGCAGGAGGCGTACGGCCGCGCGCTGCAGGAAGACCTCTCCTTCGCGGCGGCGCACCGCCGGCTGGGCGCGCTCGCGATCGCCCGCGGCGACACCGCCACGGCACTCAGCGAGATGGCGCTGGCCGTGGAGCTGAGCCCCGCCGACCCCGAGCTGCGCGTGCAGCACGCCTTGGTGCTGGTGCTCGCCCGCAAGGCGCAGGAGGGCGTGGCCGAGCTCAACCGCGCCATCGAGCTGGAGCCGCTCTACGCGGCGCCGCGGCTGCTCCTGGCCCGCCTCAACGACGCGTCGGGGATCGCGGACCAGGCGCTGGAGCACTATCGCGCCTACCTGGAGCGCGCCGCGCGCGACGACCCCGGGTACGCCAACGCCCGGGAGCGGGTAGCCGCGCTGGACGCCCAGCTGAAGGCGGCGCCGTGAGGCGCCTGGCCCTGGCCGCGGCGGCGGCGCTCCTGCCGCTCTGCGCGGCGGCGCAGGAGGCCGTGGTGCGCCCGCGCACGACGGCCGAAGACCTCCAGATGTTCAGCCAGGTGCTCAACCAGATCCGGGTGAACCACCCCGATTCGGTGGATACGCACCGCCTGTTCATGGCCGCCGTGGAGGGGATGGTGCGCGCCGCCGACCCTCACTCGTACGTCATCACCGCGGCGCGGCTGTCGCCCCAGAAGGAGAAGGACTTCCGCGAGGGGCGCTCGCATCCCGTGCCCATCGAGTGGGACTTCGCGGGGGGCGCGCCGGTGGTGAGGAGCGTGGCGCCCGGCTCCGCGGCGGCGCGGCAGGACATCCTCCCCGGCGACGTGCTGGTGGCGGTCGGCGGCGAGCCGGTGCGCGCCGAGAGCCCCTTCGAGCTGGAGGTGACGCTGGCCGGGGCGCGCGGATCCACCGTGGCGCTGCGCTTCGAGCGCGAGCGGGTGGACGGCTCCCTGGCCGAGCTGGAGCGCACCGTGCGCCGCGAGCGCGTGGAGGAGGGCACCGCCGTCCCCGCCGCACTGATGCTGGACGACAGCACGGGGTACGTGCGCGTGACCACCTTCGCCAACGAGCGCGCCGCCGAGGACCTTCACGCCGCCCTCGGCCGGCTGGAGGGCGCGGGGATGCGGCGCCTGCTGCTTGACGTGCGCGACAACGGCGGGGGGATGGTGGACGAGGCGTCGCGCGTGGCGGGGGAGTTCCTCCCCGCGGGCACCCTCGTCTACACCTCCGAGGGCCGCAAGAACGACGTGGCCGAGTCGGCGCGCGTGCGCCGCTCCTTCTGGCGGCAGGAGCGCCAGTACCCCGTGGTGCTGATGGTGAACGGCGGCACCGCCAGCGCGTCGGAGCTGGTGGCGGGCGCGCTGCAGGACCACGACCGCGCGCTGGTGGTGGGGCGCCCCACCTTTGGCAAGTCGCTGCTGATGCGCGGCTTCCCCATGACGGACGGCTCGGCCATCGTGCTGGTGATCGGCCACCTGAAGACGCCGTGCGGGCGCGTGGTGCAGCGCCAGTACCGCGGCCTGCGCGTGAACGACTACTACCGGATGTCGCGCGCCGCCCGCGACACGGCCGGCCGCCCCTCGTGCCGCACCACCGGCGGGCGCACGGTGTACGGCGGCGGCGGCATCTTCCCCGACGTCGTGACCCCCGAGGCCGAGCCGGACCCCCTCTGGCTGGCGCGCCTGCGCGAGGACGACGTGCCCACGCGCTGGGTGGGCGGCTACCTGGGCGCCAACGCCGCCGCATTCCCATCCGCCGAAGCGCTCGCCGCCTCTCCGCGCCTCCCCGACGCGGCCCTGGCCGACTTCCGCGCCTTCGCCGCGCGCGCCGGCCACACCCTCCCCGCGGGCCGCGACGCGGAGGCCCGCCTGCAGCGCGTCCTCACCCGGGGCATCGCCTACGCCCGGTGGGGCGACGCCGGCTTCTACCGCCTCGTCGCCGTCACCGACCCCCAGGTGCGCGAGGCCGCCGCGCAGTTCGGCAAAGCCGCGGAGGTGCTGCGGCCGGTGCGGTGAACAACAGGGCTCACACAGAGACACGGAGGCACGGAGACGACTTCATCTCTGTGCCTCCGTGTTGTGTGTGTCAAGCCGCGGCTTGCCACAGGCCGACCGTGTCGTCTCGTCGGGTGATCGCCTCCTCGGCGGACATGCCCGCTTCGGAGAGGTGCTGGGCGACGAGAGCCTCGACGTGTGATCTCAGCTCCCGTGCATCCGCGACCAGGTGCTGGAGGCGTTCGAGGAGAGCCGGGGCTCGGTCGGCATGCGAGAGCGCAGAGTGGCCCTCGAAGACGCCTCGGTGCACGAGCCAGTTGCGCTCCCTGGCCACGAACCCGAGCCGCCGGTCGAGCTCGCCCACCCGCTGGCGCAGCACGCTGGCAAGCTCTTCGCCCAGCGGTTGAGCTTCGCCGCTTGTCAGGAGCGCCGCCGATTCGGCAGCCGCTCGGTCGGGCGAGCGGTTCTCCGTGAGAACCAGCAGGCCGAAGAAGGCGGCTTCGAGTGCCTGCACCTCGTAGAGTGAGATCATCGTCCACGTCTGGACGTCCTCGACGGCCGCGCGCCTGAAGAGGTCGTCCCGCTCCCGCGCCGTGAAGCGGGCCGCGTGCCTGCCCCGCACCCCGCCCGAGAAGTCGTACTCGTCGCGCACCTCGAGCTCAGCTTCCTTCTTCATAGATCCTCTTCTCGTGCCGGGTAGCCTCACGCGCGCTGATGATCCGGATGGAATCTCCCCTTTCGGTGAACACCACTACCAGCAGCCGCTGCCGAACCGAGCGGCCGACCAGCAGCAGACGCTCCTCCTGCATGGAATGCTCCGGGTCGGGAGCTTCCAGGGCGAGCGGGTCCAGGAACACGGTCTGTGCCTCGGCGAAGGACACTCCGTGCTTGATGGTGTTCCCTACCGCCTTCTCCAGATCGAACTCGAAGTGGAAGCCCATACATCATAGATACCCCGGATCGCCGGATGGGCTCACGAACAGCGATCTCACACAGAGACACAGAGGCACAGAGACGACTTCATCTCTGTGCCTCTGGACCTACGGACGAGAGCTTCGCTCGCGCCACTCCGCCGGGTCGCGCGACTCGTGGAAGCAAGCGAGCACGACCACTTCCGATCCGTGCACCTCGAAGAAGACGCTGTAGGGGAAACGCCTCAGCACGACGCGCCGGGCATCCGCTGAAACGACCTGATATTGCAACGGGTTGCGGCGGAGCGCCGCGGCGGCGGCGCGGAAGGCTCGCAGGAAGTCACGCCCGAGTCCTCGCTCGCGCTGTTCGTACCAGCCGGTGGCTTCCGCTACTTCCGCGACGGCCTCCGGCCTGATGACCAGCCGATAGATCCGCGGATTCACCCGAGGGAGCGCTCGATCTGCTCGAGGGCTTCCTCCAGAGGAACCGCTTCACCCGGGTTCTGGCGGTGCGCCTCGGAGCGGCGCAGGAGCTCCTGGCGCTGCGCATCGGAGGGCTCGAGGCGCCCGGGCTCGGCAGCCGTCTCGGCGGCGATGCTGTCCCATAGATCCTCCACGAGCTGGATACGCTCGGGGATGCTGAGGTGCATCAGGTCGGTTACGGAGATGGCATCCATGGTCACATTCTATCCAGGGCGGACTCGAAGTGGAAGCTCGCACATCATAGATACCTCCCGGATCGCCGGATGGGGCTCACGGTATCTACAGCGAGAGCCCGATGGTGAACGGGGCGCCGCCCGCGAAGCCGCCGTCCAGCGAGGCGGCGTGCGAACCCACTTCCACGAAGCCGCCGATGCCCAGCGCGCGTAGACGGACTCCGAACGCGGCGATGATGCCGGGGCCCGTGCGGGAGCGTTCGATGGTGTAGTCGGCGAAGGGCGGGTTGTCCGGGCACGAGATCAGCTCCTTGCCGTCGAAGCAGATCCCCGTGGGCCCCTCGGTCTCGGTGGACTTCACCCGCTGGTGGTAGATGCCGCCGCCGACGCGGGAGTACGGCCGCACGCGTCCGCCGGCGAGCGACCCTTCCAGCACCAGCGCGATCCCGGCGCCGGCGATGGTGCTGCGGTCCGAGCGGCCCAGGCAGTAGAACTCGCGCACCTGTCCGCAGGAGAGGCCGGAGCCGGTCGCCGTGCCGTGCTGCGCCAGCGCGTACACCTCGCCGCGCGGCCGCATCGGCCCGGGCGCGTGGGCGAACGCCGCGCTCGCCTGCGCGTGCCACGCGGGCCCGGTGGTGGGCCCGCTGTAGGTGGCGCCGTATCCCCCGCCCACCATCACCTGTGCGGCGGCGGGGCGTGCGGCCAGCATGACCGCGAAGGTGAAGATGAAGATGCGCATCGAACGGTTCCTCCGGTTGATGGAACGAACAGAATTCCTGAGTCCTGAGCCGGGGTTCCACCAGGCACTAGGCACTAGGCACTAGGCACTAGGCACTAGGCACTAGGCACTTGTAACCATCCGCGCGCTCAGAAAGAGATGCGCAGCCCCACCACCGGAATCGCCGGGAGGCCGGGGAGGAACTCGTCCACCGGCGCGTACTTCATCACGCGGTCGGGCGGGATGGGCGTGTTCCAGCCGAGGAGGGGGATGTCGCAGTTCTCCACGCAGCGGCTGCCGTTGAAGCCCAGGTAGCGCCCCGGGTTCTCGTGGTTGAAGGCGTTGCGGAGCTGGATGTACGCGCCCAGGTCGAAGGTGCGGTACGAGCGGCCCCACTCCGCCAGCAGGTCCAGGCTGCTGAACAGCCTGGTGCGGCGCGCGTTGGGATCGCCCAGCCACGGCTCCTCGCTCCACGCGCATACGCCCGCCGCGTCGCAGCGGGCCTCGCCGTCGGAGGCGCGGGTGTAGGGGGTACCGGTGGAGGCGGTGTACGCGGCGCCCATTCGCCAGCGTGGGCTCACGCGCGCCAGGAAGGACAGGTCCAGCGTGTGGCGCTGGTCCGCCGCCGCGGCGAAGCGGCGCCCGGCCGCCTCGTTGCTCGACCAGCCCAGCGTGTACGCGGCGCTCCCCGTCCACGGCCCCGCCAGCCGGCGAGCGGAAAGCTCCAGCCCGCGCGCCAGCCCCGTCCCCTCCACCCAGAGCGGGCGGCGGAGCGCGGAGCCGGGGGTGGGATCGGGAAGGGCGATGCCGGTGGAGCGGCGCACGTAGGCGGTGGCGCTCGCCAGCCACCCCGCGCCCAGCCACGACTCGGCGCCCAGCGTCGCCACGTCCGCGCGCAGGGCGGGAGCGTCCTCGCCCGCCAGCACCCACAGGTAGTCCGAGCGGAAGCCCCGCTCCGCGAACGCGCCCGCCGGCCCCACCGCCTGCGCGTACTGGTAGGTGCGCCCCGCCGCGGCCGAGAGCGTGGTGCCCTCGCCCGCGGGAACGCGCAGCGCCAGCCGCGGCGCCAGCCTCAGCGCGCCGCCGTTGCCCACCGCCGGGCCGCCCTCCACGCGCAGCCCCGCGTCGGCCGTGACGCCGGGGAGCGGGTGCCAGCGGCGCTCCGCCCACGCCGCGGCGAACCAGAGCGCCCCGCGCGAGTCGAGCGCGTACTCGGAGGGGTCCAGCGGCGCGAACGGCGTGGGCACGGGGCCGGCGTAGCGGATCTCCTGGCGCACCAGCCGGTATCCCAGCGTCCACGCCTCGGGCGGCCCGCGGCGCGGCGCGGCCTCGCCGCCGAAGCTGAGGTAGCGGATGCGGTTGCGCGAGGGCTCCTGGTCCGGGAAGCGGTCGTACGGCTGCCCGTCGTACGGGGCGTCGTCGTCCGCCCGGCCGGGGGTGGCCGAGCCGAAGCCGCTGAAGCCGAGCGTGTGGCTCGTCCGCATCCCGCCCAGGCGCGCGTGGAGCGTGGTGCGCGCGGCCAGCGACACGCTCCGCGACGCGGCCCCGTTGAGCACGTCGCGCTCGCGCAGCTCAGGCCCGTAGCCGAAGGCGTCGCGCTGCAGAAGCGCGCTCGTCTCCAGCGTCCCCAGGCCGCCCACGCGCCGGTCCACGCGCCCCGCGAAGTCCATGAAGCTGCCGGGGAAGCGAAAGGTGCGGTCCGAGCCCAGCACGCTCTCCGCGAAGGTGGTGAGGAGGTCCAGGTAGGTGCGCCGCCCGGCGATCATCCACGACGTCCCGCCATCTTCCGACGCGCCGTCGAGCGCCATGCGGCTGCTGGCCAGCGACAGCTCGCCCACCCCGGCCAGCTTCCCCTGGCCGCGCCGCGAGCGCAGGTCCAGCACGCCGGCCGCGCCGCCCTGGGCCCAGAGCGGCTGCACGCCGGGGTGCAGCGCCGCCGCACCCACCGCGCCCGGGTTCACGGCGGAGAGGAAGCCCACCGCGTGCACGGGGTTGAAGAGGGGAAGCCCGTCGAAGAAGACGCGCGTCTGGTCCCACTGCGCGCCGCGCGTCCACAGCTCGGCGCTGAACTCGTCGCGCGTGCTCACCCCCGGCAGCCGCTGAAGGGCCCGGAACAGGTCCGTCTCGCCGAAGGTGACTCCCTCCTCCACGTCCGCGTGCGTGACCGAGCGGACGTCGCTGGCCAGGTGCGTGCGCTGGCGGGCGCGCTCCGCCTCCACCCGCTCCTCTCCCGCCTCCTCGCCGCCGCCGGTGGCCGTGCGCCGCCCGTACGTGTCGCGGGCCGCCTGCCCGGGGGTGACGTGGATGGGCTTCAGCGTCACCGGCTGCACCTCCAGCCCCACCGACAGGCGCGACTCGGCGGGCGAGCGCAGCGTCACCTCCACGGTGGCCGAGCGGTATCCCAGGCGCTGCACGTGGAGCCGGTAGTCGCCGGGCTCCACGCCGTTGAAGCGGTACTCCCCCGCGCCGCCGGTGCGCGTGCTGCGCGTCCCGCGCACGAACGCCGACCCCGCGGAGGGAAACGCCGAGTGCGTCCCGCCATCCAGCGTCACGGTGGCGTCGGCGATGGGCGCGGAGCTCTCCGCGTCGCGGATGGTGCCGGACACGGTGCCCGTCTGGGCGCGCAGGGGCAGGACCGCCATGACGGCGACGGTGCTGGCGATGGCGAGCGAGGATCTAAGAAGCACGGCGGGGGACTTCAGGGTGACCGCGGATACTGGGTTCTACGAAGGGTAATGCCGCAAGCGGGCGGGTTCTGACAAGGAGGAAGTGCGTGAGTGCGTGAGTGCGTGAGTGCGCTTTACTGCTGTTACTCACGCACTAACGCACTCCACGCACTCCACGCACTCACGTCCGTCAGAACGCCGGACGGTCCCGCATTCCCCAGACAGAAGCAGGTGAGCTGCACCTGATCCCACCCCTCCCGCTGGAGCGATCCATGACCCCGAAGTACCGCACCCGTTCCCTCGCGCTTCTCGTCGCCCTCCTCGCCGCCTGCGATGGCGGAACGGACTCGGAGCCGATTACGGGCGATTACAGCGCCACCACGCTGAGCGTGTCCGAGAACGGCACCACGACCAACTTCCTGTCGCGTGGCGTGTCGCTGGAGATCACGCTGAACGCGGACAGCACGACCACCGGCCGCCTGCTCGCCCCCGACCCCACGGAGCCCGTGGACGCGAGCCTGGCCGGCCTCTGGTCGCTGCGCGGCGACACGGTGCGCTTCCAGCACAGCGCCGACACGTTCGTGCGCGACATGCCCTTCGTGGTGCGCGACGGACGGCTGGAGGGCGACCGCACCTTTGGAGATGGCTCGCGCTACCGGGTCACCCTTTCCAAAGACTGACCGCGCACGAAGACACGGAGATGAAGTCATCTCCGTGCCTCCGTGCCTCGGTGTGAGACCGCCTCTTCTTGGGTGATGGCGCCGCAGCCGACCGCGCGGCGGAAGAAGTTGAGGAGGCCCTGCCCCGTCGCCGCGTCGTCGAAGGCGCTGCCCACGCGCGTGGCCTGCTCGGCGCGCTCGGTGAAGTTGCGCAGGCGGGCGCCGGCGGCGTCCAGTCCCTCCAGGAAGAATCCGTAGACGGCGGCGTAGCGCGAGACGAGCTGCGCCGGGTGAAGGTCCCAGCCCTGGTAGAAGCCGGAGGCGAGGCCGTGGCGCACGTCGTCGTGATGGACGCGCCACCCGCGGTGCACGTCGGCGCCCACGGGGAGGAGCGTGGTGGCGCCATCGGACCAGTGCACGCCGGTGCCGGCGAGGGCCGCCTGCATGGTGTGGCGCGCCCAGTCGCACGCGGGGTGGCGCAGGTGCTGGTGGGCGGCGGTGATCCCCAGCGCCGCCGTGTAGTCGTACGCCCCGAAGTGAGCCGCCCGCACGCGCCCGCCCCCCGCCCGCACCAGCGCCGGGAGCGGGCACCGTCCGTC
>DASVSA010000650.1:0-3279 GCA_036388335.1 Longimicrobium sp. | reverse complement strand
GATGAACCGCCCGGCCGTGAGCTCGGGCTGGTTCAGGTAGCCCAGCGCCACGCCCGCGCCGCCAATGTGGATCTCGCCCGCGACGCCCACCGGCACCGGGGCGCCCTGGCCGTCCAGGATGTAGATCTGCGTGTTCGCGATGGGACGGCCCAGCGGGATGCTGCGCGCGCCCTCGGCCACGCTGGTGATCTCGTGCGTGATGGCGAAGGTGGTCGTTTCGGTGGGGCCGTACCCGTTGAGCAGGTGCTTCGGGGCGTGGCCCTCCAGCACGCGCGCGATGATGCGCGGGTCCAGCGCGTCGCCGCCGACGATGAGGTAGCGGAGGCGCGGGAGCGCGGGCCTGAGGTCCTCCACGTACTGGTTGAAGAGGCCCACCGTCAGCCACAGCACGTCCACGCCGTGCGTGAGCAGCGCCGCGCAGAAGCGCTGTGGGTCCAGCAGCGTGTCCTGGTCGATGACCACGATACGCCCGCCGTTCAGGAGCGGCGCCCACACCTCCATGGTCGTCGCGTCGAAGGCCGGGTTCGCGGCGAAGGCCACGCGGTCCTCGGCGCCAAATCGGGCGTAGCCGTTGTTGATCACCAGGCGCGCGATGGCGCGGTGCGGCACCACCACGCCCTTGGGCGCCCCAGTGGAGCCGGAGGTGTACATCACGTACGCCGCCGCCCCGCCATCCACCGGGACGCAGGGGTTGCCGGTGGCGCCTTCGGGCAGCGCATCCACGTCGATGCGCTCCACGCCGAGCTGCGGAAGCTCGTCGGCCGCGCGGCCCAGCACGACCGGCGAGGCACTGTCCGCGACCATGAACGCGATGCGCTCGGCCGGGAAGGCGGGATCGACCGGCACGTAGGCGGCGCCGGCTTTGAGCACCGCCAGCTCCGCGATCACCAGCTCGGCCGAGCGCGGCACCAGCACCGCCACGCGCGTATCCGTACCCACCCCGCGCTCGCGGAGGTGGTGGGCGAGGCGGTTGGCCCGGGTGTTCAGCTCCGCATACGTCAGCGAGCAATCGCCGTACACCAGCGCGATTGCGTCCGGGGTACGCTCCGCCTGCGCCTCGAACAGCGCGTGTACGGAGGTGTCGGCCGGGAACTCGGCGGCCGTGGCGTTGAACGTCCCGATCACCTGGTGGCGCTCCGCGGCCGGGAGCAGCGGAAGACGCGCCACGCTCTGCATCTCGTCGACGGCCATCGCCTCCAGCACGCGATGCAGGTAGCCCAGGTAGCGTTCGATGGTGGCGGCGTCGTACAGCGCCGTCGCGTACTCCAGCCCGCCGACGATGCGGTCGCCCGCCTCGTGCAGCGTGAGCGAGAGGTCGAACTTGGCCGTGACGGTCCCGGCCGCGCCCGCAGAGGCGAGGGTGAGGCCCGGAAGCTCCAGGCCGCCCTGCGCCGCGTTGTGCCAGGAGAACATCACCTGGAAGAGCGGCGTGTGCGCCATGCTGCGCGTGGGCTGCACGAGATCCACCACCTGCTCGAAGGGGATGTCCTGGTGCTGCTGCGCGCCCAGCGACTGCGCCTTCACCCGCCCCAGCAGCTCCGCCACCGACGCGTCCGACAGGTCCATGCGCAACGCGAGGGTGTTGACGAAGAAGCCGATCAGCCCCTCCACCTCCTTCCTCCCACGGTTGGCCGTGGGCGTGCCGATGACGAGGTCATCCTGACCCGAGAGGCGGCCCAGCACGGCGGCCCAACCCGCCAGCAGCGTCATGTACAGGGTGGTGCCGTGGCGCTGCGATAGCGCCCGGAGCCCCGCCGTGAGCTCCTCGTCCAGCACCAGCCCGACCGCCGCACCCGCGTGGTCCGGCCGCGCCGGGCGCGGACGGTCCGCCGGAAGCTCCAGCACGTCGGGCGCGCCGGCGAGCGTCGTCTTCCAGTAATCCGCCTGCTGCTTGAGCACCTCGCCGTCCACCCACTTCCGCTGCCACGCGCTGTAATCCGCGTACTGTACCGGCAACGCGGGAAGCGGATCTTCATCGCCGCGCAGGAAGGCGCCGTAGAGGGTGCTCAGCTCGTGCGTGAGCACACTCATGGACCAGCCGTCGGAGACGATGTGGTGCATCGTGACGGCAAGCACGTGGTCGTCCTCGCCCATGCGGACGAGGCGGCCACGGATCAGCGGGCCCTGCGCGAGGTTGAACGGCGCGCTCTCGCCCGCCATCACGCGGCGCAGCTCCGTCTCGGGCTCCGCGTGCCCGCTGAGGTCGAAGTCGAGGAGCGCGAACCGGCTCTCGGCGGCCGGGGTGATGACCTGCACCGGCTCGCCATCCACCTCGGCGAATACGGTGCGCAGCGCCTCGTGGCGAGCCACGATCCTGTCGAGCGCGCGGCCCAGCGCCACGCGTTCCAGCCGGCCCTTGAGGCGCAGGCGGGTAGGCATGTGATACGTCGTGCCCAGCTCCCCCATCTGCTCCAGGAACCACAGACGCTGCTGTGCGAACGACAGCGCCACCTGGCTGCCGCGCTCGGCGGGTACGATCGCGGGCAGGTCGGCGCGAGCGGCGGTCTCCAGCCCGCGCGCGAAGTCGGCGAGCACAGGGTGCAGGAAGAGGTCGCCCAGCGCGACTTCGATCCCGAGGTCCTGACGCACGCGAGACACGACCCGCACGGCGCGCAGCGAGTGGCCGCCCAGCTCGAAGAAGCTGTCCTGGCGGCCCACCTGATCCACGCCCAGCACCTCGGCCCAGATGGCGGCAAGCGCCGTCTCGATCTCGCCCAAGGGCGCCTCGTAGACGCGCGTGGCGAAGGCGTCGCCCTCGGGCGCGGGGAGCGCCTTGCGGTTCACCTTGCCGTTCGGCGTGAGCGGCATCGCCTCCATCCACACGTACGCCGCCGGCACCATGTAGCCCGGCAGGTTGGCGGACAGGTGCGCACGCAACGCCTCGGCATCCAGCGCCTCGGCGGACACGTAGTAGGCGGCCAGGCGCTTGTCGCCCGGCGCGTCCTCGCGCGCCAGGACGACCACCTCGCGCACCTCCGGGTGCTCGGCGAGGCGTGCTTCGATCTCGCCCAGCTCGATGCGGAAGCCGCGCAGCTTCACCTGGAAGTCGTTGCGGCCCAGGAACTCCACCGTGCCATCCGGCAGCCAGCGGCCCAGGTCGCCCGTGCGGTACATCCGCCCGCCGTGGAACGGGTCCTCGATGAACCGCCCGGCCGTGAGCTCGGGCTGGTTCAGGTAGCCCAGCGCCACGCCCGCGCCGCCAATGTGGATCTCGCCCGCGACGCCCACCGGCACCGGGGCGCCCTGGCCGTCCAGGATGTAGATCTGCGTGTTCGCGAT
>DASVSA010000649.1:0-2661 GCA_036388335.1 Longimicrobium sp. | reverse complement strand
AGACCCGCGTGTCTGCCCGTCCCGTCCGCCCCGACGAAGCCGGCTCGCCGCGCGGACCCGTGGAAATCGCCCCCCTCCCCCAGCGGTTTGGGGGAGGGGGGTCGGGGGGGGTGAGGGCCCCCTATCGGCCCGCACCTGACTCAGCACCCATGCACATCCTGCTGACCGACATCGTCACCTGCCCGCGCTGCGGACCCGAGTTCGGCCTGATCCTGCTGGCCGACCGGGTGGAGGAGCGGCGCGTGCTGCAGGGGCGCCTCGGCTGCTCCAACTGCCGCGAGATGTACGCGGTGGAGGGCGGCGTGCTGGACCTGCGCCTGGCGGAAGGGGCGGAGGACTCCTCGTCCGCGAGCGATCCCGACGCGGCGGTGAGGCTCGCGGCGCTCCTGGGGCTCGCCGGGGCGGGGGGGACGGTGCTGGTCGCGGGACCCGGCGCGGAGCTTGCTCCGGGCATCGCCGCCCTGGTCCCGGGGCTGGAGGTGGTGGCGCTCACGGCGCGCCCCGCCGCGGGGCCCGAGGCGCCGGGGGTGAGCCGGGTGGCGGGCGGGCCGTCCATCCCCCTGCGCGGCGGGATGCTGCGCGGGGTGGCGCTGACGGGCGCGGCGGCGGCGGAGATCCCCCTGGCGGAAGCGCTGCGGGTGCTCGCGCCGGGGACGCGGCTGCTGCTGGACCCGGCGCCCGCGGGGGCCGCGGAGGCGCTGGGCGGGATGGGCGCGGAGGTGCTGCTGGAGCAGGAAGGGGTGCTGGTGGCGAAGAGGGCGGGCCCCGCCCCCGGCGCGGCGCCCGAGGGGTCGCGGCGGTGATCGGCTCGGTTGCGCCGCCCCCCCGCCGCGGGTAACTTGGGAGCCCTCGCCGGACGGATTCCGTTCGCCGTCCGGGGGCCCCTTCCGCCTGGCTTCGGTCCGGTCCCCGAGCACACGCCAATCTTCTCGAAACCGGAATGTCCTGGTTCAACAAGATCATCAACGGCCGACCCGGCTCGGCCGCGAGGGATCCGGACTACTACGAGGAAGGGACCGTCCTCCTGCAGGACGAGAAGTTCCACGAGGCGCTCACCTCGTTCCGGCTCGCCCTGCGCGACAGCCCGAACGACACGGACGTCCTGCAGCAGATCGCGGTGACCTACACCCGCATCGGGATGACCGACGAGGCGATGAAGACGTACCGCCGCGTCCTTGAGCTGAAGCCGCACGCGTCGGGCGCTCACTACGGGCTGGCCTTCCTCCTGCTCCAGCAGGCGCAGACCGACGAGGCCATCGCCCACCTGCGCGCCTTCCTGGCCCGGCCGCCCGCCTCGCCGCAGGCGCAGCGCCACATCTCGCACGCGCGCGCCACACTCGCCGAGCTCACCGGCGACGATGGCCCGCTCCCCGCCGGATCGGGGCTGGAGCCGTAGCAGAATGCACGACGGCGCGGATCTGGCACTGGTGTTCATGACGGCGCCGGATGCGGCGGCGGCGGAGCGGGTGGGGAGGGCGCTGGTGGAGGAGCGGCTGGCCGCCTGCGCCACGGTGATCCCGGGTGTGACGTCGGTGTACCGCTGGGAGGGGGAGGTGAGGGCCGAGGCGGAGGTGCAGCTGCTCCTCAAGACGCGCCGCGGCCTCGTGGATCGCCTCTTCAGGCGGGCCGCGGAGCTTCACCCGTACAAGGTGCCGGAGCTGCTGGCCGCCCCGCTGGCCGGGGTGTCGGAGGCGTACCGGAGGTGGGTGCTGGACGAGACGGGGCAGCCGGAGGACCAGCAGGGGGGAGGGGCGGAGCTCCCCCGCGCAACCAGGGTGGATGATGGTTCGGAATAGCAGAGAGACAGAGGCAGACGACGCTCCGCCCGAGGCGGAGGCGGAGGGCGCGCGTGCCACGCGTGGGCCCCGGCGCGCGCCGGCGCGCGCCGCCGTGGTGGACGAGCCGCTCGACGACGCGCTCCTCGCCCGCCTGGAGCGCGCGGACGAGCTGGCCGCGGCCGGGAGCGCCGCCGACGCCGCGGAGGCGTACAGCGCCGTGCTGGCCGCCAGCCCGGACTACGTGCCGGCCATCACGGGGCTGGGCACCGCGCTGGCCGCGCAGCGCAAGTTCGACGCGGCCGAGAAGGAGCTGCGCCGCGCCCTGCGCCTGGCTCCCGACTCGTTCGACGTCCACCTGCAGCTCGGCACCGCCCTTTACAAGCGGGGCGTGTACGCCGCCGCCGCCACCTCGCTGCGCCGCGCCGTGGAGCTGGACCCCACCTCCGTGGCCGCGCACCTGGTGCTGGGCGAGTCGCTCAACCAGATGGCGGAGTCCGACGCGGCCATCGAGGCGCTGGAGGAGGCCGTGCGGCTGCAGCCGGAGAACTCGCGCGCCTACTACGCCATGGGGATCGCGTACGACCGCAAGGGCAATCCCGAGCGCGCCGCCGAGATGTACCGGCTGTCGAGGGAAGCCTCGAACCGATAACAGCGGGCTCACACAGAGACACAGAGGCACAGAGATGACTTCGTCTCTGTGCCTCTGTGTCTCTGGCGGAAATAGACATTTGCGGAAACTTTGTGGATGCAGTATCGTTTTATGACGATCTGTGTATCCCACCTCATTTCTCCTCGGAGGGCCATTATGAACCGCAGGAACATCGTTCTGCTAGGCGGGTTGGTCGCGGCGCTCGCCGCGTGTTCGGACCAGGGGCCCGTGGCG
>DASVSA010000648.1:0-2606 GCA_036388335.1 Longimicrobium sp. | reverse complement strand
ACTACACGGCGCGCGCGTTCCGCGTCTTCACCACCGAGCGCCGCCAGGTCGCCGCGGACTCCATCCTCCCCCTCCTGGCCCTGGACGCCGCCGCCCTCCGCGGGCGCCTGGCGGACCCGGTTCCACTGCTGGGATGAAGTGCGTGAGTGCGTTAGTGCGTGAGTGCGTTACTGAACTTCGGCTACCCACACGATCGATCCCCGCATTTCCGGCGTGCCCGCTGCCGTCGGCGACGCTCACGCGGAGGCGCGGACGAGAACCCGGACATGCTTTTGACGCACTCACGCACTGACGCACTCACGCACTTCGTTTCCCCGCTGGAGCCACGCGAGGACCCGCCCCACGGGCGCATCCTGATCGTGGAAGACGACGCGCCGTCGGGGCACGTGCTGCGCACGCTGCTGCGGCAGGTGGGCTACCAGGTGGAGGTGGTGGTGGACGGTCCCTCCGCGATCCGATCGCTGGAGGAGCACGGGCCGCCGGACCTGATGCTGCTGGACTGGATGCTCCCCGGGATGAGCGGCCTGGAGGTGTGCCACCACGCCCGCCAGCGGTGGGACGCGCTGGAGCTTCCCATCCTGATGGTGACGGCGCGCACCGACCCGGAGAGCGTGTACGCGGCCTTCGACGCGGGGGCCAACGACTACCTCACCAAG
Source organism: Longimicrobium sp. (assembly GCA_036388335.1). GTDB lineage: Bacteria > Gemmatimonadota > Gemmatimonadetes > Longimicrobiales > Longimicrobiaceae > Longimicrobium. The sequence goes on along the minus strand of DASVSA010000648.1, from coordinate 1,950 downwards.
CCCTTTCGCGGCGCCGAAATCCGCGCGCGCATCGGGGCGCAGCTCCGCGTCCGCCGCCTGGCCGAGCACCACCGGCGGATGGAGGACCACCTGCGCGAGCACGACAAGCTCTCCACGCTGGGGCTGCTGGCGGGCGGCGTGGCGCACGACCTCAACAACCCGCTGGCCGTGATCGGCGCGCACGCCCAGCTCCTCCTCCGCCGCGCGCCCGACGAGGGGAGCGCCGCCGGGCTGCGCGAGATCCTGGACGCGGTGGAGCGCTGCCGCCGCATCGTGGGCGACGTGCTGGGCTTCGTGCGGCGCCGCCCGCGCGAGCGGGGCACGGTGGACGTGGGCGGGGTGCTGCGCGCCACCTACGCCCTGCGCGAGCGCCACCTCACCACGGGCGGCGTGCGCGCCTCGCTGGAGCTCCCCGACGATCCGCTCCCCGTCTTTGGCGACGCGGGCCAGCTCCAGCAGGTCTTCCTCAACCTCCTGATCAACGCCGAGCAGGCGCTGCGCGACGGCGGCCGCACCCTGCGCATCGCCGCGTCCGAGGCGGAGGAGGCGGTGCTCGTCACCTTCTTCAACGACGGCCCCCCCATCCCCGCCCACGCGCTCCCGCACATCTGGGAGCCGTTCTTCACCACCAAGCCCGCCGACGAGGGGACGGGCCTGGGCCTGGCCATCAGCCGCCGCATCATCCACGAGCACGGCGGCGAGATCACCGCCGAGAGCACCGCGGACGGCACCCTCTTCTCCCTGCGTCTCCCCATGGTGACGGCGGGGAGCCGGCAGTAGTTTTCTCCGTGTCTCTGTGCCTCCGTGTGAGATAAGATCCTCTCCCGGCCCCGGAACCTTTCGCAGGGCAACGGGGTCCACAGCACAGGCTCCACCGTGCCTCCCCGGCACGTGCCGCAAGTCGCGCGAATCCCACATCCATGCGAAAGACGCTGTTCTGCGCGGCCGCGCTCCTGGCCGCGCTCTTCTCCCGTACCGGGCATGCGCAGGTGTTCACCCGGGCCTGGCTGGACTGGCGCACCGTGCGCACCGAGCACTTCGAGGTCCACTACCCCGCCGAGATGTCCGCGTGGACGCTGGACGTCGTCTCGCGGCTGGAGGCGGTGCACGACAGCGTGCGCGGCGTGGTGGGGTACGCCCCCGGCCGCCGCGTGCGGATCATCGTGGAGGACCCCTCGTCCTCGGCCAACGGGAGCGCGTACTCGTTCCTGGACGAGCCCACCATCTCCCTGTGGCCCACGCCGCCCGACCCGCGCTCCAACATCGGGCACAACCGCGGGCCGGGGGAGCAGCTCATCATCCACGAGTTCGCCCACATCGCCCACCTCACGCGCCCCTCGCGCAACCCGGCGGAGGCGCTGAGGACGCGCCTGGCTCCCGTGCGGGTGGGGCCGGTGGCGCGCAGGGCGCCGCGCTGGGTGACCGAGGGATTCGCCACCTACGTGGAGGGCCGCCTCACCGGCAGCGGAAGGCCGCACAGCGCCCTGCGCGCCGCGGTGATCCGCCAGTGGGCGCTGGAGGGGCGCCTCCCCACCTACCCGCAGCTCAGCCAGTCCAACGCCTTCCAGGGGCCCAGCATGGCCTACCTGGTGGGCTCGGCCTTCCTGGAATGGCTGGTGGCGCGGCGCGGCGAGGAGAGCCTGGAGCACCTGTGGCGCCGGCTGAGCGCGCGGCAGAGCCGGTCGTTCCCCGAGGCGTTCGCGGGGGTCTTCGGCGGGCCGCCGCAGGAGCTGTACGGGCTGTTCACGGTGGATGTAACGGCGCGGGCGCTGGAGGCGCGCGGGCGCATGGCGGCGGTGGGCGGGCCCATCGCGGGCGACACCGTGCAGCGGCTGAGCTGGAGCACCGGCGACCCCGCCGTGTCGCCCGACGGCGAGCGGATGGCGGTGGTGCTGCGCGGCGGGCCGGGCACCGAGTCGCGCGTGGTGGTGTGGCGCACCCGCGACGAGC
>DASVSA010000647.1:0-4280 GCA_036388335.1 Longimicrobium sp. | reverse complement strand
GTGGGGCGGGCGCGCAGCTTCACCCCCAGCCGCGTGGCGGGGCGCGTCCACCAGGCGGGCACGCGCACGGCGAACCCGGCCTGCGCCAGCAGCGGCGCGCCCTCGCGCAGGAAGCGGTACGCCGCCTCCGCGTCCAGGTCCACGCCGGTGGGGCGCGCGGTGCGCAGCGCGGGCTCCAGCGGCGGAAAGAGGCGCAGCGCCCGTCCCAGGTCTCCGATCAGCCGCTCCTGCGGGTCGGCCACGGTGCCGCGCAGGATGGGGAGCGGCCCGCTCGTGCGCCACACCTCGCCCGCGGGCACCAGGAGCGAGGGGTCGTCCACCGACTGCAGGAGGAACTCCAGCCGCCAGGGCGCCTCCGGCGTCGTCGTGACCTCCGCCTCCGGCGCTGCCGTGCCGTTCGTAGCCGCCGGCGCCTCAACCTCCGCTGCGGCCAAAGCGTCTGTGTCCGGCGGGGTGAGGAGGAAGCAGGTCCTCACGCCCCCGCGGCTGGCGGGCGCCACGGGGCGCGACCAGGCGGCGAGCGCGGCCTGGAGCGTCTCCGCCCCGCCGCCCTCGGAGGTAAAGGAGCCGGACCGCTCGGCCAGCGCCCTCAGCCACTGCTCGGCCACGGGGCGGCGTCCGCGGCGCATGGGCGCCAGCTTGTGGTTGGCCAGCCCCTGGCGCACGCAGCTGTCCACCAGCGCCCGCACGAACCCTGCGGCGCCGTCGTCCTCGTGCGCGGGCTCCGCCGCCCAGCAGGCGCCGGGGAGGGCCCTTACCAGCGCCTCGAAGTGAGCCTGGTCCGCGGGATCGGTGAGCACCGGGCGCCACGCCGCCTCGCCGCCCCGCGCGGAGGCGCCGTCCAGCACGGGCACCACGCGCCCCCTCGCCACCAGCTCCAGCGCCAGCTTGGCCGCCTCCGCCAGCCCCCGCAGCGTGTCGCCGATGGCCACGCCCTGCGGCGGCGCGGCGGGGAGCGCCAGCAGGAAGTCCAGCGCCGCGGAGGTCCTGCCGGACAGGTACACGGCGGGCACCGTCCACAGCCCCGTCCCCTCGATCTCCTCGCCCGTCTCGGCGGACTCGAAGCGGTGGGCCTGGGGCGACGGCTGCGGGCTGCGCGGGTACGACGGGAGGCGCAGGGTGAGGTCCGCGCGGGACGCGTCCTTCCACTGGGCGAGCCCCACGGCCTCCACCGCGTCGTGAAGCGGGCCCCACTCGGCCGCGAAAGGGTGGGGCCACGCCTTGGCCGCCGGGTGGACGGCGGCGCGGCGCCGCACCCCGGGGCGCCGGTACGACGATTCGCCCCACACTCGCAGGGTGGGATGGCTCCAGCAGGCGTGCAGGACGATCAAGTCAGCTCGGGCAGCGCGTGGGTTCGTTTTGGCAACCCTGTAACTTAACAGCAAGTCTCGCACAGAGACACGGAGGCACAGAGAAGAAGTTCTCCTCCGTGCCTCCGTGTCCCCGTGCGAGACTGCTTTTACTACTGCTGCGCCGCGATCCGCTCCCGGAGCTGGTCTTCCTGCTCGCGCAGCTCCGGGGTGAACTCCTCGCCGAAGTCCTCCGCCTCGAACACCGGCCGGATCTCGAGCTCGCCGTCCTGGAAGGGGCTGCGCTTCAGCCATTCGACCGCCTCGTCCATCGACTTCACCTGCCACACCCAGAACCCGGCGACCAGCTCCTTGGTCTCGGCGAACGGCCCGTCGATCACCGTGCGGTCCTTGCCGGAGAAGCGTACGCGCTTCGCCCTGGAGGTCGGATGGAGCCCCTCGCCGGACACCATCACGCCCGCGTTCACCAGTTCCTCGTTGAACTTCCCCATCTCGGCCAGCAGCTCCGTCGAGGGCATCACACCGGCCTCGGAATCCGCCGTCGCCTTCACAAGAACCATCACTCGCATCGTCGTATCCTCGTCTGTGTAGTGGATCGGAACCGCTTTCTACCTCTGCGTCGAACGAAGCTCCGCGGAATCGACACGGGGCTCACACAGAGGCACAGAGACACGGAGGAGTCCTCTTTTTCTCCGTGTCTCTGTGCCTCTGTGTGAAATCTTAGTACATCCGTTCCCGTCTGCAACCTAGCCCTGGTAGAGCTGGATGAGGTTGCCGCAGGTGTCCTCGAACGCGACCGCGGTGGTCTCGCCCATCGCCCTCGGCTGGCCGCGCAAGACGACGCCGAGCGCCTTCAGCCGCGCGTACTCCGCGTGGACGTCTGCCGACGCGAAGGCCGTCGCCGGGATGCCCTGGTCGTAGATCGCCTTCTGGTAGACGTGCGCGGCGGGGTTCCCGTTCGGCTCCAGGAGAAGCTCGGCGCCGTCCGGCGCCTCGGACGAGTAAACGGTCAGCCACCGGGGGCCGCCCATGTCGATGTCGTGCCGCTTCACGAAGCCGAGCACGCCCGTGTAGAACTGAGCGGCCTTCTCCTGGTCGTCCACGAACACGCTGTTGAGCTTGATCTGCATATGGGGTCTCCGTAGTGTCCGTGGATGAGCTACCGGGGGGCGGCGTCGGCCAGGAGGCGGGCGTACTCGGCCTCCACCGCGGCGTGGCTGGACCAGAAGCCGCGCGGCGGGCGGCCTTCCAGGTGGTCGATGAGGATTCCCAGGTGCGTGTGCCACCCGCCGGCCACGCTGCACATCTCCGCGTGGCTGCGCAGGCGGCGGTGCGTGACCACCAGCAGCACGTCGTCGCCGCGCGGCTCCAGCTCGAAGGTGACCTCGCTGTCCTCGGCGGCGTCGCCCCAGGTGTAGCTCAGCAGTCGCGGCGGGTCGCAGCGCGTGACGGTGCCGAACACGCTGTGCCCCTCCTCGAACCCCTCGTACTTCGCCGACGGGTGCTTCTCGGCCGACAGCTCCGAGTGCACGAAGTGGTGCTCCACGCTGCCGCCCACCCGCAGCTCCATCTCGCCCGCCGCCAGCCACCTGCGCCGCTTCTCGCTTTCGGTGAGGTACGCCCAGATGCGCTCCAGCGGCCCGGGGAGGAAGCGCTCGATCCTCACCGTGCCCGGCGCGGTGGCGGTGCCGTACTCTTCGTGGGTCGTCATCCCTTGTCTCCCGTGAGTTTCGCCCGGTCCTCCGCCCGGAGCGCCGCCTCCAGCGCGTCCAGCCGGCTCGTCCACAGCACCCGCTGCCGGTCCATCCACTCCGCCACCTCGTCCATGGGCTGCGGGTTGATGGTGAGGATGTGCTCCCGCCCTTCCTTCCTGCGCCGCACCAGCCGCGCGCGCTCCAGGATGCGGATGTGCTTGGAGACGGAGTTCAGCGAGATGTCGAACGGCTCCGCCAGCTCCGTCACCCGCGCCGGCCCCCTCGCCAGCCGGTCCAGGATCGACCGCCGCGTGGGATCCGCGAGCGCCATCAGCGTCTGGTCCAGTCCCGCCCTCGTCACCATGCCCCCCTCCAATGTTCACCCTTATGGGTGAATATACTCGCCGCCCCCGCTCCGTCAAGAGATCTCACACAGAGACACAGAGGCACAGAGATGACTTCGTCTCTGTGCCTCTGTGCCTCTGTGCCTCTGTGTGAGCCCAATCAGTTGAGGAACCCGATCACCTCTCGCGCGAACCGCTCCGGCTCGTCCAGGTAGGCGAAATGCCCGCTCTCCGGCAGCTCCACGAAGCGCGCGTCGGGGAGCCGCCGGGCGAGTGTGCGCCAGGCATCCATCCCGCCCACCCCGTCGTAGCGGCCCGCGAGCACCAGCACGGGCATGGTGACGCGGTCCAGCCGGGTGAAGCGGTACTGCAGGAGGCCGGCGCGGAAGAGGGCGCGGCCCATCTCGCCCGTGTTGGGCATCCCGCTGGCCCGGTCCAGCTCCGCGAGCCGGTTGCGCGCCAGGGTGTCGCGGAAGACACCCGCGTCGTTGAACGCCTCGCGCTCCGGACCGCGCAGCACGCGGAACTCCAGGTCGCAGTCGCTGCGCCGCTTCCCCTGCTCGTCCAGCGTGTCCGCCAGGATGCGCTCGCGCAGCGCCGGGTACGCGCGGATCAGCCGCTCGCGCCGGCCGCGGCACTGGAGGGCGGTGTCCCACATCCCGTCCGCGAACACGATCCGCGACACGCGCCCGGGGTACTTCGCCGCGTACTCCAGCGCCATCATCCCCCCGAACGAGTGCCCGACCAGCGCGATCCTGGGCACCCCGAGCACCTTCCGCAGCCCCTCGATGTCCTCCACCATCGTGGCGATGGCGTAGTCCCCGCTCGCCGGCCGCTCGGACTTCCCCGTGCCGCGCGGGTGGAAGTACACCATCCTGAGCCCCCTCTCCAGGCGCGGCCCCGGCACCCGCTCGAAGTCGTAGCTGTTCCTC
>DASVSA010000646.1:0-8756 GCA_036388335.1 Longimicrobium sp. | reverse complement strand
TCCCGGTCATCGCCGTGGTGTTTATCTTCGGGGGTATTTCGGTCTCCGGGACTCGCGGAAAGGCCGGGCACCTCCTCGCCGGGTCCCGCTCAGGATGTCACCCGGCGCGCAGGTAGGCGCCGGCCTCCAGGTCGTAGATGGCGCCGCACCCGCGCCGCTGGCACTGGTAGGTCCCCAGCCGCACGCCGGCCTCGGAGCCGGCCAGGGCGCGCACCATGGCCTGCGTCACGCGCAGGGCGGGGCGGGTGCCGCAACGGGGGCAGCTCGTGGCCACGCGCAGCAGCACCTGCACGTCCGCCGCGGCCCGCGGGTCGGGAGGGACCGCCGCCAGTCGCCGGCGGCGGAGCGGAAGGGGGGGATCGTTCTCCGGTTCGTCCATGGTGCCTCCTCCTGAGGCCGGGTTCGCGCCCGCGCGGCGGCGTCGCCGCACGCCACACTTGCGCAAAGGAGTCACGGTACTCACTTTATACGCGAGCCGTGGATGTTGTTAACGCTTTTGACAAATCTACACATCCACGGCCGGGTGTCAACGGCAACTTCGGAATCTGTACGGGCGCGATGACTGAGAAAGAGAGGATCGCCGTGGGCTACCGCCTGCGAGCCCTGCGCGAGCGCCGCGGGTGGGACCGGCTTCAGCTGGCGGAGATGCTGGGGGTCCACTCGGGGTCCATCGCCCGGTGGGAGACGGGGGGCGCGGTGCCTCACGCCTACACGCTGGAGCGCATCGCGGAGCTGTGCGGCGCGTCGTCGGAGTGGATCCGCACGGGGCGCGGCGAGTCGCCGGTGCCGGCGGAGCCCGAGCGCGCATCCGAGCCGGAGGCGGAGCAGGCGGGCGCGGAAGACGTCTTTGCGTCGCTGGACGCCGTGACGCGCTTCGTGGAGGGGATCGGGCCGGCGGGGCAGGAGCGGCACCGGAAGCTGGACGCGCTGGAGGGGCTGCGCCGCATGCTCACGGCGCGCGGGGTGCTTCCCGACTGGTGGTACGAGCTGCGGGACCGCGTGGAGAATGGCGAAAGCTGATGACGGCGGAGTTCTCGCGGCCACGCTGCGCCTGGTGGGCGAAGCGCGCCGCTGGGTGGGGGAGTACGCGGGCGCCACGGCGCCCATGCGCACGGACCAGGTGTCGCGCCTGCTGGCCGCGGCGGGGTGCCACGTGGAGATCTTTCCCTTTCGCTCCAGCACGGTGGCCATGACGCTGCCGCGCTGCGCCGGGGTCTACCCCATCTTCGTGAGCCGCCACGCCGAGCGCACGGACCGCTGGTTCGCGCTCCGCCACGAGCTGGCGCACGTGATGGCCGGCGACACCGATGGCGCCGTCTTCCTTGCCGACGAGGGGTACATGGCCCTCCCCGAGCGCACCGCCGACCTCTTTGCCCTGGCCGACCTGGTACCCGGCTGGTGGATCGCCGACCTCCGCCGGGGCCGCACCCCCTGGCGCACCGTCCGCGCCGAGATCGCCCTGGCCGTCGCCGAGTACGCCGAGGGCTGGCCCGCCGAGCGCCTCACCGACCGCGCGGCGCTGCGGCTGCGTCTCTTCCGCGAACATGCGGTGTAAAGTGCGTGAGTGCGTTAGTGCGTGAGTGCGTGAGTGCGTTCACAAAAGCGCACTAACGCACTAACGCACTCACGCACTTCTTCTCAGGGTGCCGCTTCCACGATCATCACGAAGCCCAGCGCGCCCGCCGCGCACACGCTGATCATCCCGAACTGCTCACCGCGGCGGCGCAGCTCGTTGAGCAGGGTCACCGTGATGCGCCCGCCCGTGGCGCCGAACGGGTGGCCGATGGCGATGGAGCCGCCCATCACGTTGATGCGGTCCTCGGGCGGGATGCCGATGGCCTTGTCGAGGCCCAGCCGCTCGCGCGCGATCTTGTCCGAGTCGAACCACTGCAGGTTGGAGAGCACCTGGGCGGCGAACGCCTCGTGCACCTCCAGCAGGCCGATGTCCTTCATGGTGAGCCCCGCGCGCTTCAGCGCCACCGGGGCGGCGTACACCGGGCCCTGCAGCAGCTGGTCGCCGGGGTCGAGCGCCGCGTACGCGTAGCCGCGGATGAAGCCCAGCGGCTTGTATCCCAGCGCCGCCGCCTTCTCCTCGCTCATCAGCAGCACCGCCGACGCGCCGTCCGTCAGCGGCGACGCGTTGCCGGCGGTCACCGTGCCGTAGCGCTTGTCGAACACGGGGCGCAGCGACGACAGCTTCTCCAGCGAGGTGTCCGCGCGGATGCCGTTGTCCTGCTGGAGCACCTTGTCGTACTTGGGCGGGATGTACGCCGGGGCGATCTCGGCCGTCAGGCGCCCGTCGGCGGTGGCGGCGGCGGCCAGCTGGTGCGAGCGCAGCGCCCAGCGGTCCTGCTCCTCGCGGCTGATCCCGTTCTGCTGCGCCATCTGCTCGGCCGACTCGCCCATGGTGAGCCCGGTGGTGGGCTCGGCGATGGCCGGGGTGATGGGGCCCAGGTGCTTGGGGCGCAGCGAGGTGAACGCCTTCAGCCGCTCGGGGAAGGAGCGGGCCTTGGACGCGCGCACCAGCGCGTTGCGGAACTCGGGGGAGAAGAGGATCGGGATGTCGGTGAGCGACTCCGCGCCGCCGGCGATCACCACGTCCGCCTGCCCGGACAGGATCTGCTCCGCCCCCGACGTGATCGCCTGGTTGCTCGACGCGCAGGCGCGCCCCACCGTGAACGACGGCACGCGCGCCGGGATCCCCGAGCCCAGCGTGACCTCGCGCGCGATGTTCGGCTCCTTCACCGACTGGATGACGGTGCCGTAGATCACGTGGTCGATCTGCTCCACGTCCAGCTCCGTGCGCGACAGGAGCTCGCGCACGGCGATCTTGCCGAGCTGCGTGGAGTTCATGTCCCTGAAGTCCGACCCCGACTTCGCGAAGGGCGTCCGGCACCCGTCGATGATGGCGACCCTGCGCCCGTTTCCGTTCATCCGAATCCCCTCATTCAGGTGGAGCCACGCGGAACCGTGCAATCTTTCCCTGAACTCCGCTCATAACAAGGGGATGGGACTCAACTCCGTGCCTCTGTGTCTCTGTGTGAGATCTTCTTCTCCGCTTCGGCGAGCGCGTCCCACCCGAGCATGGCGCACTTCACGCGGCGCGGCAGCCTGGAGACGCCGGCCAGCGCGCGCATGTCGCCGAGCGCGCGGTCCCTGGCCGCCTCCTCGTTCCCCTGCACCAGGTCGCGGAAGCGGTTCGCCACCGTGTGGATCTCGTCCCACGACTTGCCCACGGCGTGCTCGCACATCATCGAAGCCGCCGCCTGCGAGATGGCGCACCCGTGCCCCGAGAAGCGCACGTCCTCCACGATCCCCTCGCGCACCCGTACGGTGAGAAAGATGTCGTCGCCGCACAGCGGGTTCCTCTCCGCCACCACCGCGTCCGGCTGATCCACCTCCCCGCGGTGAGCGGAGGAGCGGTAGTGCTTCAGGATCAGCTCCTGGTAGACCGACTCGAGCGGCATGGACATGGGATCTCCTACAGGCCGAACAGCTTGCGCGCGCGATGAAGCCCGGCGATCAGCCGGTCCACGTCGTCCGTCGTGTTGTACAGGTAGAACGAGGCGCGCGCGGTGGAGCCCACGCCCATGCGGCGCATCAGCGGCTGGGCGCAGTGGTGCCCGGCGCGGATGGCGATCCCCTCGGCGTCCAGGATGGTGCCCAGGTCGTGGGGGTGCACGTCGCCCAGGGTGAAGGAGATCACCCCCGAGCGCTCCGCCGGGTCGCGCGGGCCGAAGACGGTGAGGTCCGGGATCTCGGACATCCGCTCCAGCGCGTAGCCCAGCAGCATCCGCTCGTGCGCCAGGATGGCGTCGCGCCCGATCCCGGCCAGGTACTCCGCCGCGGCGGCCAGCCCCACCGCGCCGCTGATGTGAGGCGTCCCCGCCTCCAGGCGGTTGGGGAGCGGCGCGTAGGTGGAGTGCTCCAGCTCCACCCACTCGATCATGTCGCCGCCGCCGTGGAAGGGCGGCATCGCCTCCAGCACCTCGCGCCGCCCCCACAGGCCGCCCGTGCCCGTGGGCCCGCACATCTTGTGGCCGCTGAACGCGTAGAAGTCGCACCCCAGCGAGGGCACGTCCACCGGCAGGTGGGGGGCGGACTGGGCGCCGTCCACCATCATCAGCGCGCCCACCGCGTGCGCCCGCTCCGCGATCTCGCGCACGGGGTTGATGGTCCCCAGCGCGTTGGACACGTGGGTGATGGAGACCAGCTTGGTGCGCCCTGTGAGCAGGTCGTCCAGCCCCGAGAGGTCCAGGCGCTGCTGGTCATCGACGTCCAGGAAGCGGAGCTTCGCCCCCGTGCGCTGGGCCACCATCTGCCAGGGCACCAGGTTGCTGTGGTGCTCCATGACGGAGAGGAGCACCTCGTCGCCGGCGCGCAGGTTGGCGAGCCCCCAGCTCCACGCCACCAGGTTGATGGCCTCGGTGGTCCCGCGCGTCCAGATCAGCTCTGCCGTGTCCTGGATCCCAAAGAGCGCCGCCACCTTCTCCCGCGCCGCCTCGAACGCGTCCGTGGCGCGCACGGAAAGCGTGTGGACCCCGCGGTGCACGTTTGCGTTGTCGCGCTCGTAGTAGCCGGACATCGCCTCGATCACCGCCCGCGGCTTCTGCGTGGACGCCGCGTTGTCCAGATACACCAGCGGATGCCCGTTCACCTCCTGCTGGAGGATCGGGAAATCCGCTCGGAGCACCTCCGCATCCAGCCCTGCTTCCATCAGCAAATCGCCCATCCTCCCCCTTCTTTCCTCTGTGCCTCTGTGCCTCTGTGTGAGATCATCCGGCGGGAATGTCCACGAAAACCGACCCGTTCTCCACACGCGTCTGGAACACCGGCACCGGGCGCACGGCGGGCGGGCACTGCGGCTCGCCCGTCTTCAGATCGAAGATGGCGCCGTGCCACTCGCAGGTGATGGTGCAGTCGTCCGGGTCCACCTCGCCCGGCGAGAGCGGGAAGTCGCGGTGGGAGCAGTTGTCCAGCAGCGCGTAGAACTCGTCGTCCACGCGCGCCAGGCAGATCCGCTTCCCGTTCAGCTCCACGTCGATCGCCGACGCCTCCGCCACCTCGCTCGCCGAGGCGGCCCGCACCCACGCCACGGCCTACAGACCCTGGCGCGCGAGCTTCAGCTCGACCGCGCGCACCAGCTCGGTCCGCACCGACTCCAGCGGGAGCTGGTCCAGCACCTCGCCAAAGAACCCGAACACCACCAGCCTCACCGCCTCGCTGCGCGGGATGCCGCGCGACAGGAGGTAGAAGAGCTCCTCCTCGTCCAGCTGCCCCACCGTGGCGGCGTGCGAGCAGCGCACGTCGTCGGCCTGGATCTCCAGGTTGGGGAGGGAGTCGGCGCGGGCACCCAGGCTCAGCAGCAGGTTGCGGTTGGTCTGGTACGCGTCGGTGCGCTGGGCCTTGGGGTGCACGCGGATCAGCCCGCGGAACACCGAGCGACCCGTGTCCTGCAGCGCCCCCTTGAACAGCAGGTTGCTGGAGGCGTGCGGGGCGATGTGGTCCTGCAGCGTCTCGTTGTCGAAGTGCTGGGTGCCCTGCGCGATGTACACGCCCAGCATGTCCACGTGCGCGCCCGGCGCCTGCAGGCGGCACTGCACGTCCGCGCGCGAGAGGTCGGCGCCCAGCGTGGTGTAGAGCGTGGTGATCCTGGCGTCGCGCCCGGCCACCAGCCGGTCCGTGGACAGGTGAGCCACCCCCGCGCCGAAGCGCTGCACCCACACGTAGGTGACCTTGGCGCCCTCTTCGGCCACGATCTCCGCGGCGCCCACCGAAAGGGTGGGCGACGACATCGCCCCGGAGGCGAGCTCGTCCACGATGGCGATCTCGGCGCCGGCCTCGGCCACCACCAGCAGGCGCCCGAACGACGCCGAGCCCGCGCCGGTCATCCAGCGGAAGAGGCGCACCGGCGTCTCCACCCGCACGTTCCCGGGGACGTACAGGAAGAAGCCGCCGCTCCAGAAGGCGTTGCTCATGGCGGCGAACTTCCCTTCCGCGGGCGTCACGGCGCTCCCCAGGTGGCGCTGCACCAGCTCGGGGTGCTCGCGCGCCGCCGCCTCCAGCGAGGTCAGGACGACGCCCTGCGCCGCCAGCTCGGCCGGCAGCTCGCGCAGCACCACCGACGCGTCCACCTGCACCGCGCGCGCGCCGCCCTCGCCCGCCGACTCGGCCACCAGCGCCTGGAGGGCGGCCGGCAGCGCGTCCACGGAAGCCGCGGGCGCCGCCTCGTCGGCGAAGGAGAGCACATCCAGCTTCAGCATCCGGCCGATGTCGGTGTAGCGCCACTCCTCGGACTGCGTGGTGGGCATGGGCGTCTCGGCGAACGCGCCGTACGCCTGCTGCCGCGCCGCGCGCAGCCAGTCCGCCTCTACCTTGCGGGCGGAAAGGATCTCCACCTGGTCGCGAGTGAAGACGCCGACGGACTCGGCGGCTACGGATGTATTCGTCACGGGGATCCGGTCGGTAGAAAAGTGCGTTAGTGCGTAAGTGCGTGAGTGCGTTACGGCCGTGGGTGCGGAAGGCGCAAGTGCGCGAGCGCGGGGTCTTCCGCACTCACGCACCAACGCACTCACGCACTTCGGTTCATCCTACGCTTCCTTCCATCTCCAGCTCGATCAGCCGGTTCAGCTCCACCGCGTACTCCAGCGGGAGCTCCTTGGCGATCGGCTCGATGAAGCCGCGCACCACCATGGTCGCGGCCTCGTCTTCGGAGAGGCCGCGGCTCATCAGGTAGAAGAGCTGCTCGTCGCCGATCTTCGACACCGTGGCCTCGTGGCCGATCTGCGAGGTGGGGTCGTTGATCTCGATGTACGGGTAGGTGTCCGTACGTGCCTCCTCGTCCAGCAGCAGGGCGTCGCACTCCACGTTGCTGCGCGCGTGGTGGGCGCCTTCCTCCACCTTGAGCAGCCCGCGGTACGACGAGCGCCCCGAGCCGCGCGAGATGCTCTTGCTCACGATGCGGCTGCTGGTGTGCGGCGCGTTGTGCACCACCTTGCCGCCCGCGTCCTGGTGCTGCCCCGGCCCGGCGTACGCGATGGAGAGGATCTCGCCGCGCGCGCCCTCGCCGTTCAGGTAGCACGAGGGGTACTTCATCGTGAGCTTGCTGCCCAGGTTGCCGTCCACCCACTCCATGGTGCCGTTGCGGCCCACGATGGCGCGCTGCGTCACCAGGTTGTAGACGTTGTGCGACCAGTTCTGGATGGTGGTGTAGCGGCAGCGCGCGTTGTCCTTGACGATGATCTCGATGACGCCCGAGTGGAACGAGTCCTGGGCGTACGTGGGGGCGGTACACCCTTCGATGTACTGGATCTGGGCGCCCTCTTCCACGATGATCATCGTGCGCTCGAACTGTCCCATCGCTTCCGCGTTGATGCGGAAGTACGCCTGCAGGGGCATGTCCAGCTTCACCCCCTTGGGGATGTACACGAACGACCCGCCGGACCACACCGACGTGTTGACCGCCGCGAACAGGTTGTCGCGGTAGGGCACCACGGTGCCGAAGTACTGGCGCACGATGTCCTCGTGGTCGCGCAGGCCGTCGTCCATCCCCTTGAAGATGACGCCGGCGTCCTCCCACTCCTTTTTGAGGGAGTGGTACACGACTTCGGATTCGTACTGGGCGCCCACCCCGGCCAGGATGCGGCGCTCCTGGTCCGGAATCCCCAGGCGCTCAAAGGTGTTCTTGATGTTCTCGGGTACCTCGTCCCACGTCCGCCCCGTCTTCTCGCTGGGCCGGATGTAGAAGTAGATGTCCTCGAAGTTCAGCCCGCTGAGGTCGCCGCCCCAGGTGGGCCAGGGCCGCTTGAGGGCGTGCTTCAGCGCCTTGAGCCGCGCGTCCAGCATCCACTGCGGCTCGTCCTTCTGGCGGCTGATCTCGCGGACGATGTCCTCGTCCAGCCCCTTGCGGCTCTTGAAGATGTAGTTCTCTTCGTCGCGGAACCCGTACTTGTACTCGTCCAGGTTTAGTGCGGCGACGCTTTCGTTGACGGGCATGGGAACTCCCAGTTTCTGCGTGTATTCCGGCTGCGGAGCGGAAGAAGTGCGTTAGTGCGTGAGTGCGTGAGTGCGTTGAACAGCAGTTAGCGCACTCACGCACTAACGCACTCACGCACTTTCCTCCTTAAACTTCAGCGCCCTCACGAAGCCAATCATACCCCCGCTCCTCCAGCTCCAGCGCCAGCTCAGGGCCGCCGGAGCGGATGATGCGCCCTTCCACCATCACGTGCACCACGTTGGGCGTGATGTAGTTGAGCATCCGCTGGTAGTGGGTGATGAGGAGCACGGCCATGTCCTGCCGCTCCGCCTTGATGCTGTTGATGCCGCTGGTGACGATCTTCAGCGCGTCGATGTCCAGGCCGGAGTCCGTCTCGTCCATCACGGCGAGCTGCGGCTCAAGCATGGCCAGCTGAAGGATCTCGTTGCGCTTCTTCTCGCCGCCCGAGAAGCCGTCGTTCACCGAGCGCGTGGCGAAGGCCGGGTCCATCTCCAGCATCCCCATCCGCCCCTCCAGCTCCTCCTGGAAGTCGAAGATGTCGACCTCTTCGCCGCGCTTGGCGTTGAGCGCCGTGCGCATGAAGTTGGCGACGGACACGCCCGGAATCTCCACCGGGTACTGGAAGGCCAGGAAGATCCCCGCGCGGGCGCGCTCGTCCGGCTCCATGTCCAGCACGCTCTCGCCCTTGAACAGGATCTCGCCGTCCGTCACCTCGTAGGCGGGGTGGCCGGAGATCACCTTGGAAAGGGTGCTCTTCCCC
>DASVSA010000645.1:0-17414 GCA_036388335.1 Longimicrobium sp. | reverse complement strand
GTGGACCAGGTGTCCACCATCGTCCCTGCGCCCACGTAGGCGCCGATGTTCACGTAGCCGGGCATCACCACGCACCCCGGCTCCAGGAACGAGCCGTAGCGGGCCACGCCCGGCGGCACCACGCGGATCCCCTGCGCCTGCAGGTCCGTCTTCGTGCGGATCTTGTCGAAGAAGCGCAGGTCGCCGGCCTCCATGGGCTCCAGCGGGCGCAGCGCGAAGTAGAGGAGGATCGCCTCCTTGACCCACGCGTTGACGCGCCACACCCCGTCCGCCTTCTCCGCCACGCGCACGCGCCCCGTGTCCAGCAGCGCGATGGTCTGCTCCACCGCGTCGCGCACGGCGGGATCCTTCAGGCGCTCGCGCTCCGCGAACGCGGCGGACACCGTCCGCTGCAGCTCCTCCAGCTCCATCCTCTCACCCCTCCGTGGACGCCCCCTGCCTGCCCGCTCCGAGGGGGCGGAACGTAGCCCGGCGCCCCGCCCCCCACAAGCGCGCCGCCCCGCCGCGAATGGCACAACCGCATGGCCCGGTGTACATTTACGGGCCTGGCGGCGTGGGCAAGCCCTGCGCCGCCGCGAACCACACAGGGAGAGCTTTCGATGGCGAAAGGCAAGCGCCGCCCGTACCTCTGGGCGGCGGCACTGGGATGCGCCGCGCTGGTGGCGGGATGCGACGTCCGCTGGCCGGGCGCCGCGGCCTTCCACGGCACCACGTACGAAGACACGGGGCCCGCGCCGGACTTCGCCCTGACGGACCACACGGAGCGTGAGGTGACGCTGGCGTCCTTCCGCGGCCACCCCGTGCTCCTCTTCTTCGGCTACACGCACTGCCCGGACATCTGCCCGCTCACGCTGGCCCGCCTGCAGCGCTCGGTGCGCGCGCTGGGCTCGCGCGGCGAGGACGTCCGCATCCTCCTGGTGACCAACGACCCGGCGCGCGACACGCCGCCGGTGCTCCGGGCGTACGCCTCCCGCTTCGGCCCGCAGGTGGTGGGGCTCACCGGCGACTCCGCCTCGGTGGCGCGCGCCATGGCGGGGTACGGCGCCTACACCCTCCCGCCGGGCGCCGGCGCGCACACGGGCCACGCGCCCGCGGCCCCCGAGATCGCCCACTCGGCCGTCGTGTACGGCATCGACCGCCAGGGGAGGCTGCAGGTGGTGATCAGCGAGGGGACGAAGCAGGAGTGGATGGACGACGACGTGAGGACGCTGGCGCGGCTGTGAGCACCGTCGCCACCCTCACGGTGGTGCGCTACAGCCCCGCCCGCGCGGCGCTGGGCGCGTGGCACATGGCCGCGCAGCGCCCCCTCCTGGCCCGCGCCCCGGGCCTCCGCTTCGCGCGCCTGCTGGGCACGGGCCAGGGGATCGGCTTCAGCGCCGTCCCGGACTTCCGCACCTGGGCCCTCTTCGCCGTCTGGGAAGACGCGGACGCATGGGAGCGCTTCGCGGCCGGCTCGCGCGTGATGCGCCAGTACCACGCGCGCGGCGAAGAAGTGTACTCCCTCCTCCTGGCCCCCCTGGCCGCGCACGGAAGCTGGGGCGGCGTGGAGCCCTTCCCCGGCCCCCCGCAGCGCGCGGACCCGGACGCGCCCGTCGTGGTGCTTACCCGCGCCACCATCCGCCCCGCCCGCGCGCTCCGCTTCTGGAGCCGCGTGGCCCCCGTGGACGCCACCCTGCGCGGCCACCCGGACCTCCTCCTCAGCTTCGGCGTGGGCGAGGTCCCCTACCTCAAGCAGGCCACCGTGAGCGTGTGGCGCAGCGCCGCGGCCATGCGCGCCTGGGCCGCCACCCCCGCCCACGCCGAGACCGTGCGCCTCACCCGCTCCGAGAACTGGTACTCCGAAGAGCTCTTCGCCCGCTTCCGCCTCCTGGGCACCCGCGGCACCTGGGGCGGCGCCGATCCTCTGGACGAACTGAAGTGCGTGAGTGCGTGAGTGCGTTAGTGCGCTTTAACTGCGGTAAATCGCACTCACGCACTAACGCACTCACGCACTTCTCTATTCCGTCGTCGGCACCCGCACCCGCCCGTCGCGCGTCGTGGTGGCGAACACCACGTCGGGAAACATCTCCTCGTTGAACGGATTGTACTCCTCGCGGGGGGTGAACTGCTGGTCCACCACCTGGGCGCTCTCGAAGGCCAGCGTCTCCGGGTTCTTCCACCCGCGCAGCATCCCGCCGGAGCTGTAGCCGCCGATCTGGAAGAAGTGGAAGAGGCGCTTTCCCGTGGTGGAGATGAACACCATGTACGGCTCCACGATCCGGTAGCGCCCCGACGGCTCGGTGAGCCACACCAGGCTGAGCGTCTTCCCCGCCGCGATGAAGGCCTGCTCCACGTCGTTCATCCGATCGCCCTCGCTCGTGTTCATTCCGTCCACATTTGGGTGGAGGCATATTCCGCAAAAGCCCCGCCTGCGGCCGCAGCGGCCCGCCGTCTGCATGGAGGCCGGGGAAACAGACGCAGCATGAGCGAGAGTGTGAGAGGATGCCCCAGAACCGTCGTGCGTCGGACCGCAGGTGGGTGAAGCTCGTGGGATGGGCGGCGTGCCTGGCCCTGGCCGGGTCGCTCACCTACACCTTCATCAGCTCCCTCAGCTCCGAGTCCAAGCCCATCGATCCCATCTTCTTCGGGATGCAGGTGGCGGCGAGCCTCCTTTTTCTCATCTACTCCATCCGGCTGCGCAGCCGCATCTTCGTGGTAGCCAACTCCGTGGCCGTGCTCAACGGGCTCGGCACGCTCATCGTGGCGCTCACGCGCTGAGCGGCGCTCATCGGCGGGAGCGGCAAAAACGAGCCGGAGCGGGCGGATTCGTGCTTGACCCGGGCCGAAGCGGGGTGTATCGTGAGGCCACCTAGCCCGGACACACCCAACCCGTCCAGCACACCCACCGCGCACCCATAGATCCGCGCGTTCGGGGAATCATCCCAAGGGCACCACCACAGGAGACTCGTATGAAACGAAGTCTGGCCATGGCCAGCGCCGCCGTAGCCGCGTGCGTAGCGGCCGGCACCCCGCTGCACGCGCAGGGCTCCAGCGTAGACCAGCAAAGCGCGTGCATGACGGGGCGCGTGGGCACGGGCGTGGCCTCGCCGTGCGACGACGGGTCGGCCGTGTACTTCAGCCCGGCGGCGCTGGCGACGCAGCGGAGCGCCGTGAGCGCGGGCGTGTCGTTCGTCAACTCCAGCAACACGTTCCGCTACGACATCGGCCGCACGCTCAACGACCCGCTCATCGAGCGCGAGCCGGAGACGGTGCCGGTGCCGCAGGCATTCCTCAACGTGCGCGCCTCCGACCGGCTGGCCGTGGGCGTGGGCGTGTTCGCCCCGTACGGCCTGGGGCTCAAGTGGGACGTGTGCGAGGTGGACGAGGCCTTCGCCGCCAGCTGCACCGCCGAGGGCAATTTCGAGGGGCGCTTCACGGGGTACGACAACGCCTTCCGCGGCGTGTACGTGCAGCCCACCGTCTCGTACCAGCTCGTCCCCAACCGCCTCTCGGTGGGCGTGGGCGCGGACTACGTGCTGGGCAGCATCGAGGTGAACCGCCGCAGCGACGTCCCCGGCTCCGGGCTGCGCGGCATCGACGTGGTGGACGCCAACCTGGCGGGCGAGGGCACGGGCTTCACCTTCCACGTGGGCGCGCTGGCGCAGCTCTCCGAGCGCCTTTCGCTGGGCGTGAGGTACCTGCACTCCGCCGAGGTGGACATGGACGGCGACGCCGACTTCACGCCGGTGACCACCCCGTTCGGCTTCGTGAACACGCTGATCGCCGGGCAGGTGGCGAGCGGCGCGCTGGCGGACCAGGGGATCTCCACCACCATCGAGTTCCCGTCGCAGCTCGTGGCCGGCCTCAGCTTCGCCGCCACCGAGCGGCTCAACCTGATGGCCGACTACCAGCGCACCGGCTGGGAGAGCTTCGACGCGTTCGACATCGACTTCGAGAACGCTGCCGCCACGGACCAGGTGCTGAACCTGGGCTACCAGAACACCAACACGTTCCGCGTGGCCGCCGACTTCATGGCCACCGACGCGCTGGCGCTGCGCGCGGGCTTCCGGTACAACACCGAGGCGTCGCCGCGCGCCACGCCGTTCCTGCCCGAGTTCGAGCGCAACTACTTCTCGGCCGGCATCGGCTACGCGGTGGGCTCGCGCCTGGGGCTGGACCTGGCCTACCAGTACATCCAGCAGCCGGACCGCCGCGGCGCCGTGCGCCCCGGCGAGGGCACCGTGGGCGTGTACACCGCGAAGGGGCAGATCTTCGGGGTGACGCTGTCGTACAGGTTCGGGCGCGACCGCAACGCCGCCAATCAGTGACCGGCGCACCGGCGCGCTCGTCTCTCAACGCACCCTGCAAACGATCTCCTCTGGAGAACACCGAATGAAACCTGGAAAGAGCCGGTTCCGGCTACTCGCCGTCGCCGCCGCCGCCCTTTCGCTGGGCGCCTGCGTGGACGACGACCAAACGCGCATCACCCTCCCCACCCCGGCCAACGGCGCGATCTTCTCGCGCTACATCGCGCTGGGCAACTCGATCACGGCGGGCTACCAGTCCGGCGGTATCGTGGACACCCTCCAGCAGCGCTCGTACGCCGTGCTGCTGGCGGAGCGGGCGGGGATCGTCAACTTCGGCGCGCCGCTGGTGGCGCAGCCCGGGTGCGGGCCGCTGGTGCCCTTCACGGCGCCCCTCACCCCGTCGGCCCCCACCACCACCTGCGCGCGCTCGGCCACCGGGGCGCAGGTGGACCTGGTGCAGAACGTCGCCGTGCCCGGCGCCCGGGTCATCGACCTCCTCCGCTTCCCCACGGGGCAGCTGGGGCAGGTGAACACCGTGCTGGTGGGGCCGCGCACGCAGGTGCGGGCCATGCAGGAAGCGCGGCCGACCTTCGTGTCGGTGTGGATCGGCAACAACGACGCGCTGGAGGCCACGGTCAGCGGGATCCTGGGGCCGGTCCCCGGCCGCGCCGACTCGTCGCTCACGCCGCTCGCCACCTTCACCACGCAGTTCAACCAGCTGGTGGACTCGATCAAGGCGGCGCAGCCGCAGGGCGTGCTGCTGGTGGGCGTGGTCAACGCCATCGCGGCGGCGCCCATCATCCAGCCGGGCGCGTACTTCTTCCTCTCGCGCGACCCCGCGACGGGCCTGTTCCAGAACAAGCCGGTGAACAACAACTGCTCGCCGGTCAACGCGCTGGGGCAGCCGAACCCGCTCTCGCGCAACTACGTCTCCTTCCAGATCGTCACCGCCACCAACGTCGCGGAGATCGACTGCAGCGGCGCCACGGCGGGGGGCCAGTTCGTGCTGGACGCCAACGAGCAGACCATCGTTGCGCAGCGCGTGAGCGCCTTCAACAACGTGATCTCGGCGGCCGCCACGGCCAACGGGTGGGCGTACGTGGACCCGAACTCCATCCTGACCCCGTTCCTGGACGAGCGCGACCAGGGCCGCGCCCAGCGGCTGCGCAAGTGCCAGGGCCTGACGAGCAACCCTCCGCCGGCGACGGCGGCGGCGATCCAGGCGGCGCTGGTCACCACCTGCCCGGTGCCGCCCACGGGCCCGACCGCGCCCTTCGCGGCGCCCAACTTCTTCGGCACGCTGATGTCGTTCGACGGGGTGCATCCCTCCACCGAGGCGCACCGCGTGCTGGCGGGGCGCTTCGCCGCCGCCATCAACGCCAAGTACGGTACCACGCTCTCCACCGCCACCAACTGAGCGGCGCGGAGCGGTGAAAGGCGGGGCGGCCCGGAGCGATCCGGGCCGCCCCGCCGCCGTTTCCGCCGCTGTGCCGGGGAGTTAGGTTGAGAGCATGCTTCCTGCAACCCACGCACGGCCATGAGCGACGCAACACAGATGGCCGGGGTACCCCCCGGCATCGAGAAGATCCTCCGGCGCTTCGCCACCCTCACGCCCGACCTCACGCGGCAGGCGCTGGTGCAGTACTCCAACAAGCTGCCGCCCCTCCCGGAGCGCTTTCGGGGGCTGGACGCGGCGCAGTACCGCGTGAGCGAGTGCCAGACCCCCGTGGCCATCTTCCCCGAAGTGGTGGACGGGAAGATGTACTTCCACGCGGACGTGCCGCAGGGGGCGCCCACCATCCGCGCCCTGCTGGCGCTGCTCTTCGACGCGCTCAACGGGCAGCCCCCCGAGACCACGCTTGCCATCCCCCCCGACTTCGTGCCCCAGGTGATGGGGAAGATCGGGCTTGCCACGCGCGAGGTGGGGCTCAACGCGATGGTGGAGCGGCTGAAGCGGGCCGCGCGGCGGGCGCGGGAAGGGGCGGAGGGATGACGAGCACCCCGCCCGCGGCGGAGCCTTGCGCGCGGGGCCGCGGCTCGTTCTTTTGTCCGTCCCGCGGGGCGGCTGTGCGCTCCCGGAACCAACCTGGAAACGAGACCATGCGCGACACCCTTGCGAGCCGGACGCGCCCGGCCCGTGCACTGTGGCTGGCCCTGCCGCTCGCGGCGGCCCTTGCCAGCGCCTGCAAGCCGGAGCTGCCGCCCGGCGGCTACGAGACTGTTTCGTACCGTCCGCCCCGGGTGATGCCGGGGTGGAGCCACCCCGACCCGCCCCCGGTGACCCCCGGGAGCACGCTGGGCGGCGGCGGGCCCAAGATCGTGGCCCGCAACCTCCCGGCCGGCGTCACGCAGGCCATGGTGGACCAGGGCCAGGAGCTGTTCGGCCAGGTGTGCACCGCCTGCCACAGCGCGGGCGGCGCGGGGAGCACCGCCGCGCCGGCGCTCAACGACAAGCAGTGGCTCCACATCTCGGGTGCGTACCCGGAGATCGTGAGCATCATCAACGCGGGCGTGGCCAACCCCAAGCAGTACCCGGGGGTGATGCCTCCGCGGGGCGGGGGCAACTTCACGCCGGAGCAGGTGGGGCAGATCGCCGCGTACGTCTTCGCGCTCAGCCAGCAGGGGGAATCATGAGCCGCCGCCACGGGCCGGACGGAGAGAGCACCTACGGGTCGGTGCGCAACCGCTTCAAGAGCTGGAGCGCCGATAACCCGCGGCCCCGCTCGCGGAGCGCGCTGGGCTTTCCGGACATCGGCATCCCGGAAGGGGTGGTCCGCGCCCTGGCACTGGGCGTGGGGGTGGGGACGGGGGCGCTCCTCCTGGGGCTGGCCGCCATCGCGTACTACGCCTCGGGCACCTGGTCCAGCATCGACCGCAGCGGCGCCGGCCTGGCCTACGCCCTGGTGGGGATCTTTCTCACCATCGCGGGGCTGGGCGCGTCGCTGGGCACGCTCAACCACATCTTCCGGGTGCTGCGCTCGCCCGGCGGGCACCACTGAGCCGCGGAGCGCGCAGAAACACCTGACCCCACACCGGCGAACGGCGCTACGAGCCGTTCGCCGGGTGTGCTCTGGTGGCGCAACGCACGCGAAGGCGCGAAAACAGCTGATATAAATGTTGACACTCAGCGCATCGCGCTGTACCTTCGAAGCGTTCCCCTCCAAAACGTGTCTTGATCTAAACACCCCTCTAGGGACCTCCCCCATGCGAGCACGCACTTGTGGTCTGGCCGCTCTGGCTCTCGGCATCCTGATCGGTGCCGGCGGTTGCACTTCCGATTCACCCACTTCCCCGCTCGTCCCGTCGGCCCCTTCGGCCGCCAAGGCGGGCACCACGCAGGACGACGCCAGCATCTCCACGGCGAAGGGCGGTCTCCTCAATGGCGGCGGTCGCCAGGCTGACGGAACGGAGTCCACCACGACGCAGGCCTTCGGCGGGTTGTTGAACGGGGGCGGCTGACCCCACACGCGGGTCCGGCGGTACAGTGCCCCTCTGGAACCGGTTCGTCCGGGTCCGGAGGGGTTCCCGTTCCCCGCTTCCACACACCTCCGTCGTACGTCCCGTGACTTTCAAGCACCAACACCTGTTCGACGCCGCTTCTGCCCAGGAGCGCTCCGGCTTGTGGTTGGAAGCCGCGCGAACCCTGAACCTCGCTTACCAGACCGCTGTGGGTGAGCATGACACGGCGGGGATTCTGGAGGCGATGGTTCGGCTCGCGTACTGCCATGCGCACGCGGGGGACCGCTCGGCTGCGGACGAAGAGTTCCACGTTGCGGTCGAGCTGGCGCGCATGCACGACGCGGACTCGGTGGCAGGACGTGCCCTTAACGGATTGGGGAACCTCGCGCGGGACCGCGGAGACCTGTCGGAGGCGGAGCGGCTGTTTCGCTCCGCCATCTTTGTCGGAGAGCGCGCCGGAGACCAGGTGCTCCTGGGCGAGACGCAGCAGAACCTGGGGGTCGTGGCGCACATCAGGGGCGACCTCGCGGAAGCGAGGAGGTGCTACCTGGCGGGGCTGGAGCACGTAGACCGGGGCAGCAGCGACCGGGGCCGTATCACGGTGCTCAACAACCTCGCGATGCTGCACGTGGAGTTGGGCGAGCTGGCTGCCGCGGGCGACTACTTCGATCGCGCGCTCGCGATCGCCTCCAGGACGAACGACGTGGTTCGCTCAGGGGTGATCCAGATCAACCGGGCGGAGCTCTTCCTCGCGATGGGCGACATCCTGCGCGCGCGCGACAGCTGCGACGAGGGGTTCGAGATCTTCAGCCAGCTCGGCGACATGCTCCGCCAAGCGGAGGCACTGAAGTTCTATGGGGTCATCTACCGGCAGAGCGGGAAGCCGCACCTGGCCGCCATCCACCTTCAGCGTGCCATCGAAATCGCGGCGCCGGCCGATCCGCTCCTGGAGGCGCAGGCACAGCGGGAGCTCGCGCTGGTGCTGCGTGAGCAGGGGCGCAACCGCGACGCGCTGGCGGCGCTGAACCGCTCGCACACGCTCTTCACCAAGCTCCAGGCGCAGACGAAGACGGCCGACATCCAGGCCCGGATCGACCGGCTGGAGGCTGACTTCCTCCTGCTGGTGCAGCAGTGGGGCGAGTCGATCGAGGCCAAGGACCACTACACGGTGGGCCACTGCCTGCGCGTGGCGGACTACGCCTGCCTCCTGGCGGAGCGGGTGGGGATCGAGCCCCACGAGATGGTGTGGTTCCGCATGGGGGCCTTTCTCCACGACCTGGGGAAGATCGAGGTGCCGGAGGAGGTGCTCAACAAGCCCGGCCGCCTCACCGACGAGGAGCGCAGCCAGATGGAGCGCCACCCGGTGATCGGCGAGGCGATGCTGGGAAGCGTGGACTTCCCCTGGGACATCCGCCCCATGGTGCGCTCGCACCACGAGCGGTGGGACGGCGGCGGCTACCCGGACGGGCTGATGGCCGAGTCGATCCCCTTCTCCGCGCGCATCCTGCGCGTGGCCGACGTGTTCGACGCGCTGACCAGCGCGCGCAGCTACCGCCGCCCGCTCACCCCCGACGAGGCCATGTCCATCATGGTGGACGACGGCGGCTCGTTCGACCCGGAGATCTTCTCCGTCTTCCAGGAACTCTTCCCCCGGTTCAGCGAGACGGCCGCCCGCGCGGGCTCTATTGCCCCGGAATAGCGCTCGTTCTGCGTCACGAGCCGAACAATCGTGTCGCGTTGAGGGTGCTGAAACGCAGGCTCGCACAGAGACACGGAGGCACGGAGATGAAGCCATCTCCTTGCCTCCGTGTGTTTTGCGCAACTCAGGCCGCGGCGGGCTCGTGCTCGCGGATCTCGACGCCGCGCGTGCGGAGGAGCCGCTCCACCGCCTCGCCGATCTTGTTGTTGGGGGTGGAGGCGCCCGCCGTGAGCCCCACCGTGAGCGGGCCGGCGGGGAGCCAGTCCTCCGCCTCGGCCTCGGGCGCGTCCAGCGGGGTGCCGGCGGGCTTGAAGCGGATGGTGCCCCGCTCGGGGTCGATGCAATCCGCGTCGGCGATGTGGTAGGTGACCGTGTGGCGGGCGCAGAGCACCGCCAGGTGGTTGGTGTTGGACGAGTTATAGCCCCCCACCACCAGCATCACGTCGGGCGGGCCCTGGGGGCCCTCCACCAGCTTCACCACCGCGTCCTGCCGCTCCTGCGTGGCCGAGCAGATGGTGTCGAACGAGCGGAAGTGCTCCGCCAGGCGCTCGGCGCCGAAGCGGCGGGCCATGGAGCGCCCCACCTCGGCGGCGATGCCCAGGGAGTCGCCGGAGAGCATGGTGGTCTGGTTGGCGACGCCGATGCGGTCCAGGTGCAGGTCGGGGTCGAACCCCGCCGACGCCTTTTTGCGGAAGTGCTCCAGGAACGCCTCGCGCGAGAGGGCGCCGGGCGCGCGCTCGACGTAGTCCATCACCAGGCGCGCCTCGTCCATGTCGAACACCACCAGGTAGTGCCCGTCCGGGTGCTTGAGGGCCTGGCTGGCGGTGGCGCGCGTCTCCTCGTGCCGGTACTTGCCGTGGATGAGCGAGGTGTAGCCGTCGCGGGCGTACTGCTCCACGCGCTTCCACACGTTCAGCACGCTGCCGCAGGTGGTGTCCACCAGCACGCACCCCACCGCCTGCAGCCGCCGGAAGTCCTCCGTCGTCGCGCCGAAGGCGGGGAGGATCACCACGTCGTCCGGCGTGATCCCGGCGAAGTCGAACTCGCCGTCGGGGCCGGGGCGCAGGAAGACGATCCCCATCCCGGTGAGGCGCTGGTTGATGTGGGGGTTGTGGATGATCTCACCCAGCAGGAAGACGCGGCGGTCGGGGAAGTGGATGCGCGTCTCGTACGCGTAGTCCACCGCCCGGTCCACGCCGTAGCAGAAGCCGAACTCCTCGGCGAGCCGCACGGTCACCGCGCTCGCGCCCTCGCCGAAGCGGTCCTCGTACCCGCGCGCGCGGATGCGCTCCACCAGCGCGCTGTGGTACTCCGAGCGGATGAGCGGCTCGATCTCCTTCTTCCGGCCGAAGCCGCGGCGAAAGTACGTCTGTTCCATCGGATGCGGTGCGTGGGACGGGACGGCTGCGTTCGCTCAGTACCCGCGGGGAGCGCAGGAGTGCCTGGTGCGGAGTGCCTAGTGCCTAGTGCCTAGTGCCTAGTGCCTAGTGCCTAGTGCCTAGTGCCTAGTGCCACGATAAGTTACCAGGCACTGGGCACTTCGCACTAGGCACTGCCGTTATGGGGAATACTTTTTGCCCCCGGCAGGGAGGTCTGGGACGCGCAACCGACATCGGGGGGACGGGATGGCTGGGAGGCAGGCGAAGGGGAAGGGGAAGATGCTGGAGGGCGCGCCGCCCAAGCCGCGCGCCCCCCGCCGCGCGAGCGACACCGGCAAGGGCGGTAGCGGCACGCGGAACGCCGCGCTCATCCTGCTGCTGGTGATCACCGTGGCGGCCGTGGGGGGGATCGGCGCCTTCGCGTGGGCCATGTGGGGGCGGCTCGACCGCGGGCTCCTGGCCCAGCGCGAGACGGCCCGCCGGCGCGCGGACTGGGTTCGGATCGACGAGCTGCCTCGCTTCGTCACCGACGCCTTCGTGGCGGTGGTGGACACCTCGTCGTTCCAGCGCACCCCGCCCGAGGAGCGAGGCCGCAATCCCCTGCTCTCCCGCGACCTGGTGAGGCAGGTGCACCGCCTGTCCAACCTGGGCGTGAGCGGCGACGCGCGCGAGCTGGTGATGGCGCCCCTGCTGGAGCGCTCCCTCTCCAAGCGGGGGCTGCTGGAGCTCTACCTCAACCGCATCTCCATGGGGCGCACCGGCGACTGGCCGGTGTACGGCGTGTTCCACGCGTCGCGCGAGTACTTCGGCAAGGACGTGAGGAAGCTCACGCTGGGCGAGGCGGCGACGCTGGCCGGGTTCCTCCTCCCGCCCGCTCTCTCCTCCCCCGAACAGGCGCCGGGGCCGGTGGGCGCGCGCCGCAACGAGGTGCTGCGGCGGATGCTGGCGGCCGGGCGCATCACCGAGGCGGCGTACCGGCAGGCGGCCCGCGAGCCGCTCGCCTTCCAGCCCGGCGCGGACTACTCGCCCATGACGCGCCCGGCCGACTGGAGGCGCCAGCCCGACATCATCAGCCTCCCGCCCGAGCTGCGGCCGAGTCGCCAGCTCGCGGATTCGGCTGCCGCGGCGGCTGCCCAGCCGAGTCCGGGCGGGGAGTAGCCTCCTCCTCTTCCTCCTCCTCGGGGCGCGACAGGTGGGCCTCAACCAGGCGCCACTCGCCGCGCTCGCGGGCGAACACGCCGCTCATGCGCAGGAGCACGGGCTCCGTGGCCGCGGAGGTGGAGAGGAGCTGCAGGTGGGTGGAGAACCACCCCATCGCCGTGGAGGCCCCCACCCGCAGGTCCGGCGTCCTCACGATGGTGGGCGCCGGGATCGCCAGCTCGCCGATGGCGGCCGTCATCCCCGCCGGCCCGAACCTCACCAGCCCCCCGTTCCCTTCCGCGCCCAACACGGCGGCGAGCTCGTCCGGCGCCAGCGCGCGCACGGCCTCGGCGTTGTCCGCGCGCCCCAGCGCCTCGGCGAAGAGGCGCACGCGGGTGCGGATCTCGTCCGCCGCCTCCTGCCGGTCGACGACGGCGGGGTCGGGGTGGCTGTAAAACTCGGGCGGGGTGCGCTCCACCTTGCACGCGGCGAGGGCGAGGAGGGCGGCTGCTGCTACGACGGACCGTTGCACGGGTCTCCGGGAGCGTGTTCGGGAGGTGGCGCGGACTGCCACCAAGATGCGTCCGCCCCCCTTCCTGTCAAGCCGCACGCCAGCGCGGGAACGGGGTACAGGGAGCCGTCAAGTCCTTGACTGCCGGGCGGGGTGGAGCCATCGTCCAACCGAACCCCCGCGAACCCTTTCGATGTCTGGTAGATGATCTGGTTCGGCAAGCTTTCCCGGATGTTCGAGGCCCCCGCCGGCATCGCGCTGGCGCCGGGCGACGACGATGAGTCCCGGATGGAGCAGGCGCTCCGCTGGGTGGCCGCGCGCGCCCCGCAGCTGGAGGGGGGCGCGCTCCTCGACGCGCTGGCGGGCACCGGCTGGGTGGACCGCGACACCGCCGCCCGCCTCCTCCCCGCCTTCCGCGGCTTCGACGCGGACCGCGTCTTCGCCGAGTCGCTCCGGTCGCTGTCGCTGCGTGGCGACACGGCGGCCGACGAGTTCAGGAGCCGCGTGGTGCGCGTGGTGGAGGACCTCACGGGCGACGCGCGGCTGGACGCGCTGGGCCCCGAGCAGGCC
The DNA here is from genome assembly GCA_036388335.1 of Longimicrobium sp. GTDB lineage: Bacteria > Gemmatimonadota > Gemmatimonadetes > Longimicrobiales > Longimicrobiaceae > Longimicrobium. The sequence goes on along the minus strand of DASVSA010000645.1, from coordinate 4,370 downwards.
ATCCGCTTCGCCCACGGCGAGCGCGAGGGCGTGGTGCTGGCCTACCCGCAGGTGTCGTTCACGCTGGGCGGGAGCGCGATGAAGGCCGTCACCGCCGCCGTCGAGGAGCTCCCCGACACGCTGGTGATCGTGGCGCGCAACTTCGCGGAGGGCGCCGCGGCCCAGCTCCGCTCCGTGCTCGACCGCAGCGAGGTGCCCGGCACGCTGGTCACGGTCAACCTGCTGCTGGGGATGCGTGCGATGGCCCTCAAGTACCAGCCCTCGCCCGACCGGGTGATCGACGTGCTGGGCGCCGGCGGGGCGCTGCGGTCACGGGATATCGCGGCGCTCGGAGATCGTTAAAGATTGGGCTCACACAGAGGCACGGAGATGACTTCATCTCTGTGCCTCTGCGTTTGCCCGCAGGCCGTCCAGGAGACGGTCGAGGTGCGCGTCGGTGCTGGCGGGGTTCATCAGGGTCACGCGGAGGACGCGGACGCCGTCGAGGACGGTGGTGGTGATCCAGCCGGCGCCGCTCTCGTTGTAGCGGCGGCGGAGGTCGGCCTGGAAGTCGTCGCCGCGCTCGGGGAGATGGCGGAAGCAGAGGATGTTGGACTCCGGCGCGTGCATCGGCTCGAAGTCGGGGGCGGCGGTGAGCTTCGCGTGGAGCGACTCCGCGTTCCTCACGGTGGTCTCCAGGAGCGCGGCGAAGTGGTCGGCGCCGTAGTGGCGCAGCGTCACCCACAGCTTCAGCGCGTCAAAGCGGCGCGAGCACTGGAGCGTCATGCGGCCCGCGTCCCACGAGCGCTCCTCGCCCGGGCGGGCGTGGAAGAGGTACGGGGCCTTCTGGCGGAAGGCGGCGCTCAGGTGTCGCCGGTCGCGCACCAGCACGGCGCCGGTGGACATCGGCATCCACATCATCTTGTGCGGGTCCCACGCGATGGAGTCCGCGCGCTCGATGCCGCGCACCCGGTGCTTCAGCGAGTCGCTGAGCAGGAACGACGCTCCGTGGGCGCCGTCCACGTGCATCCACACGCCGTGGCGCGCGCACACGTCCGCCACCTCGTCCAGCGGGTCGAAGAGGCCCGTGGCCGTGGACGCGGCCGTCGCGCTCACGGCGAAGGGGACGCGCCCCTCGCGCTTCAGCGCGCCGAGCGCTTCGTCCAGCGCCGCGGGATCCATCTTGCCGCCGCGGTCCGGCACGGCGACCACTGCCTCGCTCCCCAGCCCCATCAGCCCCGCGGTGCGCTCCACGGAGTAGTGCGAGTGGCCGGAGACGAGCAGGACCGCGCGCTCCGCGTCGGGTGTGCGCGCGACGCCCTCCACCCAGCAGCCGGGGAAGCTGGCTTCGCGCGCAGCCAGCAGCCCGGTGAGGTTCGCCACGCTCCCGCCGGACACCAGGGTGCCCTCCGCCGTCGCGGGGAAGCTGGCGGCGTCCACCAGCCACCTCATCACCTGCGCCTCCACCACCGTGCCCGTGGGCGACATCTCCCACACGGCGAGCGACTGGTTGAGCAGCGAAACGAGCGCGTCCGCCAGCACCGAGTGCGGCAGCGGCGGGGCCACCTGGTGGCCCATGAACATCGGGTGGTTCACGTGGATCGCATCGCCCACCACCTTCTCCCACACATCCCCCCACACCTCTTCGGCGGGCCGCCCCTCCCTCGGCAGCGGCTCCGCGAAGCGCCGCGCCAGCTCGGCGGGCGCATGCGGCGTGGAGACGGGACGGGACTCGATCGATTCGAGATAGTCGGCCATCTGGTCGATGAGCCGATGGCCGTGCTCGCGGAGTTCTGAAGTCATACCCAAATCTAACGACACGGAGGCACAGAGAAGAACTCATCTCCGTGCCTCTGTGTCTCTGTGTGAGACCGCCGTTCAGGTGAACAGGTCGAGAACCTTGGCAGCGACGCGGTTCACGAGCCCCGGCTCCGGCGTCGGCTCCTCCTCCGGTACGTCTTCCTCTTCGTCCTCCGCCTTGGACTCGCGCTCCGCCAGGGACGTGACCTCCACCACGCGGTCGTGCGCGGAGAGGGGGAGGGCGCGCTCCATGAGGGTGGCACGGGTGCCCTGGGGGGTCTCGTCCGTCTTGAGGCGAAGGGTGCGGCCGACGGCGGTGATGGCCATCAGGTCCTCGCCCGCGTGCACGTCGCGGAGGCCGACGAGCGAGCCGGTCTCCTTGTCGGGCGCGTGGAGGGCGTTGCCCAGGCCGTCGCGCTTCTGCAGCGGGAGCTCGGCGAGGGGGATGCGCTTGGCGAAGCCGCGCTCCGTGACCGCCATCACCTCGGCTTCGTGGCGGATGGCGGCCATGCCGGCGACGCTCTCGCCGGGCTTGAGCTTGATCCCGCGCACGCCCTGCGAGACGCGGCCCTGCACCGGGATCTCGCCCTCGGCGAAGCGGATGGCGCGGCCGTTGGCGGAGGCCAGCACCACCTCGTGCTCGCCGTCGGTGATGCGCGCGTCCACCACGCGGTCGCCGGACCTGAGGGTGAGCGCCTCGATGCCGCCACGGGCGCGGGCGTACTGGTCCAGCGAGGTGCGCTTGACCGTGCCCTCCGCCGTGGCGAAGAGGACGAAGCGGTCCTCGCGGAACTCGGGGACGCGGTGCACCGCCGCCACCCGCGCGTTGCGGGCGCCCTCGAAGAGCTGCTTGATGGCCTTGCCGCGCCCGCTGGACTCGGGGATGTCGCGCACCGCAAGCCCGAAGGCGCGCCCATCCGTGCTCAGGAAGAGCAGCGTGTCTTCCGTGCTGGCCACGAAGGCGCGCTCGATGTAGTCGTTCTCGTAACGGTCCATCGAGAGGCCCTTGCCGCGCTTGGCTCCGCGCTGGTACACGGCCATGGGGATCTGGCGGATGTACCCCTCGCGCGAGACCGTCACCACCACCTCCTCGGCGGCGACCAGGTCCTGGATCTTGACGTCGCTCTCGCTCTCGAAGAGCTGGGTGCGGCGCGGGTCGACGTACTGCGCCGCCAGCTCCAGCAGCTCGCGGCGCACCTCGGCCGTCTGCAGCTCGGGGGAGGCGAGGATCTCCTCCAGCTCCGCGATGCGGACGTCCAGCTCGGCCATGCGCTCGCGCAGCTCCTTCCCCTCGAGCTGCGTGAGGCGGGAGAGGCGCATGTTGAGGATGGCCTCGGCCTGGCGCTCGTCCAGCTTCAGCTCCTTCTCCAGCTTGCGGGCCGCCGTCTCGCGGTTGCGGGAGCCGCGGATGATGGCGACCACCTCGTCGATGCGCTTGAGGGCGATCAGCAGGCCGCGCAGCACGTGCGCCTCGTCGCGCGCCTTGCCCAGCTCCCACGCCGAGCGGCGGACGACCACCTGGATGCGGTGGTCGCGGTAGCGCTCCAGCATCTCCTTGAGCGAGAACTCGCGCGGCACCCCGTTGTCCAGCGCCAGCGAGATCACGCCGAAGGTGGTCTGCAGCGCCGTCCACTTGTAGAGGCGCTCCATCACCCTGGCCATGTCGGCGCCGCGCTTGAGCTCGATGACGACGCGGATGCCCTCGCGGTCGCTCTCGTCGCGCAGGTCCGAGATGTCGGTCACCTTGCCGGCGCGCGTGAGCTCGGCGATCTGCTCGATGATGCGCGACTTGTTGGTGCCGTACGGGATCTCGGTGATGACGATCTGCTCCTTGCCGCTGCGCTTCTGCTCGCGGTAGAAGCGGGCCCTCATCACCACGCGGCCGCGCCCCTTCTCGTACGCCTCCTGGATCCCCTTCATCCCCACCACCATCCCGCCGGTGGGGAAGTCGGGCCCGGGGACGTGCTTCATCAGGTCGGCGATGGTGCACTCGGGGTGGTCCAGCAGGTGCACGGCGGCCCTCACCACCTCGCCGATGTTGTGAGGGGGGATGTTGGTGCTCATCCCCACCGCGATGCCGCTGGAGCCGTTGACGAGCAGGTTGGGGAGGCGCGACGGGAGGACGCGCGGCTCCTTGAGCCGGTCGTCGAAGTTGGGGGCGTAGTCGACGGTGTCCTTGTCGATGTCCGCCAGCATCTCGGTGGCGATCTGCGACAGCCGCGCCTCGGTGTAGCGGTAGGCCGCCGCCGCGTCGCCGTCGATGGAGCCGAAGTTCCCCTGTCCGTCCACCAGGGGGTAGCGGAGGGAGAAGTCCTGCACCATGCGCACGAGCGAGTCGTACACCGCGGTGTCGCCGTGCGGATGGTACTTGCCCAGCACGTCGCCCACTACGGTCGCGCTCTTCTTGTAGGGGCGCGCGGGCGAGAGCCCCGCCTCGTGCATGGCGAAGAGGATGCGGCGGTGCACCGGCTTGAGCCCGTCGCGCACGTCGGGGAGCGCGCGGCCCACGATGACCGACATCGAGTAGTCGATGTAGGCGCTCTACATCTCCTCCTCGAAGTAGAACGGGAGGATGCTCGGGCAGCCGTCGC
>DASVSA010000644.1:0-4452 GCA_036388335.1 Longimicrobium sp. | reverse complement strand
GCGCTTCGTGGCCGATCCGTTCAACGGCGGGCGCATGTACCGCACGGGCGACCTGGCGCGCTGGCTCCCCGACGGGACCATCGAGTACCTGGGGCGCAACGACTTCCAGGTGAAGGTGCGCGGCTTCCGCATCGAGCTGGGGGAGATCGAGGCGCGCGTGGCCCGGCACCCGGAGGTGCGCGACGCCGTGGTGCTGGCGCGCGCGGAAGGCGGCGAGAAGCGGCTGGTGGCGTACTACGTGGCCGCGGAGACGCTGGAGGCGGAGACGCTGAGGGCGTACCTGGCCGCGCAGCTGCCGGAGTACATGGTGCCGGCGGCGTGGGTGCGGCTGGACGAGCTTCCGCTCACGGCCAACGGCAAGCTGAACCGCAGGGCGCTGCCGGCGCCCGGGGGCGACGCGTTCGGGGCGCGCGAGTACGAGGCGCCCCAGGGTGAGGTGGAGGAAGCGCTGGCGCGGCTGTGGGCGGAGCTGCTGGGCGTGGAGCGGGTGGGGCGCCAGGACAACTTCTTCGAGCTGGGCGGCCACTCGCTGCTGGTGGTGAAGCTGCTGGACCGCATGCGGCAGCAGGGGATGCACGCCGAGGTGGGAGCGATGTTCAGGGCGCCCACGCTGGCCGCGCTGGCGGCGGTGCTGGACGATGAGAGCCGGCAGGTGGTGATCCCCGCCAACCTGATCCCGGAAGCGGACGAGAGCGAGCCGGAAACGGAGTCCAACGACGTGGAGTTCTGCCTCTAATGAACGAGCTGCTGGCCAAACTCGACGCCGCCGGGATCCGGCTGCGAAACCGCGGCGGCGAGCTCGCCGTCGCGGGGAACAAGGCGAAGATCGACGCCGCCCTCGTGGGCGAGCTGCGCCTCCACAAGGCGGCCCTCCTGGAGATGATCGGCGCGGAGAGCGAGCTGTGGTGGTCGCCGCCCGCCATCCGCCCGGAGATGCTCCCGCTGGTGTCGCTCACCCAGGCCGAGATCGACCGCGTGGTGGCGGAGGTCCCGGGCGGCGCGCGCAACGTGCAGGACATCTACCCGCTGGCGCCGCTGCAGGAGGGGATCCTCTTCCACCACCTGCTGGCCACCGACGGAGACCCCTACCTCCTGTCGCAGGTGGTGAGCTTCGACGCGCGCGAGCGGGTGGACGCCTTCCTGGGCGCCCTCCAGTGCGTGGTGGACCGCCACGACATCCTGCGCACGGCCATCGTGTGGGAGGGGCTCCCCGAGCCCGTGCAGGTGGTGTGGCGGCAGGCGCCCCTTCAGGTGGAGGAGGTGCGGCTCCACGAGGCGGGGGGAAGCGCGGAAAGGCAGCTCCGCGCCCGCGTCGATCCGCGGCAGTACCGGATGGAGCTGGGCCGCGCGCCCCTGATCCGCGCCTTCGTGGCGCGCGACGAGGACGCGGAGCGCTGGGTGGTGCTGCTCCTCACCCACCACCTGATCAACGACCACACCACGCTCGACGTGCTCCAGCACGAGGTGCAGGCGTTCCTCGCCGGGCGGCAGGACCGCCTCCCCGCGCCCGTCCCCTTCCGCAACCTGGTGGCGCAGGCGCGCCTGGGGGTGAGCCGGGCCGAGCACGAGGAGTTCTTCACCCGCATGCTGGGCGACGTGTGCGAGCCCACCGCCCCCTTTGGCCTGCTGGACGTGCAGGGCGACGGCTCGGGGATCGACGAGGCGCACCTGGTGGTGGACGCAGGAGTGGCCGCCCGCCTGCGCGAGCGGGCGCGGAAGCTGGGCGTGAGCACCGCCAGCCTCTGCCACGTGGCGTTCGCGCAGGTGCTGGCGCGCGTCTCCGGGCGCGAGGACGTGGTGTTCGGCACCGTGCTCTTCGGCCGCATGAACGGCGGCGCGGCGGCGGACCGCGTGGTGGGGCTCTTCATCAACACCCTCCCCATCCGCATCCAGGTGGGCGAGGCGGGGGTGGAGGAGAGCGTGCGCGGCACCCACGCCGTGCTGGCCGACCTGATGCGCCACGAGCACGCCTCGCTGGCGCTGGCCCAGCGCTGCAGCGGCGTGCGCGCGCCCGCCCCCCTCTTCTCCGCGCTCCTCAACTACCGGCACTCGGCCGGCGGCGGCAAGGCGCGCCCGGCGGGCCCCGCTCCCGAGATGGCGAGCGAGGAGCGCTCCAATTACCCGCTCCTGGTGGCGGTGGACGACCTGGGCGACGGCTTCGCCCTGAAGGCGCAGGTGCTGGCGTCAGTGGGGGCGATGAGGGTGTGCGCCCTGATGAGCCGCGCCATGGAAGCGCTGGCGGGCGCGCTGGAGTCGGCGCCCTCGCGGCCCATCCGCTCGGTGGACGTGCTCCCCGCGGCGGAGCGCAGCCAGGTGCTGCGCGCCTTCAACGCCACGGCGGCAGAGTACCCGCGCCACGCGTGCATGCACGAGCTGTTCGAGGCGCACGCGGAGCGCACCCCGGGGGCCACCGCCCTCGTCTGCGGCGCGCGGGAGCTCACGTACGACGAGCTGAACGCGCGGGCCAACCGCCTCGCGCACCACCTGCGCGCGCTGGGTGTGGGCCCGGACTCGCGGGTCGCCATCTGCCTGGACCGCGGCGCGGAGATGGTGGTGGCGCTGCTGGCCACGCTCAAGGCCGGCGGCGCGTACGTGCCGCTGGACCCGGCGTACCCCGCCGACCGCCTGCGCTACATGTTGGAAGACAGCCGGCCGCGGGCGGTGCTCACGCAGGCCGCTCACGCCGCGCTCTTCGTGGACGTGGACGCGCCGGTGCTGGACGTGCGGGCGCCCATTTGGGATTCGTGCCCCGAGACCAACCCGGAGCGCGAGGGGCTGAGCCCGGAGAACCTGGCGTACATCATCTACACCTCGGGCTCTACCGGCCTGCCCAAGGGGGTGATGCTGGAGCACCGCGGCGTCGTAAACCTCCTCTGCTCCATGGGCGAGACGGTGGGGATCGCGCCGGCGGACCGCGTTCTGGCGCTCACCACCATCGCGTTCGACATCTCGGTGCTGGAGATCTTCCTCCCCCTGGTGAGCGGCGCCAGCGTGGTGATGGTGGACCGCGCCACCGCCGCCGACCCTGACCTGCTGGCCGCGGCGGTCGCGGCGCACGCGCCCACGGTGATGCAGGCCACGCCCGCCACCTGGCGGATGCTGCTGGAGTGCGGCTGGCGCGGTAATCCGACGATCCGCGCCCTTTCCGGCGGCGAGGCGCTGCCGGTGGGGCTGGCCCGCGAGCTCGTCGCGCGGGTGGGCTCGCTTTGGAACGTGTTCGGGCCCACCGAGACCACCATCTGGTCGTCGGCGCAGCGCGTGGATGCGGGGACGCTTCACGAGCGGGCCACCGTTCCCATCGGCGCGCCGCTCTGGAACACGTGCATCTACGTGCTGGACGCGGCGGGCGAGCCGGTGCCGGCGGGTGTCGCGGGCGAGCTGTTCATCGGCGGCGACGGGGTGGCCCGCGGCTACCTCAACCGCCCCGAGCTGACCGCCGAGCGCTTCGTGGCCGACCCGTTCAGCGGCGGGCGGATGTACCGCACGGGCGACCTGGGGCGCTGGCTCCCGGACGGCACCATCGAGTACCTGGGGCGCAACGACTTCCAGGTGAAGATCCGCGGCTTCCGCATCGAGCTTGGCGAGATCGAGTCGCGCATCGCCGGGCACCCGCGGGTGCGCGAGGCGGCGGTGGTGGCGAGCGAGGAGCGCCTGGTGGCCTACTTCGTCGCCGACGGAGAGCTGGGCGCCGGCGCGCTGCGCGCCCACCTGGCGGAAGGGCTGCCGGAGTACATGGTGCCCTCCGCCTTCATCCGCATGGACGCCTTCCCGCTCACCCTCAACGGCAAGCTGGACCGCAAGGCGCTCCCCGCGCCCGAGGGCGGCACCTTCGCCGCGCGTGAGTACGAGGCGCCGCTGGGCGAGGTGGAGGTGGCCGTGGCCGGCATCTGGGCCACGGTGCTGGGCGTGGAGCGGGTGGGGCGGTGGGACCACTTCTTCGAGATGGGCGGCCACTCGCTGCGCGCCGTGCAGGTGACCTCGCGCGTGCGCCAGGCGCTGGGTGTGGACGTGGCGCTGGGCGGCCTCTTCGCGAAGCCCGTGCTCGCCGACTACGCGCGCGGCCTGGCCGCGGCGGCGAAGTCGGAGCTGGCGGCCATCGAGCGCGCGGAGCGCGGTGGGCCCCTGGCGCTCTCCTTCGCGCAGCAGAGGCTCTGGTTCCTTGAGCAGCTGGGCAGCGGCGGGCGGGCGTACCACATCCCCACCAGCCTCCGCTTCCACGGCGCGCTGGACGCGCTGGCGCTGCGCCGCGCGCTGGACCGGGTGGTGGAGCGCCACGAGGTGCTGCGCACCACCTTCGCGCAGGTGGCGGGCGAGCCCGTGCAGGTGATCGCGCCCGAGGGTGCCTTCGCGCTGGCGGAGCACGACCTCGCCGGGCACCCCGACGCCGACGCCGAGCTGCGCCGCCTGATGGCCGAGGAGGCGGGCGCGCCCTTCCACCTGGAGCACGGCCCC
>DASVSA010000643.1:0-13733 GCA_036388335.1 Longimicrobium sp. | reverse complement strand
GGTCACTACGCGCACGCCGAGGTGGTGCTGTCGTGCTCTCGATCGTGGTTCCGGTGGTCCTACTGCTGTTCGGCCATCCGGTAGTTGTACTTGGCTGGTTCGCGGTACCTGTGGGGGTTGCACTGCTCGCCTATGGACTGTTGATGCGTCTGCCTCGGACTCCGGCTTCACATCCGCGAGCTGTCGGCGAGAAAACTGTAGGGTAATGACGGCAGGCTGGCTGCGTACCGTCATCGAGCTGCACTACCTGAACGAGATGGTGGCAGGCACTTTCGAGTGCCTGCCACCGCTCACAAAGCCCGCTTGCGATCAAGTCTAACATCGAAGGCCGTCAGAGACGCCTCAACCGGGTCGCCGGATCCACAAGCGGGCCAGCTTAGGAGAAGAGAGGAGCCCGGTCGCGATCGACTCTGTATTCGGAGCCCGCCCGTGGGCGCCTCATAGTCGGCCTACGGATCCACGCCGGGGCTCCCCAACAGGAGCTTTCCGGCAACACTACATTCCCGAACCCAAGTTGTCAATTCGCACCCAAGTGACTGCCCGACTGGAGGTTCGCGTAACTCGAAGCTCTCAAATCCTGGGAGGCGACACGCCTTCTGTCCCTCGAAACTCCTTCATCGGAGACTTGAGCGAACCTGCGAAGACCCGGGGAGCAGTTCTATACAGGGAGGCTGGCGGATGCCACCTCGATCTTTTCTGGGCCCCATCCCGGGTCCCGCCGGGAGTGCTGAAGCGGTCTTCGTCCAGCTTGTCTCAGGCCGCAACTTCCGTGCGGCGGTTCTGGCGCTTGGGCGGTGCGACGGTGAAGCACCGCCGCTCCCGCGCGATGTTGAACATCAGGCAGAGCATGTCGCGCGCGACCGCTACGTCGACCGGCAACTTCTTGCCGCCGGTACGCGCTACGTGCCGCACGAAGCGGTCGCGGAACATCCCGTCGCTGCGCACCGCGCGCAACGCCAGCATGAAGAGCTGCTTGCGCAGCAGAGGCTTGCCGCGCTTGGAGATGTGCGGCTGTCCCTTCGTCGTGCCGCTGGACCGCTCCACGAGCGAGAGGCCGGCCAGCTTGAGAATCTGCTTGGACGATTCGTACGCCTGCGGGTCACCAATCAGCCCCAGAAAGACGGCCGCCGAAACCGGCGCCACCCCGGGGATCGAGAGCAGGAATTCCGCTTCGGGCAGCGTCTTAAGCACTTCCTCCATCCGGGTCTCGATCAGCTGCATCTGCCGGGCGAAGACGTCGATCTGCTCGATTAGCAGCGGGATTTCCCCCTTGAGTGCCCCCTGTGCGATCGGGAGTCCCACCGTGCGCTCGGCCGCGGCGATGAGCTGCTGGTACGTCTTCTCTCGCAGGTGATTGCGCGAGATCTCCTTGAGCAGCTTGAGCACCTGGCGCTTGGGCGCCTTTAGCAGATCCGCCGGTCCCGGATAGCACGCGAGCAGCTTCAGGGGCGTGATGTAGTGGAATTTAGGGAAGACCTGCTCGAACTCGGGCCAGACGACCTGCAGTACGGATTTCAGTCGGGTCAGCGCCGCCGTCCTCTGGATCGAGACGTCGTCGCGTGCGCTCACCAGATAGCGCAGCTCCGCGTATTCCTTCTTCAGGAAGGGAAAGCTGACGAACTGTCCGATGGCCACGAGGTCGGTGATCGTGGCGGCATCCTTCTCGTCCGTCTTGATCGCCTGGCTGTGCATCACCTCCTTCCAGCGCTTCGAGTGCGAGGCGAGCACGCTCACTACCTGGAAGCCCTTTTGCTGGAGGTAGTAGGCGAAGGTGAAGCCGTAGACGCCAGCGAACTCAATCCCGACCAAGATCTGAGAAGGCGGAGCTCCTCCCGAGAGGGCGAGAATCTTGTCGGCCGCGAGGTCAAACCCGTCGCGGGTGGTGTGGAAGGTGAAGGGCTTGGAATCCGCCCCGCCGCGGGGGCGGACGACCAGACAGTGCTTGAACTTCCCTGCGTCGACTCCAACAACCGCGGCTGCGATTTGGGCCCGGCTCCGCTGCTGGGCCTGTTTGGAAGAACGCATCGGGTCTCCTCCTCTCGGTTGAAGTACGGGAGTGATGCACCGGCATCCGCCATGGTAGCGGACGCGGAGGATCATCGCTCCCCGAGAAGAGACGCTGGAGGGGCACCGCCAGAGGCTCACCCTGGCGGTTTCCCATCATAGGAGTCTCACATATAGTGATCCGTATGGTTTGTTCGGTTGTAAGAAGGGCGACCCCGTTTGCGCGAGCGTCGGCTACAAGATACTCACATTCTTCGGAGTCAGTGAGGGAACCGCTCGTACGCTGATGGAACCGGCGGTGCTTGGGAGCCAGATGGTGCCAGGCACAGCTGGAGTTGTCTACGGAGCCGGCGGATCGGTTGCCCGGTCGCGGATGGCAGCAAGAGGCGTAGAACCAGTCTCGAGAATGGAGTACGCAGGCGCTACGTATCACGGCGAGACCGCGCAGGGCCGCAAGAACCCAGGTCCGCGGAATGGGCAGGATGTTCTAGAATATTCACTCCAGGTGAAAAGCACATCGCCACGGCGAGTGGGCATTGACCACGACACAGGTGACTTTGTAGTCTTCGATCGGACGTCTGGCAACAGCTATCACGGCCATGTGGGGTCATGGGATGAACTGCACGTTGACCAACGAAACGCTCTGATCCGCCCTGGACAGGTAGATCGTCGAGGACGTATTTCAACAGGTACGCAATGAGGCATTACGAGAGCGTCACACCTATCAGCCGCGCAGACGCAGAGGTTGAACTCGCATTTGGAGATACGAAACGTGTCTGTGACGCGCTCCTACGGCTGACCTACCATGATCCTGAATGGCGCTGGATTCAGAACCAGTGCGTGCGGTTTGCAAGGCATTTCGATGCCGACGTTCGCGGCCTCGCAGTGACTTGCTTCGGACACGTCGCTCGCATCCACGGTGCCTTGGATCTTGACGTAGTGTCCCCGGTATTGCGCGAGTTGCGAAGCGATCCGGAGATGGGTGGTCGAGTAAGCGATACCTGGGACGACATCGAAGTCTTTTTAGCGAACAAGTAGTTGCCCCGCTCCACCGAAGAGGGGAGCCCGGTCAATTGGCCGGGCTCTCAGACTTCAGTAAAAGCGGCGCGGCGGGGGCCGGTTGTGTCCGCGAGCGTCACACGCACGCCAGGCACGGAGCGCATCGTAGCTTCCTCCGGGCTTCACCACCGCCATGCTTCCAAGTCGTTGCCAGTCCCCGCTGGGGTGGATCAGGTGTCTCGTCGAACCTCTGCGGTTTCCCGGGTCGCAGGACCTCCCAAAAACGGAACGGTGACCCTCCCCAAGCCGACAACGGAAGAGTTCCCTTCTTCCTGCTTCCCGACCCATAGACGGCGCGGGGGCACCGTCCACGTATCACAGTACACCGGAATGCTAGATTCGGTTCTTTATAGCGGAAACGCTGGCACGTTCCGCCTCTCCCGATGCAGCGGGAGCCACCCATGAGCGCGGACCCGTACCGTGGCGGAGACGCTCTCGACGTGAAGCGCCTCGGCCAGCATCTGGGTCACCTTCGGAAGGCCCGCGGCCTCACCCTCACTGAGTTGGGCGAGCGGGCGCAGGTCGCCAAGAGCTATATCCACTCCCTCGAACGCGGCGACGCCGAGAACCCGGGCCTGCGCACCCTGGATGCGCTTGCGCGGGCGCTGGACGTCACCGTGGCCGATCTTATCGACGCGATGGGACAAAAGACGAGCGAGGGGGGGGACCTCCTACGTACAGTGGCCGCGGAGGCCGACCAGCTCCGCGCCGATGCGCCGGACGAGCTGCGGCAATTCTTCACGGAGCTGGAGGAGAAGGAGGGGCCGATCCCGATGGACGTGCTGCGCTCTCTCAGCACCCTGCAGCTGCGGGGCAAGCGCCCCCAGACGGTGGAGGACTGGCGCTTCGCCTACGACTCGCTGAAGCGGGCCGTACGGTAAAATGACGCGCGGGGGCGGGTGATCCGGGTATGAAGCGGGCGTTTCTACGCCACCCGAGCATCGAGGCGTTGCTGGCGTCCGACGGCACCACGTCGAGTCCGGACGAGGCGATGCGCCGGCGTGCGCGTGCGCTGGTTGACCGCGCCCTCAAACTCGGGTGGGAGGGTCCTCCCTTCGACCTAGAGCTGCTGGCGAGCGTTGCCGGGTACCGCGTCCACACGGAGACACTCGGCGAGGGGCAGGACGGCTGCGTCGACGCGGTCACCCGCCGGATTCTGGTAAGCGCACGCCTCCCGCCTCCCCGGCGCCGCTTCACAGTCGCACACGAGGTCGCGCACACCCTCCTCCCCGACTTTGGCAGCGACGTGACTATGCATCACGCGTCGGCCGAGCACAAATGGGCGGAGCAGTCACCCGTGGAACAGATCTGCCACGTCGGCGCCGCCGAACTCCTTATGCCGCTGGGCGCTTTCCGTGCTGCATGTGGCCGCGAGCCGATCTCGGTTCAGGGGATCGCACGCGTGGCAGCGAATTTTGAAGCCTCGTTCCAGGCCGTAGCTCGACGCTGGGTTTCACTCGTCCCTAGCGGCACCTCGCTCGCCGTCGCGCGCCCGATGCCTCCGGATGGAGATCTCACCGTCATCGCCTCCGTACGCGGCGGCACCGGCAAGCCACTCCATCTGCCCTGGGGAAGGGTGCTGCCCCGCGGCTCGGTCGCATACCGCGTCTGGGAACGCGCCCAACAGTCTCCGCAGCGGCCGTGCACGGACGAAGCGATCGAATACTGGGGCTCTCTCGGGCGCCTCGGCAGGCGTCGCGTAGAGGCCGCGACGAACCCGCTCTCGTGGGCTACGCCGGAGTCCGTGCTCTGTCTCCTCCACGAGCTTCCGAAGCGCTGAAGGAACCCCCGCCGGCACGGATCACTGCTTGAGGGAGGTCCGGAGTCGAGGAGGCGGGCAGGAGCGGTAAACGGATGTTCCCGGCGCGCCGCGGAGCGGCGCCACCCCATCCGCGAACCGACCGCCCTATAGATGTGTCGGGTATTCTGATCCATATGGGCTCTGCCCGCCGGAGAAGTCGGATTGTGAGCGAATCGTACGCATGCTCAAGAGTCAGCGAGGATCCGAATTCCGGAAAGCAGCTGCGCGGTACGAAAAGCTAGACTATCCTGTGCACTTGGTCGCTGCGACACATCCGCTCCTGAACGAAGGGAACATCAATAGGAATGGCTCTGGCGCTCACTGGGGGATTGACAAAGCCGCTTGGGACCAGCTTCCCGCGGGGCTACAGCGCGGGGCGCATCACATGGGCGGCAGGCTTTGGAAGACGTACCAAGGTCGATTTGGTGGACATTCCGGGCCGTATCCGGCCGAACCACGGGCCCCGTATGATCACGAAGTGTACCGACCCTACTGGTAATTACTGAACGCATTTTCGCCGGAGCGCAGTCATGAAGGGACTGAGCAGGTACATTCTTCCAGGGCTCGTTGCCCTAATCGGTTGTTACTCGGCAGGCGACGGCCGGCGTCAGTCACCGCCGGCGGCAGCGTTTGCGGTGATCGAGGGTTCAACAACACCGCCCGGTCTAAGTCTGCATCTGTGGTTGGCGAAGGATACGCTTACCGCATACGACTCTCTAGGTGTTATGTACTTGCTCCGGAACAGTGGAGAGCCACGGTCCATCAATATGCAACCGGACCACTTCCAATTCGTTGTAGAAGATCCGGGTGGCAAGCAGTTGCCGGGAGGCCGATTTGACAGAGATCAGAAATTTGGTGATGTCCACGCTACGCGCGTTGGAACTGGAGGGGTAAGCGGTCAAACTGTCTGGCTCTCGTGTACTTCTTGTGCGTATGGTCTCGCGTTCGATCTGCCGGGTCGATACACGATACGGGTAAAATACTCGCCTCCCCCAGCACCCGGGAGCCATGGCGAAGGACCCGAACCAGGACAGGTCGTCCTTGTGTCGCAGCCGGTAACGTTTTGGTTACGGCGTTAACACTTCCTGCTGTACAAACCTCTCACGCAGCTGAGTGTTTCGTTTACGATCGAAAACGCTTCTACCGGGTTGTAGAGGTCGCATCAGAGCAGGATCGGGTGGCGGGGCCGAGTGTCACCTGCGAGGCCGTATAACGCCTCCGTCGGGTCGCGGAGCCCACGCCGCCCTCACCCAAAGATGTGCCTGGCACAACCTTGTGTGTCGTACGAGGTGGCTACTTCGACAAGCCCCTCTACCGCGCTCATGAGTTCGCGCCAAGCACGCGCTTCCAGCGGCGGAACCCCTGGGGTCCGCCGTTCCATTTCCAAGTTGTCAAAGGTCGCACCCGTGTGACCTGCCCGGCCGAGGGGCCCGCGTACCTCGATAGTCGGAAGTGCAAGGCACCGGTCGCTGGGTCTGCGAAGCGGCCCCCAAAACTCCTTATCCGAGACTGGAGCGAACCCGCCAGTATGTCTCTGGTGATCGAGGAAGCGTTTGTGCCTGTGCAGAGCTGGCCGAAGCCACTCCGATCGTGTAGTGCGCTTCTCGTCCCGATCCGCCGTCGGTGCGTTGGTGTTGCTGTTCCTCCTCCGAGGAGCCGTTTGGCGATCGCGACTGAGCGGCGATCCAGGCTCCATGCACACTAATCCACCGGGACGGCGGATCGGTTGCCAAACTGGCTCTGGACGGGGTAGAGCGAGAGGTAACAAAAAGCCGCCTCGCGGCGGCTATCTCCACATAGGAATGTCAAATATAGTGATCCCTACGGACTAAGTGCGCAGAGTTCGTGCCTACCCCTGTGCGCCTATGCTGCGTTTGAGGTTGGAAGTTCGCTTTACGATGCGGTCGACCTCGCTGTCACCGCCGTCCAGTGCTCACGGGGTCGTGCATCCAAAGCTCAGTTGGGAGTCACCGCCGCTGGCGCCGCTGCTGGTCTTTACGGATTCGGTGGCGGCTATGGGCGAGCCGCTCGGTCGCTCGTGAGAGAGGGCGCTTCTGATGTTCGCCTTTGGAAACAGGTCGCGAGCTCGGAATTACTGGGCGAAGCTCAAAGGGGCATTGGCTCAGTCATCGCTGGTGCCGGGCACCGGAGCGGGCGGAAGATCGACGATGCCGCTCGGCTGGTCCGCGAGCACGGAGGGGAGGCGGGTGACTGGGCAAAGATGAGCACGCGTGGTCGTACTGCCGACGATGGTACCAGCGTAGCAGTACACTGGTACGAGAACACGATACCCGCCAACGCGTCGAGTTCAAAACCAAATACCGGGAACAGTGATGAGGATACGGTGCATCGCGGAGCATCCGAACAGTCAGCAAGTGCAACAGTTGGGTACGTACTACCGGCCCGGAAAGACGGTTTTCCCCGTCAACAATGGGCAGCAGTACACCGCTCTGGGCATTGGGACATGGGATGGCGTGCATTGGGTGGAGGTAGAAACACCCACCGAAGATGTTGTTTCGGTTCCGCTATTCTTGTTTGAGATCGTCGATGGCACACCGTCGCATCTCTGGGAGGCCCGCGTACACGAGGATGGAGCGTTGACTTTCTGGCCATCCGCCTTTTACCACGAGTTCTTTCACTCCAGATTGAGCGACGATGCACCGGATGTTCTCGCGGAGTTCCGGGTATTGAAACATCGAATGGCGGAGGAGTAAACGTGATCTGCCGCCTTCGGAAAGGAACCGCACCCGGTGCGGTCGAGTGTCACGTCGGAGGCGGTGAAGTACCCCTCAACCGGGTCGCAGGACCCACACCGGGCAGTGTAGTGGTGCGTTAGCAGCACCGTGATATGGAGGGGCATTGATTAGCGGATCAATGCCCGTCCATATCATTATGTCTTCTCCGTCGTCGCGGACTCGGCCCAGTCCAGCGCCGCCATCACCGAAGTCGCCCCGCCCCACTCCGTCGGCACCGCCCTGACCCTGCAGACCTCGCTCGGCTTCCTGCTGACGATGGTCACCATCTCCGCCGTACCGCCGCTGAAGCGGGCGGATGGCCGCTCGCGTTCGGGGTCCTCGCGCTGGGTCCGGCAGTGGGGATCGCGGCGATGCGGCGGCTCGAGGAGTCGCGGCTCCGCGACAACCCGTAACGCTGGCGTAGGGTTACGGAGTGTCGGCGGGCACTGCTGCCACCTGGCCGGAAGAGGGTGGAGACACGAAGCGGATGCCGCAGCGTTCGAGGTAACGCCGCTCGTCACGCGTGAGCGGTTCGCCGCTGTTCAGCACGCCCGCGATCACGTTGGGATTGCAGGGGGTATGGGCAAGCGTCCCGCGCGGGAAAGGTACCGTCTGGCATCCGGCTATCGCGACCGCGCCGACGAGCGCAAAAAACACGGTGGACCGCATCTGCTTCTCCCAGGGGTGAGGTCGAGGGAAGGGGCCACGCGAGATCCCGACTGGCGGGAGTAGTAGGCCCCGCCGCTATGGGACGACTGAGGCGCCGCGACTTGCACGCCGACCTCAGCTCCCGGGCAGATCTGTTCGGGAACGCCGGCAGGCCGCAGCGAGTGCTGCGGCCTGCTGGCTTCCGTGGGGCAACGCCTCCGTCCGCGGGAGGCGGGGACGCTATGCGCCCCTGTGCGCCTGGCCGAAGCTGAGCGTGTAGCTGGCCACCACGGTCGTCGTGCCCGTGCCGAGCTCGTCGTCGTCGCCGCCGTCGGTCTCGGTGGCGACCTGGAGGGTGAACTCCGCCGCGGCGTCGTCGTCCCCCGCGGGGGTGTAGGCCACGCTCAGGGTGGAGGTGAAGTCGGCCGGCACCTGGCGGGTCTGCGAGTAGATGTTGTTGAGCTGGTATTTGGTGGTGCCCACACCGATCGGCTTCCCGGAGCCGTCGTTCTGGTCGAAGCTGTACGCGAGCGAGCCGCCGGCCGGGCCCCGGGTGCAGGTGAGCGAGACGCTCAGCGTGGCGGGCTCGTCGTTGCCCACGGTCACCTTGCGCGTCCAGCCGAAGGTCGGCGCTTCCACCGGCACCACCTTGGGCGCCTGCACCACGAGGTACGCCATGCGCGGCTGGCGGGCGATCCACGCCTCGAAGCCAGCCCGGTCCTTCACCGTGGACGGCACCTTGACCGTCGGGTGGTGGTCGCCGTCGATCTCGGCGACCAGGCACCAGGGGTGGTCGGGCGGCGGCGCGGCGCCGGGCTCCCAGATCAGCGGCGCGCCGGTCATCCCCACCTGGCCGGCGGGGGCCCAGATGTTGGTGTTGGGGCGCGCGTCCGCCGTGTGCAGCGCCAGCCACTCGCCGCGGTTCTGGATGCTCCCGGCGCGGGCGGCGTACACCGTCACGTTGCCGATCCCGAGCTCCGTGCCCGTGTTCCTGGCGCGCACGTAGACGTAGTTGCTGCCGCCGAAGTTGCCGATGGCGTTGAAGGCGGCGTCGTACTGGTCCTTGAACTTCGGGTCCGGCTTGGGACCTCCCAGGATGATGTCCGGGGAGGTGCCGGACGTGCCGCCGTCCAGCTGGCCGCGCAACGTGAACCACGATGTATCCGCCGGCATGTGTGCTCCCTGGGTATCAGTTTGGTCGCTCACGAGCTCACCGGGGTGGTGGTGTGCGAGCCGATCACCACCACCACCGTCTCCTCCAGGTCGCCGTCGTCGTCGTTGCCAAAGGGCGATCCGTTCATCATGGCGCGGTAGCCGGCGATCCCCTGGCCCAGGTCGTTGCCCTCGGGGTCGCGGAAGAGCGCGGTGGGCGAGTGCGAACGGTAAAAGCTCCGCGTGAGGTTGTCCGTGCGCATGAAGCTCGCGGCCAGGCTGTTCTGCGGCGCGGGCGGCGGCGTGGCCTTGGACGCCTTCATGTGCATCTTGAAGTTGGCCGGCGCCGCGGTGCCGTTGAAGTCGGTGCGGTAGGTGATGATGGTGGAGTAGCCCGCGTTGACGACGAGGGTGGTGCCCGACTCGAAGTCGGGATTGATGTTGCCCCCGCCCAGGGGCGCCGACACCGGGGTCCAGTCCTGGCCGATGGTCTGGTTGCTCTTGGTGGAGGTGTTGGCCGAGAAGCTCACCCGCGCGCCCACGGGGACGTTCTCCGCGATGATGGTGAAGGTGACCGCCTCGTCCGCCGCCGAATGCGAGTAGGCGATCTGCGACTCGTAGACCGTGGATTTGATCGGCTGGATGTTGACGTTGTGCCACCCCATGCTGGGGTTGCGGTAGATCCACTGGGCCAGCGCGTCCATCGAGCCGCCCTGGGGATAGTTGCTGAGGACGTCCTGCCAGGTGTTGGCCACCACGGCCACCAGGCAGTGGTGCTCGTCGCTCGCGGGCTTCCAGTTGTACGCGTCGGTCACCACCACCTCGTTCGCCTGCTGCGCGGTCAGGGTCCGCGCGTACTTCTGGATGATCTTGGGATCGTCGGGGGTGCCGGCGTGATCGCCCGGGTTCTTGACGTCGTAGCCCACCAGGTTGGACGTCTTGTACCAGATCTCCGGACGCAGCACCAGGCTGCCCGGGACCTCGAACAGGTACGCCGTCTGGGTGAGCGGGGTGGGGTTGAGGTTCTTGGCGCGCACGTACAGGTAGTTGGTGAGCCCCTGCGTCAGCGGCTTGTCGGTCACGCTGCCGTACGACGTGATCATGTCCTGCCGCGCCATCGCGGTGGTGCCCGCCACGATGATGTCCGGGCAGCCGGTCCAGCCGCCGGTGCGCGGGAGCGTGCCGGTGTCGTTCAGGTTGTTCCTCACCAGGAATCCGGTGGCGTTGGGCATTTCCTTCTCCTCTCGTTGTGATGGTGCCGTGGTGCGCTGCTCCAGCCATCCCCGGGCGAGGTGGCCGCCCTACGTCCCCTGCTCCGAAAACCACGACCACACGGCGTCGCTGGCGGCGTTGCCGTCGCGCCCGCCCGCGAACCAGAAGGCCCCCCGCCACGTCGTGAAGCCGGCGCGGCTGACCGTCCACCGGGACGGGCCGGTGCCCAGCTCCCATCCGCCGCCCTCGTACAGCTGGAAGTCGCCCAGCGGCGCGCCCGTGGCGCCCACGCCGCCGAACAGGTAGAGCGTCTTGCCGCCCAGCGAGGCCAGCGTGGCGCCCTGCCGCGCTCCGGGCCCGTCGCCGAACATCCCGCCCGACGACTCCACGCTCCACGTTGCCCCGTCGGCGCTCGCCCACAGCTCCCCGTCCAGGGCGCGGTCCGCCAGCTGCCCGCCGAACAGCCAGAGCTTGCCCTGGTGCACGGCCACCGCGGCGCCCGAGCGCGGCTTCCAGCGGGGCGCGGCGGACGCCACCTGCGTCCAGGCCACGCCGTCGGCCGACGACCAGATGTCGCCCAGCGGCTGGAGGTTGTGGTCCGTCCCGCCAAAGATCCACAGCTTGCCGCCGAACTCGGCGCACGCGAAGCTGCTGCGCGCGGGCCACGCCGCCGCCGCCGTGGCCCGCGTCCAGGTGATGCCGCCGTCTGCCGAGCTCCACACGTCGTTCCCCGGCCGGCCATCGCCCAGCACCCCGCCCATGATCCACAGCTTGCCGCCGAAGGCGCACCCCGCGGCGTAGTCGCGCGCCGGGAAGCCGGCGACTCCCACCTGGTCCCACTGCGAGCCGTCGGCGGACTGGAAGATGGCGTTGTCCGACTGGCCGCCCACCAGCACCAGGCCGGCGTCCGTGCCGTAGAGCACCGGCCCCTGCCCGGCCTCGGGCGAGAAGCCCATGGGGCGCACGGCCCAGCCGCGCTTGAGCACGAAAATCGTGACCTGCTGGGCCGGCGGGTCGCCCTGCCCCGTGACCTTGAGGGTGTAGGTGGTGGGTTTCCGGGGATAGTAGGTGTGCGTGCCGGCGTCCAGCGCGGCGGCGGGGATGGGGTAGGGCTTGCCGCCGGTGATCTCGGCGGAGCGGGCGAAGCGCGTGGCCCAGGTCAGCACCACCGGCGAGTTGTCGGCCACCGTCGCCCGGTCCGCCTTGAAGGTGGAGATCCGCGCGTCGGGTACGTGGGCCGTCCACTGCGGGGTGTGGACCGGCGTGGTGTCGGTGGCCCTCTTGTAGGCCAGCAGCGTGAACTCGGTGGTGCGGTCGATGGGCACGGCGCGGGTGCCGCGCCCGCGGTCCATGGGGCCGTCCAGCGTCTTCCCCGCCTCCTGCAGCTCCACGCGCGCCATGGCGAAGGTCTGCCATTCCAGCGTCACCGAGTCGCCCAGCGCCGCCACGTAGTTGGGAACGCCGTCGAAGTAGACCACCGACGGCTGCGGCTCCTTCTTCTCCAGCGGCACCGAGATGTACCCGTCGCTGTAGCCGGGGAAGTCGCTGAACTGCAGGTACGCCAGGGTGGAGCCGGCCGGCGCCACCGTCGAAAGCCCGGAGATGCGGAACTCCGCCGTGGCACCGCTCCCCGCGCCCAGCACGGCCGTGTTCTCGGGCACGGGCTGGAGCTTCCACACCGGCGTCGGGTCCGTCGCCGCCGGGGGCGTCGAGCTCCACTCGAACGTCCGCGTGCCGTCCTTGTAGGTGGCGGACACGTCCACGCTCACGTTGAACATGGAGTGCGGGTCGCTTACCGGCGGGTCCGCCGGCGTGAGCGAGCCGATGTCGTTGCCGTACACGAACGACAGCTGCACGGTGGGCCTGCGCACCCAGGGCGCGGATACCAGCGGCTTGGCGGGGTCGAGGTTGGTGAGCCGCAGCGTGAGGACGTTGTCCACCCGGTCGAAGTCGGAGGGGGTGCGGTACACCACGCCGGGCGGGATCTCCACCCCCACCGCACTGGTGATGTCGCCGGCCTCGGCCGGGTAGCGCATCAGGAAGATCCTGGCCGTGGGCGCCTCGCTCCCCACGAACACCTGCACGTCGTCGCTGGTGGCGGCGTTGCCGGTGGAGGCCACGCCGGCAAGCTTGATCACCAGCGGCGCCGCTTTCGAGACCGTGAGACCGGCGGAGGGCGTCAGCGTCAGGAAAGGGCCGGCCACAGCGGTTCCCCACCCCGAGGGCACGGTGATCTTGGCCGCCTGGCCCACCGCGAAGATCCTGACCGGCAGGCGGATGCGCACCGACTGCACGGGCACGGGGGCGGCGCTGTCGGTGGTGATGCTCAGCGTGAACTTGTCGAGGTCGGGACGGTCGAAGTAGACCGCGGGCTGGCTGTTGGCGTCGTTGAGGAACTGGATGGAGATGCTCATTGCGTTCCCTTGCTTGCGGTCTGTGGCGGCTGGGGCACCAGCTTGAGCCAGCCGTCCTGCGCTACCTGCGGGCTGAAGCTGAAGTGCGCGCGGTCGCCCGTGGCGGGGGCGCGCAGCTTCTCGTCGTGGGGCCGCGCCGTCCCGTCCTGCTTGACGCCCGTCGTCCAGTGCCACGAGAACCCCGCCTCGTCGGGCACCGGCAGCTCCAGCCCCTGGGCGCCGCGCAGCACGGGGTGGGTGAAGAACGCGACCTCGATGGACCTCAGCGCACGGGCGTAGCTCTCCGCCGGCAGGTCGATCTCCTTCACCGGCAGCACGCCCGTGGTGGCGTGGACGGCGGCGCGCGGGTCCATCAGCAGCGTCACCGCCGTGCGCGCGGAGCGCACGGTGGCGTCCTTGAGAGCCGCCGCCTGGGCCGCGGCGCCGTGATAGGGCACGTCCGGCGGATCCAGGGCCGGGCGCAGCTTCAGGCGCAGCGTGTCCGGCGCGGGGCGGCGCACGCCCGTGGCCTGGGCGGCGGCGGCCGGCGCGTAGAAGGTGTCGTACGGCTGGGGCCCGTCGATGAAGTAGCCGACCAGCCCGTCCGAGAGGTGGTTGCGGTCGCCCAGCCGCACGGGGAAGTCCACGTCGCGCAGGCCGGCGTCGTCGCGTTGAGTCCAGTCGTACGCGCCGCCGCCGTTGGCGGCCACCGCGGCCCGCAGCGAGTCG
>DASVSA010000642.1:0-4003 GCA_036388335.1 Longimicrobium sp. | reverse complement strand
CTGTAAGCTGCCGGGTGAGGGCCTCCCCCTCTACCTCACCACCGCCACCCGCCCCCGCTCCGACCACGGCCGCAGCCGCGCGCCGAACCGCGCCATCGCCGGCACCGCCCGGTGAGGCTCGTGCCGAAGCGCGGCGTGAAGCGCGTCCAGGTCGGCCGGGCCGCCGGTGCGGGCGATGCTCTCGGCGGCGAACGCGCGCTCGGACCAGTCGGGGGAGGCGAGCGAGGCCCAGAGCACGTCGGGACGCGGGCTGAGGCGCATGGAGCCCACGATCACCACCAGCGCCGCGCATGCCGTCGCCGTGGCCAGCGAGGCCGCGCGCGACAGGGCGGGGCGTACGGCGGAGCCCAGGATGGCGCGCAGCCGCACGCGGAGCTGCGAGCGGCGCAGGAAGCCGGCGGCGACGATGGCCGGACCCACCGCCCCCGTGCCATGCGCGGAGTCGGCGATGCGGAGGAGGCACTCGGCGTAGTCGGAGGGGCGCACGCCGGCGCGGAGGACGCGCTCGTCACAGGCCCGCTCGCGCTCGGTGCCCAGGCGGTGCGCGGCCCACCACGCGCCCGGGTGGAACCACCAGAGCGCGCAGGTGAGGTGGGCGAAGAGCTGAAGCAGGCAGTCCAGCCGCCGCACGTGGGCGAGCTCGTGAAGCAGCACGGCGCGCCTGTGCGCCTCCGGCCACCCGTCCGCCTCCGCGGGGAGCACGACGGCGGGGCGGAGCGTGCCCCAGGTGAGCGGCGTGCCGATCCCCGGCGCGCGCAGCAGGCGCACGCGGCGGCGCACCCCCAGCGTGGCCGAGCACTCGGCCAGCAGCGCGCTCCACCCCGCATCGCATACCGGCCGCGCGCGCAGGGCGAGGGCCGCCAGCGCGCCCCATCCCCAGAAGAGCCGCGCCAGCACGAGAGCCGCGCCGGCCAGCCACACCATCCCCAGCACCGAGGTCCACGGCAGGCGCAGCGCGCCCGGCCAGCTCTGCGCCACCATCGTGGAGCCGATCGCCATCATCGGCTCGGCCAGGAGCGGGGGGACGACGTGGGCGCTCCAGTGCAGCGGCAGCGCGCGCAGCCCAGGGAGGGGAAGGAGGGCGATGAGCGCCGCGGCCCAGAGCTGCGCCCGCACCGAGGCCGGCGCGCGGCGCAGGAGGAGGGCCGCCGCGGCCAGGATCGCCAGGAGGAGGGTGGCGCGGAGCGAGGTGGCGTAGCGGAGCCAGGCCCACTCCGGGCTCCACACCGGGTCCAGCGCCATCCACGTGCTCACCGCCCCTCCTCGCGCTCGCGGCGGATCATCTCCACCAGCTCCTCGCGCTCCCCCGGCGTCAGCGGGCGCTCGGAAAGGTCCAGCAGCGCCGCCACCGCCGCGCGCGGCGATCCCCCGAAGAAGGTCCTCAGCAGGTGGGCCGCCGCGGAGCGTTGCGCCGAGTCGCGCGGCACGGTGGGGAGGTAGATGTGGCGCGGGCCGTCCTTCTCGTGGCGCAGGTGCCCCTTGTCTTCCAGGATGCGCAGGAGGGTGCGCACCGCCGTGGCGCTGGGCGCGTCGGGAAGGAGCTCGTGCACCTCGGCCGCGCTCGCCCGCCCCAGGCGGAAGATCACGTCCATGATCTGCCGCTCGCGGCGGCTCAGCTCGGCGTCGGGAGGCGTATCGGAGCTCATGGTCGGCCTGGAAAGGGGCGTGAGGCAGGGGTGCCAAAATAATGGCACGCCCGGCCATCCAGGTCAAGAAGTTTCTCCGTGCCTCTGTGGCTCTGTGTGAGTCCCGCTGTTCCTGCTGTAGCGGCACTGGGGTTGCACGCGTATCCTGATCCATCCTGTTGGTCACAAGCAACGCCAGTCCGAGCGGGTCCCGTGGAGCAGATCTTCATGCGTTTGTTCGAGGAGAAGTTCGGCAAGCCGCCGGCTTCCATCCTCCAGATCGAGGGCGACGGCTCCAGCCGCGCGATGTACCGCGTCATCGGCGACCAGATGGAGACGTCGGTGGCGGTGGTGGGGCCGGACCGGGACGAGAACCGCGCGTTCCTATCGTACACGCGCGCCTTCCGGTCCATCGGCCTCCCCGTGCCGGACATCTACGCGGCGGACGAGGAGGCGGGGATCTACCTGGAAGAGGACCTGGGCGAGACCACCCTCTTCGACGGGATCGTCGCGGCGCGCGCCGAAGACCCGGGGGCGGAGTTCCCCGAGGCCATGATCCCCGTGTACGAGCGCATCCTGGAGATCCTCCCCCGCTTCCAGGTGGAGGGCGGGCAGGTGGTGGACTACTCGGTCGCCTATCCGCGCGCGGCGTTCGACCGGCAGTCGATCCTGTGGGACCTCAACTACTTCAAGTACCACTTCCTCAAGCTGGCGCACGTGGAGTTCAACGAGGCGCGGCTGGAGAAGGACTTCCGCCGCCTCACCACGTTCCTGCTGGCGGCGGACACGCGCCACTTCCTGTACCGCGACTTCCAGAGCCGCAACGTGATGCTGCGCGATGGCGAGCCCTGGTTCATCGACTACCAGGGCGGCCGCCGCGGCGCGCTGCAGTACGACGTGGCGTCGCTCCTCTACGATCCCAAGGCCGGGATCCCCGAGGCGCTGCGCGAGCGGCTGCTGGAGCATTACCTGGACAACCTTCAGCAGCACCTGCCCAGGGTGGACCGCGAGCGCTTCCGCCAGCACTTCCGCGGCTACGTGCTCGTGAGGATCATGCAGGCGATGGGCGCCTACGGGTACCGCGGCTTCTTCGAGCGCAAGCCGCGCTTCCTGCAGAGCGTGCCGGGCGCCATCCGCAACCTGGAGCGCATCCTGGAGACGGGCTTCGTGGCGCTGGAGCTACCCGAGCTGCGCGCCGTCTTCGAGCGGATCTGCAACAACGCGGCGCTCCGGAAGTCGCAGCCCAAGCCCCTCCCCGGGCTCACGCTGCACGTGGGGAGCTTCTCGTACAAGCGCGGCTACCCGGACGACTCGGGCGGGCACGGGGGCGGCTTCGTGTTCGATTGCCGCGCCGTCCACAACCCCGGGCGCTACCCCGAGTACGCCCCGCTCTGCGGGTGCGACGAGCCCGTGTCGGAGTTCCTGGACACGCTGCCGGAGACGGCGGAGTTCTGGGAGAACGTGCGCGAGCTGGTGGAGCGGCAGGTGGGGGTGTACCTCACGCGCGGCTTCCAGTCGCTCAGCGTGTACTTCGGGTGCACGGGCGGGCAGCACCGCTCGGTGTACTTCGCGGAGAAGCTGGCGGCCCACCTCCGCCGCCACTACCCCTCCGTGAACGTGGTGCTCTCGCACCGCGAAGAGGGGAAGTGGCCCGCGCGCCCCGCCGCCCCCGAGCCCGCCACGGTCGGGGCATAGCCGTGGACGCCATGATCCTGGCGGCGGGGCTGGGGACGCGCCTCCGCCCGCTGACCGACCACACCCCCAAGGCGCTGATCGACGTGGGCGGCATGCCCATGCTGGAGCGCGTGGGCCGCCGCCTGGTGGAAGCGGGCGCGGACCGGCTGATCATCAACACTCACCACCATGGCGAGAAGCTCGCGCGCTACGTGGCCGAGCACGACTTCGGCGTGGAGACGGTGATCTCGCACGAGGAGGGGGCTCCGCTGGAGACGGGCGGCGCCCTGCTGGCGGCCGAGGCGCTCTTCCGCAAGGACGCGCCCTTCATCCTCCACAACGCGGACATCCTCACCGACCTCCCGCTGGGCGAGATGTACGCCGCGCACCAGGCGGCCGGCGACCCGCTCGCCACCCTGGCGGTGATGGAGCGCCCCAGCACGCGCGGCTTCCTCTTCGACGACGTGGGGCTGCTGGGGCGGGTGGACGAGACGAAGAAGCTGGAGCTGCGCGTGCGCCCCGCCGTGGGCGAGGTGAGGGCCGTCCCGTTCGCGGGGGTGCACGTGATCTCGCCGCGCATCTTCGGCCTGCTGACGGAGCGCGGCGCGTTCTCGATCCTCGACCCCTACCTGCGCCTGGCCGAAGCGGGCGAGGTGATCCTCCCCTTCCGGGTGGACGGCTGGCACTGGATCGACATCGGCAGC
>DASVSA010000641.1:0-4119 GCA_036388335.1 Longimicrobium sp. | reverse complement strand
CACCACGAACGCCCCGCCGAAGCGGTCGACGCTCCCCACCAGCACGCCCGCCACGCCCTCGCGCGCCGCGATCTCGCGCGCCAGGGCCACCTGCGCCTCCCCGGCCGCGGCGGCGGGGACGAGCGGCTCCCACACTCCCGCCGTGGCCAGGAGCTCGATGTCGGGGCGCTCTTCCAGGTCCGCGCGCACGGCGTCGGTGAGCGCGGCGGCGAGCAGGGTGTCTCCCGTCCTGCTGCCGAACTCCGCCACGATGATCCTCACCCGCTGCGGAGCACTGCTGGTGGGGGCCGCCCCGCCGGTGCGTACGGCCACCACCGCCGAGAGCGCGAGCGCCAGGCCCAGCACCCCGGCGGCCGTCGCCAGCGCGGCCCGCGGCCGCCTGCGCCGCGCGGCGCGCACACGCCGCGCGGCGGCGCTCTCGGCGGAAAGCGAGCCCTCCGCGGAGATGCCGCGGAGCAGCGCGAACCCCACGGCCAGCGGCAGGCCGAGCACGGCGGCGATCAGGGTGCTGAGGAAGAAGCGGCCGGAGAGCTCCAGCCGGTTGCTGAGCACGTCCACCACCTGGAGCGCGGCCACGGAGGCGGTGACGTACACGCCCACCACGCGGCCCGTGGAGGCCGACCAGAGCACCGGGCGCGCGCTCATCGCTCCTACTCGGCCCGCATGGTGACGATGGGGTCCACGCGCGTGGCCCGGTGCGCCGGGATGAAGCTGGCGAGCCATGCGACTCCCGTGATCAGCAGCGCCACCGCGGCAAAGGTGGCCGGGTCGGTGGGGCTGACGTCGTACAGCATGGTGCGCAGGAGGCGCACGAGCGCCAGCGAAGCCACGAAGCCCCCCGCCACCCCCGCCAGCACCACGGCCATGGCGTTGCGCTGCATCATCGCCCTCATCGCCCCCGGGTGGGCCCCCAGCGCGATGCGGATGCCGATCTCGCGGGTGCGGCGCGCGACCGAGTACGACACCACTCCGTAGATTCCCACCCCCGCCAGCGCCAGCGCCACGAAGGCGAACCCCGCCAGCAGGAGCGTGGTGAAGCGCCGCTCCGCCACGGATCTCATCACCCGCTCGTCCATGGTGGCGATCTCCACCGGCACATCCGCGTCCAGCGCGCGGAGCCGGGCCCGCACCGCGCCCGCCACCGAGGCCGGCGGAACGGCGGTGCGCAGCGTGAGCACGGACTCGCGGGCGCGCGCCGGGCGCTGCAGGTAGCTGACGTACACCTCCTCCCGCGGGGCCGAGAGCAGCCCGCCCGCGCGCACGTCGCCCACCACGCCCACCACCGTGATCCAGCGGTCCGGGTAGATCCAGCTGTCGTTGGCCAGGTTGCGGACCCGCTTGCCCACGGGGTCCTCGCCCGGCCACACGCGCCGCGCCAGCGACTGGCTGACCACCGCCGCGTCGGGCGCCCCGGCCCGGTCGCGCTCGTCCAGAACGCGGCCGCGCAGCAGGGGAATGCCCATCGCGCGGAAGTAGCCGCCGCTCGCCACCCGGTACGACCCCGACGCGCTCGCCCCCGGCCTCCCCTCCACCTCGAAGCCGCCGCTCAGCTCCATCCCGCTCAGGGGCAGGTGCTGGATGACACCCACCTCGGCCACGCCGGGCACGCCGCGCGCCTCCGCCAGCGCGCGCTCGTAGAACGCGGCGATCTCCGGGTCGCCCGCGTACCTGGACGCGGGGAGCGACAGCTCGGCCGTGAGCACGCCGCGCGGCTGGAACCCGGCGTCCACCCCCAGCACGCGGCGGAAGCTCTGGATGAGGAGGCCGGAGCCCACCAGCAGGAGGAGCGCGAGGGCGACCTCGGACCCCACGAGCACCGCCCAGATCCCGCGCCGCCGCTCGCCGCTGCTTCCCCGGCCGCCGGCGCGCAGGGTGTCCGCCATCGTCCCCTCGGACACCTGCAGCGCGGGCATCAGCCCGAACAGCAGCGCCGTCACCAGCGACACCACCAGCGCGAATCCCAGCACCCACGCGTCCAGCCGTACGCGCCCGCCCGCGCCGAGCGCCGCCGGGCCCAGCGCGAGCACCGCCTGTACGATCAGCGCCGCCACCCCGATCCCCAGCAGCGCGCCCAACAGCGACAGCAGGAGGCTCTCGGTGAGGAGCTGCCTCACCACGCGGATGCGGGTGGCGCCCAGCGCGGTGCGGATGGCCACCTCGCGGTGCCGCGAAGTGCCGCGCGCCAGCAGGGTGCTCGCCAGGTTGGCGCACGCCACCACCAGCACCAGCGCCGAGGCCGCCAGCAGCAGCAGCAGCGGCCGGCGCAGGTCGCCGTACAGCTCTTCCTGCAGCCCCACCACGCGCGCGCCCGCCGCGTCCATCCCGCTTCCGTACGCGGCGCGCAGGTGAGCCGTCAGCCGGTCCAGCTCGCGCTGCGCCGCCTCCGGGCCCACGCCCGCGCGCAGCCGCCCCACGCCCACCCAGTTGTGAGCGGTGCGCGAGTCCGAGGGGCCGTCCAGCTCCACGGGCGTCCACAGCTCCGTCCCCGCCGGGTAGTCGAAGCCCGGCGGCATCACCCCCACGACGCGGAAGCGCGTGCCGTACAGCTCCAGCGAGCGGCGGAGGACCTGCGGGTCCGCGCTCATCCTGGACTGCCAGAAGCCGTGGCTGACGACGACGGCCGGCGGGCCCCCCTGCGTCGTCTCCTCGTCCAGGAAGGCGCGCCCCAGCCGGGGGCGGGCCCGGAAGACCTGGAAGAACTCCCTCGACACCACGTGCCTGCGCACGCGCACCGGCACGTCGGCGCCGAGCACCGTCTCGGGCGCGGCGAAGCGTGGGTCGGAGTGGAAGGCGACGGCGTCGAAGCTCTGGCTCATCTCCCGCCAGTCGCGGAAGTTGGGCTCGGCCAGGCCCATCTCGGCGCCCTGTTCGTTCCGCTCCCACAGGCGCACCAGGCGGTCCGGGTCGGGGTAGGGAAGCGGGCGCAGGAGCACGCCGTTCACCACGCTGAAGATGGCCGTGTTGGCGCCGATCCCCAGGGCGAGGGTGATCACCGCCACCAGCGCGAATCCGGGGTTCTTGCGAAGCGTGCGGAAGGTGAGCCGCGAGTCCTGCACCAGCTCCTCGGTGCGGCGCATGCGGCGCAGGTCGCGCGCCTGGTCCTTGTAGCGGTCCACGCTGCCGAAGTCCCTCATCGCGCTGCGCCGCGCTTCTTCGGGCGGCATCCCCGCGCGGATCCGCTCCTCCGTCTCCATCTCCACGTGGAAGCGCATCTCCTCGTCCATCTCGCGCTCCACCTCGTCGCCGCGGAGGAGGACCCGCACCCGGCGTTGCCAGCGGTCTAGCCAGTGACGCATGCCGATCTCTCCCGCTTCAGGTGGTCTGGAGAACCAGCTCGACCGCCTTGGCGAACATCCGCCACGACGCCTGCTCCTGCGCGAACTGCTTTCGCCCGGCCGGCGTGAGCGTGTAGAACTTCGCCCGCCGCCCCTCGGGCGAGATCCCCCACGCGGACGAGATCCAGCCGCGGTCCTCCAGCCGGTAGAGCGCCGGGTAGAGCGAGCCCTGCTGCACCCGCAGCATCTCCTCGGACATCTGCTGGATGCGCTTGGCGATCCCCCAGCCGTGCAGCGGCGCCAGGGCGAGCGTCTTGAGGATGAGGAGATCCAGCGTTCCCTGCAGGAGCTCGGTCTGGGGATTCATCTCGCCTCTCGGTGTGCGGACCCGGTCGGCGGACCGGCGCGGGGGGAGCTGCGGGGTAGCCTAGGCCTTCTACAACAAGGTAGTTCGCTGTTGTAGGGTGTCAAGGTAATCGAAAGGAGGGAGCCCGGCGCCGCCGCGAGGGGATGAATCCCCCCGCTGGAACGAGGGGAAGCCCGCTGAGATGGGCTCGGTAGCCGGACCGTCGCGAGCCTGCGTCAACGGGTTTCCCGCGGTTCCTGCCGGACGTTTCAACGTCCGACGATGGCGGGCGTCGTAGGATTCGTGTCACGCCGCGAAGACGAGCAGCCCTGTCACTCCGGTCACAACGTGCCCGGTTGAGAATGATTCCCAAGTCGTTGTCACTCGCGGGTTTAGGCCCGCGTTTTGCGCTGGTGGCGGGCAACGCTGGAGGACCTGAACTCGAACAGGAAGATACGGCGATGCAGAATCCCCAGGAGCAGCCCTCGGCCCAGACCT
>DASVSA010000640.1:0-20965 GCA_036388335.1 Longimicrobium sp. | reverse complement strand
GACCTGGAGCGGCTGGGCCCCACCTTCGTGAAGCTGGGCCAGCTCCTCTCCACCCGGCCGGACCTGGTGCCGGCGCCCTACATCGACGCCCTCTCGCGGCTGCAGGACCGCCTGGAGCCCTTCCCGTTCGAGGAGGTGGAGCGGATCGTCACGGAGGAGCTGGGGAAGGGCGTGCACGAGGCGTTCGCTTCGTTCACCGAGAAGCCCATGGCGGCGGCGTCGCTGGGGCAGGTGCACGCGGCCACGCTCCACGACGGGCGGCGGGTGGTGGTCAAGGTGCAGCGCCCCGGGGTCAAGCAGCGCATCATCGACGACCTGGACGCGCTGGAGGAGATCGCGGGCGTGGCCGAGCGGCGGACGGAGGTGGGGCAGCGCTACGGAGTGCTGGGGCTGATCCAGGAGTTCCGCCGCAACATCCTGGACGAGCTCAACTATCAGCGCGAGGCGGCCAACCTGGCCACGCTGGGGCGCAACCTGGCGCAGTTCGAGCGCATCGCCATCCCCGCCGCCATGGACGAGTTCACCCGTACGCGCGTGCTCACCATGGAGTACGTGCGCGGGCGCAAGATCACCGACCTGGGCCCGCTGCGCCGCATGGAGATCGACGGCGTCGCGCTGGCCGAGGAGCTCTTCCAGGCGTACCTCAAGCAGATCCTGGTGGACGGCTTCTTCCACGCCGACCCGCACCCCGGCAACGTCTTCGTGACCGCCGACGGGCGCATCGCGCTGCTGGACCTGGGGATGGTGGGGCGCATCCCGCCCTCGCTGCAGGACCACCTCCTCCGCCTGATGCTGGCCGTGGCCGACGGCAACGGCGAGGAGGCGGCGCGCATCTCCATCGCCATGGGGACGCCGCTGGAGGGGCTGTTCGAGGAGGAGAAGTTCATGCGCGAGGTCACCGACCTGGTGAGCCGCTTCTACGGGGCGACCGCGCAGGAGATCGAGCTGGGGCGCGTGGTCATCGAGCTCACCAGGATGGCCGCCACCTCGGGCATCCTCCTCCCCAGCCAGATCAGCACGCTGGGCCGGGCCTTCCTGGCGCTGGACCAGGCCGGCCGCACGCTGGACCCGGAGTTCGACCCCAACGACGCCGTGCGCCGCCACTCGTCCGACATCCTGCAGCAACGGATGATGAAGAGCGCGTCGCCCGCCGCCATGTTCGCCACGCTGCTGGAGATGAACGACTTCGTCCAGCGCCTCCCCGGCCGCCTGAACGGGCTGCTGGACGCCATGACGGAGAACCGGGTGGAGATCGGAATCCGGGTGAACGAAGAGGTGTGGATGATGGAGGGCCTGCAGAAGATCGCCAACCGCATCACGGTGGGCCTGGTGCTCACCGCCCTCATCATCGGCGCCGCCATGCTGATGCGGGTGGAGACCTCCTTCCGCATCCTGGGCTACCCGGGCCTGGCCATCGTCCTCTTCCTGGCCGCCGCCGTCATCGGCCTCTTCCTCGTCATCACCATCCTGCTCACCGACGTCCGCAAGAGATGAATCTCACACAGAGACACGGAGGCACAGAGATGAACTTATCTCCGTGCCTCCGTGTCTCTGTGTGAGCTTACTTCTGCTGGTTGCCGGAGTAGCCGAACTCCACGAAGCCGCGCACGTCCGGCCAGGCGCCGTGCTGCTGCGTCTGCTCGCTGCCCCAGTGGCGCTGCAGGTCGGGCTCCACCTCGTGGAAGCCGCGGCCCTGGTAGTCCGGGTTCTGGCTGGCCATGTGGCCGAACTGGTAGAGCGGACGCGCGTCCTCGTAGCTACGCGTGCGCCCCGACGAGCCGCTCTGCGCGTCGATGTGAAGCCCGCCGCCCTGGCTGCCCTGCGCGTCCACGTGGAGGCCGCTCTGGGTGCTCCCGGCCGCGCCGCCCGTGCTCCCCGACGCGCCGCCGGCCGTGCTCCCCGACGCGCCGCCGGCAGCGCCGCCCGCGGAGCTTCCCTGCGCGCGGCCGTGGGCCTCGAAGTGGGTGCGGCAGCGGTTGTCCGCCTCCGAGTTGAAGGAGGCGTGCACGGAGCCGCCGCCCTGGCCCTGCTGCTGCGGGTTGGCCGCCTGGGCCCACCACCCGCCCATGTTGTTCATCATGGCGCCGAACATCCCGAAGGCGTTGTCGGCGGCCTGGCCCACGAGGCCGCCCAGCCCTTCGCCGATCTTCTGCATGTTCCCCTGGTTCCCTGAACCCCCGCTTCCACTCTGCTGCATCGGGCGCCTCCTCGCGTCTGATCCGTAAGTCTTTCCCGCGGTGCGGCTTCCACCGAAATCGCCCCGCGAACCGGGGCAAAAAGCAGACCGCCTGCAATAACTTTCGACAAAGATTGTGCAACATGACGTGCTTGTCGACCCCGGAGCCTGGATAGATGCCGCCGAGCACGACGGCCACCCGCTGACGGGGATCTCACGCGGAGACACGGAGGCACGGAGATGACTACGTCTCCGTGCCTCCGTGTCTCCGTGTGAACCCTTTCCGCGGGGCGCGCGGGCCGATACACTAACCCATTCGAACGAGCGTTCCAATCCCCCGCGGAGACGGTGAGAGTGGCCGATCGCAAGCCCCTGAACGTGGTGATCGCCGGCGGCGGGCCGGCGGGGCTGTACCTGGCGCTCCTGCTGCGCAAGGCGGACCCCGCGCGCCGCGTGACCGTGCTGGAGCGCAACGGGCCGGACGACACCTTCGGCTGGGGCGTAGTGTTCTCCGACCAGACGCTCGGCAACCTGCGCGAGGCCGATCCCGAGTCGTACCGGGCCATCGCCGACCACTTCGCGCACTGGGACGACATCGACATCCACTTCCGCGGCACCACCATCACCTCGGGCGGGCACGGCTTCAGCGGCATCGCCCGCGTCAAGCTCCTCCAGATCCTGCAGGAGCGCGCCGCCGCCCTGGGCGCCGACCTCCGCTTCCGCCACGACCTGGCCGACGACGCGGAGCTCGCCGGCGCCGACCTCGTCGTAGCCGCGGACGGGGTGAACAGCCGGTTGCGGGCCAAGTACGCGGAGCACTTCCGGCCGGACCTGGACGTGCGCTCGGCCAGGTTCGTGTGGCTGGGGACGTCGAAGCTGTTCGACGCCTTCACCTTCATCTTCGTGGAGAACGAGCACGGCGTCTTCCAGGTGCACGCCTACCGCTACGACGAGCGCAGCTCCGCCTTCATCGTGGAGTGCGACGAGCGGTCGTGGAGGAACGCGGGCTTCGACGAGCTGGACGAGGCGGGGACGGTGGCGGCGTGCGAGGCGATGTTCGCGCCCTGGCTGGACGGGCACCCGCTGCGCAGCAACGCGCCCCACCTGCGCTCGCCGTGGATCTCGTTCACGCGCGTCATCAACGAGCGCTGGTTCACCACGGACGCCGCCGCCCCGGTGGTGCTCATCGGCGACGCGGCTCACACGGCCCACTTCTCCATCGGCTCGGGCACCAAGCTGGCCATGGAAGACGCCATCGCCCTCGCCCGCATCCTCGATGCCGAGCCCGATCTGGCGAAGGCGCTGGCGAGCTACCAGGAGGAGCGGCGCACCGACGCCGTGCGGCTCCAGAACGCGGCGCGCAACTCGATGGAGTGGTTCGAGAACGTGCGGCGCTACGTGCACCTGGATCCGCCGCAGTTCGCGTACTCGCTCCTCACGCGCAGCCAGCGCGTGGGCCACGAGAGCCTGCGCCTGCGCGACCGCGCGTACCTGGAGGGCGTGGAGCGCTGGTTCGCCTCGCGCGCCGAGGAGGCCGAGCGCCCGGCCCCCGTGCCGCCCATGTTCACCCCCTTCCGCCTGCGCGGGATGACGCTGCACAACCGCATCGTCGTCGCGCCCATGGACATGTACTCGGCGGCCGACGGGGTGCCCAACGACTTCCACCTGGTGCACCTGGGATCGCGGGCGCTGGGCGGCGCGGGGCTCGTCTTCACCGAGATGACGTGCGTCTCTCCCGAGGGCCGCATCACGCTGGGGTGCACCGGGATGTACGAGGACGAGCACCTCGCCGCGTGGAAGCGCATCGTCGGCTTCGTGCACGAGCGCACCCGCGCGAAGATCTGCATGCAGCTGGGCCATTCGGGCCGCAAGGGCGCCACGCGGCTGATGTGGGAGGGGATGGACCAGCCGCTGGAGGAGGGCGGCTGGGAGGTGTGGGGCCCCTCGCCCGAGCCGTGGGCCCCCGGCAACCCCGTCCCCCGCCCCATGAGCCGCGCGGACATGGACCGCGTGCGCGACGAGTTCGTGCGCTCCACCGAGATGGCGGCCGTCGCCGGGTTCGACATGGTGGAGCTTCACTGCGCGCACGGCTACCTGCTCTCGTCCTTCATCACCCCCCTCAGCAACCGCCGCGACGACGAGTACGGCGGCTCGCTGGAGAACCGCCTGCGCTACCCGCTGGAGGTCTTCCGGGCGATGCGCGCCGTGTGGCCGGAGGACCGCCCGATGTCGGTGCGCATCTCGGCGACGGACTGGCTGGAGGAGGGGATGGGGTGCGGCGACTCGGTGGAGGTGGCTCGCGCGTTCCACGCGGCGGGCGCGGACGTGATCCACGTCTCGGCCGGGCAGACGGCGCCGGGTGCGAAGCCGGTGTACGGCCGCATGTTCCAGACGCCGTTCAGCGACCGCATCCGCAACGAGGCGCGCGTCCCCACCATCGCGGTGGGCAACATCACCGAGGCCGATCAGGTGAACGGCATCATCGCCGCCGGCCGCGCGGACCTGTGCGCCCTGGCCCGCCCGCACCTCTCCGATCCGGCCTGGACCCTCCACGCCGCCGCCGAGCTGGGCTACGCGGACCAGTGGTGGCCCGTGCAGTACGGCAGCGGGCGCCAGCAGCTGGAGCGCCTGGTGCAGCGCAAGGCCGAGATCGCGGGCGGGGGGATCTGATGGGAGGATCTCTCACGGGGGCACAGAGACACGGAGAGGAGCGTGAGCTCGCGGGGAGGCACGCCGTGGTCACGGGGGGTGGGCGGGGGATCGGGGCGGCGATCGCGGACGAGCTGGCGCGGCGCGGCGCGGACCTGACGCTGATGGGGCGCGAACTGACGCGCCTGGAAGAGCACGCCGCCGTCCTGCGCGAGCGGCACGGCGTGCGGGTGCAGCCGCTCCCGTGCGACGTGGCGGACGAGGACGCGGTTCGCGACGCCTTCGCCCGCGCGCGCGACGGCCTGGGCGGCCCCGGCATCCTGATCAACAACGCCGGCCAGTCCGCCGCGACACCTTTCGCCGAGACGCCGCGCGAAGTCTGGGACCGCATGCTGGCGGTGAACCTCACAGGCACCTTCCTCTGCACCCGCGAGGTGCTCCCGGTGATGACGGCGGCGCGGTGGGGCCGGGTGGTGAACGTGGCCTCCACCGCGGGCCTGCGCGGCTACCCGAAGACGGCCGCCTACACCGCCGCCAAGCACGGTGTCGTCGGCCTCACCCGCGCCCTCGCGCTGGAGACGGCCAAGCTGGGCATCACCGTAAACGCCGTCTGCCCCGGCTACACGGACACGGACATGGCCGCCGCCGCCGTCGGCAACCTGGTGCGCGACCTGGGCAAGACCGAGGAAGAGGCCCGCAGGATGATCACCCGCGTCAACCCCATGGGCCGCCTCATCGCCCCCGCCGAAGTCGCCTCCGCGGTCGCCTGGCTCTGCTCCCCCACCGCCTCCGGCGTCACGGGCCAGGCCCTCGCCGTCGCCGGCGGCGAGGTCTAGCTCTTTCTTCTCTGTGCCTCCGTATCTCCGTGTGAGGCTGGTGTTTTTCTTGCGGTTGTGCATCAACTGGAAATGCGCAACAAGCGAAACCCGAGGTACGCGATGGGCACCAGCGAGGCGGGTGTGCGCGCATCCCTACAGAAGCGAATCGAGCTCTACCTGGCGAGAGCGCTGGAGCGGATGAGCGAGGAGGACCTGCTGAAGGCCGTCGCCGCGCAGTCGCCGCCGGAGACGTTCGCCGAGATCGTCCTCGCGGCTCCCGAGCCGCGCGAGCACGACTGGTCCGAGCTGCTGCTCCGGGGCGCGGCGTCGAAGAGCGCGATCATCGAGGCGGCCGGAGGTCTGCTCTCCTCTTCCGAGGCGGCGGCGCTCCTCAAGATCAGCGTTCCGGGCGTGAAGCAGCGCGTGCAGCGCCGCGCGCTCATCGCCGTCCCGATGCCGGGAGGACAGTGGGGCTTCCCCGCCCGGCAGTTCGACGCGGAAGGGCGTGTACGCCCCGGCATCGCGGCCGTCTCCGCGGCGGGCGCGGCGCTCGACCCCTGGGTGCTCCTGTCGATCCTGGTGGACGACGCGGAGGACGGGGCCGGCATCCTGCTGGAGCGGCTGGACGAGCCGGGCGTCCTCCACGACGTCCTGTCGCGGCTCGCGACCCACGGAGAGCACGCCGCCTCCTGATGCCGCTCCGGCTCCCGGAAGATCCGCCCATCGTCGAGGTGCCGCTGGACCAGGTGCTCTGGCGGGTGCACCTGCTGCGCTACCCCCCCGTCTGGTTCGGTCCCGGCGCGGACGCGCCGCCGAAAGGGCGCTTCGACGCTGCGGGCGGGGAGTACCGGACGTGCTGCTTCGGCGAGACGCTCGGCGTGGCGCTGCTGGAAACGCTGGTGCGTGGCCGCAAGCACCCACTGATCTCGCGTACCGACCTGGAAGTCCGGGGCGGCTCCGCGTTCGGCGTGGCGGCGCCGCTGCGAATGCTCCAGCTCGAGGGCGCCGGGCTGCCGAGCTTCGGCATCAGCGCGCACGAGGTGATGGGCGCCGACTACGCCGACTGCCAGGACCTGGCGCGCCGCGTCCACGCGAAGCTCCACGAGGTGGACGGCATCCAGTACCGGTCCCGCTGGGACACCAGCAGCCTGTGCTGGGCGCTGTTCGACCGCGGCGAGAGCCGCATCGGCGGCCCCGTTCGCACGCACCGCCTGGATGACGCGTCAGTCGTGGCCCCCGCGCTTCGCCCTTACGAGCACGTCGGCGTGATCTAGCCTTTTCTCCGTGCCTCTGTGTCTCTGTGTGAGGCCCCAAACCGGAACCACGTGATGAACACCAAGATCCGCGCAGCAGACCTTCGCCCCACCTCGTTCCGCTGGGAGGTGGACGGGCCCATCGCCACGGTGACGCTCGCGCGGCCGGAGCGTAAGAACCCGCTCACCTTCGAGAGCTACGCGGAGCTGCGCGACACCTTCCGCCAGCTGCAGTTCGCCACCGACGTCAAGATCGTGGTGCTCACCGGCGAGGGCGGCAACTTCTGCTCGGGCGGCGACGTGCACGAGATCATCGGTCCGCTGGTGGGGATGCGCGAGCGCAAGGAGATGGACGAGCTCCTCGCCTTCACACGCATGACCGGCGACCTGGTGAAGGCCATCCGCGGCTGCCCGCAGCCCGTGATCGCCGCCATCGACGGGGCGTGCGTGGGCGCGGGCGCCATCCTGGCCATGTCCAGCGACCTGCGCCTGGGCACCGCGCGCAGCAAGGTGGCCTTCCTCTTCACCCGCGTGGGCCTCTCCGGCGCCGACATGGGCGCGTGCGCCATGCTCCCGCGCATCATCGGCCAGGGGCGCGCCTCCGAGCTCCTCTTCACGGGCCGCTCCATGGGGGGCGAGGAGGCGGAGCGCTGGGGCTTCTACAACCGCCTGGTGGAGCCCGACGCGCTGATGGACGAGGCGCGCAAGCTGGCCTCCGAGCTCGCCGCGGGCCCCACCTTCGCCCACTTCATGACCAAGAAGTGCCTCCACCAGGAGTGGTCGATGGGTGTGGACGAAGCCATCGAAGCCGAGGCACAGGCGCAGGCCATCTGCATGCAGACGGAGGACTTCGCCCGCGCCTACCACGCCTTCGCCGCCAAGGAACGCCCCGTCTTCCAGGGCAACTGAGGATGCCGCCTCTCTGTGTCTCCGTGTCTGTGTGTGAGGCCGCCGTTGCCTGACCGCACCTTCCTCACCTGGCCCTTCTTCGACGAAGGCCACCGCCGCCTCGCGGCCGAGCTGGACGCGTGGATCCCGCGCGAGATCGCGCCGCTGGCGGGCGAGCACGCGGACGTGGACGCCACCTGCCGCGAGCTGGTGCGGCGGCTGGCGGCGGGCGGGTGGCTGCGCTACGCCATCCCCGCGGCGCAGGGGGGCGTGCACGAGCGGCTGGAGGTGCGCTCGCTCTGCCTGGTGCGCGAGCTCCTGGCGCACGCCTCCGGCCTGGCCGACTTCGCGTTCGCCATGCAGGGGCTGGGCGCCGGGCCCATCTCCCTCTTCGGCGGCGACGAGCAGCGCGCGCGCTGGCTGCCGGCCGTCGCGGCGGGGGATGCGGTGATGGCCTTCGCCCTTTCCGAGCCCGACGCCGGCTCCGACGTCACCGCCATGACCACCACCGCGCGCTCCGATGGCGGCGGGTACGTGATCGACGGGCGCAAGACGTGGATCTCCAACGCGGGCATCGCCGACCGTTACACGGTGTTCACGCGCTTCCCCGAGGCGGGCGAGCGCGGGTTCGCGGCGTTCGTGGTGGATGCGGACAACCCGGGGCTGCGCGTGGCGGAGCGCATCGGCGTCACCGCGCCGCACCCGCTGGGCACGGTGGAACTCGACGGGTGCCGGGTGGGCGCGGACGCGCTGCTCGGGCAGGCGGGCGGGGGGATGAAGGTGGCGCTGGGGACGCTGGACGTCTTCCGCTCCACGGTGGGCGCGGCGGCGCTGGGCTTCGCGCGCCGGGCGCTGGACGAGGCGGTCGATTTCACCACGAAGCGCCACGCCTTCGGCAGCGCGCTGAGCGAGCACCAGCTCACGCGCGCCTCGCTGGCCGAGATGGCCGTCGCCATCGACACCAGCGCCCTCCTCGTCTACCGCGCCGCCTGGACGCGCGACGGCGGCGCCGCCCGCGTCACCCGCGAGGCCGCCATGGCCAAGCTCCACGCCACCGAATCCGCCCAGCAGGTGATCGACCGCGCCGTGCAGCTCCTGGGCGCGCGCGGCGTCGTCGCCGGGAGCGTGGTGGAATCGTTGTACCGTGAGGTCCGCGCCCTCCGCATCTACGAGGGCACGTCGGAGATCCAGAAGCTCGTCATCGCCGGGCAGATCCTCGCCGGCTAGTCTCACACAGAGGCACGGA
The DNA here is from genome assembly GCA_036388335.1 of Longimicrobium sp. Lineage (GTDB taxonomy): Bacteria > Gemmatimonadota > Gemmatimonadetes > Longimicrobiales > Longimicrobiaceae > Longimicrobium. Next base: position 11,935 of record DASVSA010000640.1, on the reverse strand, counting down.
GACGATGCAAGCCGCACCCACGGCGCACCTCGACACCTTTGCGCGCGATCACCTCCCGCCGCGCGAGCTGTGGCCGGAGTTCGACCTCTCGGGCGTGCCCGGGCTGGCGGGACGGCCGCGGATCAATGCCGCGGCGGAGCTGCTGGACGCGCGCGTGGCCGCGGGCGACGGAGACCGGCCGGCGCTCGTCTTTCCCGGCGGGCGGTGGACGTACGCCGAGCTGCTGGAGAACGCCAACCGCGTCGCCGGGGTGCTGCGCGACGAGCTGGGGCTGGTGCCCGGCAACCGCGTGCTGCTGCGCGGCTTCAACTCGCCGATGATGGCCGCGGCCTGGTTCGGCGTGCTCAAGGCGGGCGGAATCGTGGTCGCCACCATGCCGCTCCTGCGCTCCCGCGAGATCCAGACGCTCGTGAGCCGGGCCCGCGTGCGCTTCGCCCTCTGCGACGCGCGGCTGATGGAGGAGATGCCGTCGCACGCCGTCGAGCAGACGGTCGTCTTCGGCGGGGACGGCGAGGACTCGCTGGAGCGGAGGATGGCGCGGCAGCCGGCCACCTTCGCGAACGTGGACACATCCGCCGAGGACGTGGCGATCTTCGCCTTCACCTCGGGCACCACGGGGCAGCCGAAGGGGGCGATGCACTTCCACCGCGACCTCCTGGCCTGCGTCGACACCTTCTCGGCGCACGTCCTCCGCCCCGGCCCGGACGACCTCTTCTGCGGCTCGCCGCCGCTGGCCTTCACCTTCGGGCTGGGCGGCTACCTCCTCTTCCCCATGCGCGTGGGCGCCGCGACGCTGCTGCTGGAGACGGCCGCGCCGCCGCAGCTCCTGGCCGGCATCCAGGAGCATCGCGCCACCGTCGTCTTCACCGCCCCCACCGCCTACCGCGCCATGGCGGCGATGGCGAAGGACTTCGACCTGTCCTCGCTCAGGAAGTGCGTATCGGCGGGCGAGGCGCTCCCGCTGGCGACCTTCGAGGCGTGGCGCGACGCGACGGGGCTGAGCATCATCGACGGGATCGGGTCCACCGAGATCCTCCACATCTTCATCAGCGCCTCGGGCGGCGACATCCGGCCGGGGTCCACCGGGCGCGCGGTGCCTGGATACACGGCCACGCTGCTGGACGAGCAGGGCCGGCCCGTGCCGCCCGGCGAGCTGGGCCGCCTGGCCATCCGCGGGCCCACGGGGTGCCGCTACCTGGACGATCCCGAGCGCCAGCGGAAGTACGTGGAGAACGGCTGGAACATCACCGGCGACACGTACCGGATGGACGAGGACGGCTACTTCTGGTACCAGGCCCGCAGCGACGACATGATCATCTCCGCCGGCTACAACATCGCCGGGCCGGAGGTGGAGAACGCCCTCCTGGAGCACCCCGGCGTGCTGGAGTGCGCCTGCGTCGCCGACCCGGACGAGGAGCGCGGCCACGTGGTGAAGGCGTTCGTCGTGCTGCGCCCCGACTGGACGCCCGGCGACGCCACGGTGAAGGTGCTGCAGGAGTTCGTGAAGAAGCAGATCGCGCCCTACAAGTACCCGCGCCGCGTGGAGTTCGTGGAGGCCCTCCCGCGCACCGCCACCGGCAAGCTGCAGCGCTTCCGCCTGCGCGAGACGGCGGGATGATCGACATCCTGCAGCCCGAAGGCTGGGCCCGCCCGCGCGGCTACTCCAACGGCACCGCCGCATCGGGCCGCGTCGTCTTCACCGCCGGCCAGATCGGCTGGAACCCACGGACGTGCCATTTCGAGACCGACGACTTCGCCGCGCAAGTCGCCCAGACCCTGCGCAACGTCGCCGCCGTCCTCGCCGAGGCGGGCGCGCGCCCCGAGCACGTCACCCGCCTCACCTGGTACGTCACGAGCCGCGACGCCTATCTCTCCGCCGGCCGCGCCCTGGGCGACGCCTACCGCGAGATCTTCGGCCGCCACTACCCGGCGATGGCCGTCGTCGTAGTCGCCGCCCTCCTGGAGCCCCGCGCCCTGGTCGAGATCGAGGCAACCGCCGTGGTTCCGGCGTGATGAAGTTATCTCTGTGCCTCTGTGTCTCTGTGTGAGCCCCGTCTTCTACTCCCCGCGCAGCGCATCCACCGGGTCCACCCGCGTGGCGCGGCGGGCCGGGAGCGAGCAGGCCAGCACCGCGGCACCCAGCACGATCGCCGCGACGGCCGCAAAGGTCAGCGGGTCGGCCGGGCTGATGCCGAAGAGCATTCCGCGCAGCGCCCGCGTCCCCACGAAGGCGCCGACCAGGCCGAGCGCGCACCCCCAGACAGCCAGCCGCATCCCCTGCCGCAGCACCAGGCTCCGCACCTCCTCCGCGCGCGCGCCGAGCGCCAGGCGGATGCCGATCTCGTGGGTGCGCTGGCGGACCGTTGCCGCCATCACGCCGTAGATCCCCACCGCCGCCAGGAGCAGGGTGATCGCTCCAAAGGTGCCCAGCAGCGTCGTGCCGAAGCGCGGCCGGGCCAGCGGAGCCGCCATCAGCTGGCGCATCGTGCCACCCCCCGCCAGCATCAGCCGCGGGTGCGCCCGCCGGAGCGCATCGCGCACCTGCGGCACCACCGCCGCGGGATCGGCGGACGTGCGCACGGCCAGGCTCATGGGCACCGGCCCGCCGAACTGGCGGATCGGGAGGTAGAGGCTGGGCTGCGGATCGGTCAGCTCGCGGTAGCGCGTCTCCCCGACCACGCCGACGACGGTGTGCCACTCGCCCGGCGCATTGGACGGGCCCAGCTTCACACGCTTGCCGATGGGGTCCTGGCCCGGCCAGCTGCCCCGCGCCACGGCCTCGCTGATGATGGCGACCGGCGGCGCTCCCTCCCGGTCCTGCGCGCCGAACGCTCGCCCGCGCCGCAGCGGGATCTCGAGAGCGCGGAAGTAGTCGGGCCCGACCACCTCGAAGTTCACCAGCGGATTTCCCGCCTGCGCCTCGGGAGTCTGCCCCTCGCCCGTGAAGGGCGCACTCCAGCCGGCCTCTCCCGAGAAGGGTGGGCGGGGCATCGAAGCCGCGGCCACCACGCCTGGGATCGAGCCCACGCGCGCAACCATTTCCTCCTGCAGCGCCACCTGCCGGGGACGCTCCGGGAGCAGGTCCGGCGGGAACGCCGTCTGGAACACCAGGAGCCGCTCCCGGTTGAAGCCCATCTCCACGCCCTGCAGCGCCACCAGGCTGCGGACCAGCACCCCGGCGCCCACCACCACCATCAGCGCGAGCGCCACCTGGCCCACCACGAGCGCGTGCCGCAGCGCCTGCGCCCCGCGGTGCGCGCCCGCCGTGCGCCGTCCGGCGCGCAGCCACTTCGCCAGGTCCCCCGTCGCCGAGAAGAAGGCCGGGAGCAGGCCCGAGAGGAGCGCCGCCGCGGCCGTGGCCCCGAACGCGAAGAGGAGCACCCGCCCGTCGATCCCGATCAGCTCGCGCCGGGGCAGCTCCGGCGGCGCGATCGCCACCAGCGCGCGCACGGCCGCCACGGCGAGGAGCACGCCGAGCGCACCGCCCAGCAGCGCCAGCACCCCGCTCTCCGCCAGGAGCTGCCGCACCAGCCGCCGCCGCCCGGCCCCGAGCGCGGCGCGGATGGCGAGCTCCTGTGCCCGCGCCGACCCGCGGATCAGCAGCAGGTTGGCCACGTTGACGCAGGCCACCAGCAGCAGCAGCCCCACCGCCGCCGCCGCCGCCCACAGAGTCGCGCGCGCATCCCCCGCGATCACCTCGGTGAGCGGGGTCACGACCGGCTTCATCCCCCGATACTCCAGGGGCCGCCGCGCATCGGTCGCGCGCAGCAGCGCCTGGAAGTCTTCCCTTCCCTCGCGAACGGTCGCGCCCGGCCGCAGGCGGCCCACCAGGTCGAAGACGATGACCTGCGACGGGTCCGCCCGCTCCTCCAGCGTGGCCGGGAAGTCGGGGAGCACCGGCACCCACGCCTCGGCGCCCCGTGGGTACTCGAAGCCGCGGGGCATGACGCCCACCACCGAGAAGCGCTTCCCGTTCATCTCCAGGGTGTGCCCCACCGCCGCCGCGCTCCCGCCGAAGCGGCGCTGCCAGAGCCCGTGGCTGATGACCATCGCGGGCGCCGCGCCCGGCACGTCGTCGGACGGCAGCAGCGTGCGTCCCAGGACGGGTGCCGCCCCCAGGACGGGGAAGAAGTCGCCCGTGACCCAGGTGGCGGAGAGGGTGAGGGCGCTTCCGCCGTCCATCGCCACCTGTTCGAGCGCCCCCTGGTACGCCACTCCGGCGACGCCCTGAAAGGTGCGGCTGGCCTCGCGGAACCCGGCGAGCTCCTGGTACGTCACCGGCAGGTGCCCCGACGCGGGCGCCTCGGTCCAGAGCACCGCCAGCTCGTCCTGCGCCCGCACGGGAAGCTCGCGCAGCAGCACCCCGTTCAGCACACTGAACATGGCCGTGCTCACCCCAATCCCCAGCGCCAGCGTCAGCACCGCCACCGCCGTGAACCCCGGGCTCTTCCGCGACGCCCGCAGCGCGAACCGCAGGTCCTGCCCCAGCGACTCAATGGCTTTCATCTGGCTCCGAGTGAATGGGTCAACAGATAGTATCACACAGAGACACAGAGGCACAGAGATAAGTTCTTCTCTGTGCCTCTGTGTCTCTGTGTGAGCCCATGTGGTTCGCGCCTCCCTCCGAACACCAATGTCCCGTGCGCGGCCGCTTTCACCCTAGGCGCTACACCCTGGGCAGTGCGATGATATATTCGATCGTCACCCGAGCCGTGAGCCGCCGATGAGTCAGCCAACTGATCGCATCCAGTCCGAAGTGCTCGAGCTTCCATCCCGCGAACGCGCGCGCCTCGAGCACCTCCTGATCGCGAGCCTGGACGCGGAAGAAGACGAAGACCCTGCCGAGGTGGAGCGCGCCTGGGCCGAAGAGATCGAGCATCGCCTGGCCGAGTATCGTGGGGGCGGTGTGAAGCCGATCCCCGCCGCAGACGTCTTCGCCGAGGCTCGCGCGCAACAGCGGTGAGGCACGGAGGGTTCACGGAGGGTTCACGGCTGATCTTGGGTTGTCTGCCGCTTCGAAGCCCCTATGGAATAACCCCGTTCGCATGGGACAACTCAAACAAAGTTGCTGCTGGCGCGTTGCGGCCGTAAGCTAAACAGGACTCATCGGCGCACCTGTTCCGAGCTCAAATCAAAGAAATGACGAGAGTCGAGTTCGGTCAATCGCAGCGCACCCTGCACGCCGGTGAGGTGCCAGCGGAAGGCGTAGCCTTTCCACCGCTCCCCTCTTCATACTGCATCAGAATACATGCCGACCACGAAGATCATCCAGATTACGGATCTCTCGCTAGACCTATCGAACTATCGGACAGTCAAGCAGCCAGACGAGGCGAATGCGCTTCATGCGATGGTAGCGATTAGCCCGGATTACTTTTGGGCGCTTACCGAAAGCTTGCTCGATAGTGGGTACCTACCCACCGAGAACGTTCTGGTGCTAGAGGGTGTTCCCGGGCCAGCGACGCTAATTGTGAAAGAAGGCAACCGGCGTGTTGCGGCGTTAAAGCTTGTTTTTGGCATTCTCCCGGCTGGCCCTTTGGCCATGCCGTCGAACATCGCTACTCGGATCTCGAACTTAACTCCCGAGTGGAGAGCAGCTAACTTCGAGGTCCCGTGTGCGGTCTACCCGGCGAGCGAAGCGGGGACAGTCGACCGAATCGTTACGCTCGCACATGGTAAAGGCGAGAAGGCCGGGAGAGATGCTTGGAATGCGGTTGCGCGTGCTCGACACAACCGGGCTAGAGGCGGTTCAGAGCCGGGACTTGATCTACTCGAAAAGTACTTGAGTCATGGAACTAACCTTAACTCGCAGCAGGCAGAGAGGTGGAGCGGAGCATACCCTCTGTCAGTCCTAGACGAGGCTCTCAAGAAGCTTTCAGCGTACTTCGGCGCTTCGAGTGGTCCTGAGTTGGCGAAGAACTACCCGTCCGTTCAGCACCCTATCAAGCTCGATGAGATTCTATGGGCGATCGGACAAGAACTGGTTCGGTTCCCGAACCTGCGAAAGGGACTCCCAAGGCTCATCGCCGATTACGATCTGACGATTCCGTCCAAGGCGTCAGGTGTGGGAAGCACCAGCGGAATGAGCAACGGCAATACATCCGGCGGGGGGGCGGCCGTTGGCGCCTCAGGAAGCGGCGGGAGTGTAGGAGACTCTGGTGGAGGGGGCGCGGAGGCATCGAATGGAGGTGCATCGGGCACAGGCGTAAGCGCGACAGAGACCGCCGGTGCGACGAAAAAGCCGGTCTCTCGATCGATGACGGATCCACGAGTCGTAGCCCAGATTCTACGCAAGTTCACCCCCCGTGGGCACAACCGGCAGAAAGTCGTTGCGTTACGGGACGAGGCGCTCCGCTTAAAGATTGAGGAGACGCCGATGGCGTTCTGTTTCGTTCTGCGCAGTATGTTCGAAATTTCTTCGAAAGCGTATTGTGAGGACCACAAAGGGGCGGGAGGCCCATCGGCTACCAACTCGAAGGGTGAGAGAAAGCTGGTGGATATACTCCGTGACATCACCGATCACCTGACAAACAGTAAGACTGACCCTAACAAAAAAGATCCAGCGATGCAGAAGGTCCTGCATGGAGCGCTGACCGAACTCGCCAATCCAAATGGAATTCTCTCAGTGACATCGATGAACAACTTGGTACACAATCCAACGTTTTCGATCACGGCACCCAGCATCAGTGTCTTGTTCGGGAACGTGTTTCCACTATTGGAGGAGATGAATCGATGAATTACCTGCTTACGGACATTCCTGCTGACATGGACCCTCCGCGACCATCAGTGATTCCATGAGCCGCCCTGGTACACCCCTGCGGTATCCAGGGGGCAAGCAGAAGCTGACCCCGTTCATCGCCGAAATACTCGCCGAGAACGATCTTGTCGGTGGCCATTATGTCGAGCCGTATGCAGGCGGGGCAGGGGTGGCGATTGAGCTTCTCTTAAGCGGTTACGTGAACAACATTCACCTCAACGACTCCGCGCTCCCTGTTTACGCCTTCTGGAACTCGGTAATTACACAGCCGGAATCGCTTTGTCGGATGATCGCGTCTGCCTCTCTCACTGTGGACGAATGGAAGTACCGGCGCGAGATCGTGCGTGCACCTGAAGGTCACAGCGAGCTTGAAGTCGGCTTCAGCACCCTGTACTTGAACAGGTGCAACCGCTCGGGCGTGCTGACGGGAGGTCTGATCGGCGGTCTATCCCAGACTGGGAAGTGGCTCATGGATGCTCGCTTCCCACGGAATGAGTTGATCCGCCGAGTTGAGGTAATTGCGGCGCGGGCTGAGTCAATAACGATACACCGCCAAGATGCAGAGGACTTCGTGAAGGGCTACGTGTCGGATCTCCCGATTGATACATTTGTGTACTGCGATCCACCGTATTTTGAGAAGTCGAATCGTCTCTATCTGAACCACTATCGTCCTGATGACCACCGGCGGATAGCCGAAGTGATCCAGACGGAGCTGAGCCGCCCTTGGATTGTTTCATACGATAATGCCCCCGAGATCCTGGAGTTCTACAAGGTTCGACGCTCGTTCACTTACAACCTCCAGTACAATGCCTCCCGTGCATACCAGGGACGCGAAATCTTCGTCTTCTCAGATGACGTTCACATTCCTCGGGAATCGGCGCTAGCCAACATCAAGTACGGGATTGTCAGCGCCGTGCCAGCGCTTTCAGAGTCGGATTGAACGAGATTTCGGGAAACCCGAGGACCTCCGTCCACACGCATGCGTAAAGGAACATAGATTCCGTGGGTGGACGTTGGCTAAACGTGTATGGCTCGCACCACATGCGCTGGAGCAATCACTCCGGTGCAGTTTCGCATCACCCACTAAGCCGGAGCCACTTCCGCAGGAACGCGAGCGTGGTGCAGGTGGAGACGCGGAACGTCGCGGAGCCGCCGAACTCGTCGACGCCGTGGCCGACGCCGGGGAGCTCGATGAGGGTGGCGGGGACGCCGGCGGCGCGGAGGGTGTCGCGCATGGAGCGGGACTGGCGCAGCGGCACCACCTCGTCCGCGGTGCCGTGGATGAGGAGGAAGGGGGGCGTGCGGGCGTCCACGTGGACCGCGGGGGAGGCGAGGAGCGCGACATTCATGCGGCTCTCGGGGCGGCCGCCCAGGAAGTTCTCCACCATCCCGCGCTGGCTGGGGTCCAGGGCGCCCGCCGTGCGGATGTCCTGCGGGCCCGAGAGCGACACCACCGCGCTCACCGCCGGCGACACGTCGCGCAGGGGGCAGGCTCCGTCCAGCCCCTGTACGTCCGCGGCGGTGCCGAGCATCGCCGAGAGGTGCCCGCCGGCCGAGTGGCCCAGCGCCGCGATGCGCTGCGGGTCGATGCGGTACGTGGCCGCGTTGGAGCGCAGCCAGCGGACGGCGCAGCGCACGTCCTCCACCGCCGCGGGGAAGATGTTGCGGGGCGCGCTGGCGAGCCGGTAGTTCACCGACGCGGCGGCGTACCCCTGCCCCGCCAGCAGGCGCATGGCGTGGTGATAGGCGCTCTTGTCGCCGCCGCTCCACCCGCCGCCGTGGATCAGCACCACAAGCGGGAACGGCCCCTCGCCCCTGGGCCACGCGACGTCCAGCCGCTGAGGCTGCCCGCCCATCACCGCGTAGGTGATGTCGCGCGCCACCTGGATGTCCGCCGCCGCGGGCGAGGCGGGGATGGCGCAGTCCCGCGCCACCGCGACCGACTCGCCCACGGAGCTACCCGATTGCGCGGGCATGGGCGCTCCCGAGCAGGCGGCGGCCACCAGCAGGGCCGGTATGCATCCTTTTTTCATCGCCGCTCATTTGACTCGCGTGGACGGGGGCGGCCGCGCGGGCACCAGCCGCTCGGAGGGGCTGCCCCGCCGCAGGCGCCGTGCCCCCCGCCACACAGGCGCGGGACGGGTCAGCCGGGCGGATCCTGCAGGTCGATCATCACCTGCGTGATCCGCGCGGAGCCATCGAACTTCGCCGTCTCGTTGTACTCCTCCTCGGTGGAGTAGACACCCGCCATCCCCTCCCCGCGCGCCACGCGGAAGCGCACGTTGCGGTGCGGATACCCCGCGAAGGCGGCGTACTCGCGCGACTCGTCGGCGGTGCTGTACGAGAGAGTCGGGGCGCCGTACCGTCTCGCCGCCTCGTCCAGCGTCGTGCCGGGCCCGATCCCCTCGGCCGTGCGGAACGCCGGGTTGCGCGTCGCCACCAGCGTGATGGGGGCATCGTCGCCCACCGGCTCGCCCGTGACGGCAAGGACGTGGAAGAGCGTGTCCGCCCCCCTCACCACGGGAAGGCCCAGGACGTCCACCATGAACGGCTCGGCGGCTCCCAGCGTGGTCCCGGCCGGGAGCGCCGCCCGCAGCTCGCCGATCTTCATCCCCCTGCGCGCGGCCCCGATCCCGTCCGGCCGGATCAGCCCGCCGGAGTCCACCGGCGCGGCCTGGCGGGCCTCCGGCGCGGCGGGGATCTCCGCGGGCGGAGCAGGCTCGCAGGCACTGATCGCGAGGACGCACAGCATGCTCGACACCAGGCGCATGTATCCCCCTTACAGGTCTTGACTCACACAGAGACACGGAGGCACAGAGAAGATGTAAGCTCTGTGCCTCCGTGTCTCCGTGCGAGCCCATTGTTCCTTTTGCACGGCTCATTGTACGTTTAGCACCCTCTCATCACTCGATGAACCCGCACCCTCCCCCATCGAGATGGCGCTGAAGCCGTGCGAGCGATGTGGGGTCATCGGCAGCCCCGATGACCCCGCGTGCTGGAGCTGTGGCCGTCCTCCCCGCGTCACCGAGGCGCTCCCCGCGTCGTCCGCGGGAGAGCAGCGGCGCCTGTGGCCCGTGCTCGTGGCGATCCTGTTCGTGGGGCTCCACTTCCTGATCGCGGCCCTCAATCCGGAGATGGTCCGGCTGCGCCTGGGGTGCGCGGGCGCGCTGGGTGCCACCGCCGCCGCCGGGCTCGTCTTCGGATGGCGCAGGGATTGGGTGCTCAGCACGGCGTTCGCGGCCGGGGGCGCCAGCGCGGCGTTCTACGGCCACTTCCAGCCCGTGGGGTTCGCGGTGCAGTGGCTCGTGGCCGCGGCGCTCCCCTTCCACGTCATCCTGCGCCGCTCCCCCGGAAGGCTCGACCGCCTCCCCACCCTGCAGGGCCGGTGGAAGCGCGCTCCGGAGCTGGAGGATGACGAAGAGCGGACGCTGGCGAAGCTGCGCGAGATCGAGGCGCACCGCGCGCGGATCGGGCGGTCGCGCGCCCTGCTCGCCGGCGAGCGCAACGCGAAGCCGCTCGCCTCGGTCCGCGACAAGCTGGAGCACGCCGACGAGGTGCTTCGCCGGCAGCGCTCCCGCCACACGGCTCACCTCTGGGCCATCGAGGCGGTCCGCTGGCAGCACCGTCTGGCCCCCGTCGTCGCCGAGCTGGGCCGGCCGGGGGGAGACGACCCCGAGCAGCACCTGGAGCGGCTCACCGCGATCTCCGGCCAGGGCAGGCGCCTCCTCCACGACCTGGAGCGCGACGGCCAGACCGCCGCCAGCCCCGAGGGGAAGCGCTGCCTCGCGCAGATCCGCTCCCTCCTCGCCCGCTGCGACGAGATGCGCGAGGCCATCGTCGTGAGCCACGCGCTCCACACCATCCGGCACATCGACCCCACCGACGACGCCGAGCGCACCGCGCTCGCCCCCGAGCCCCTGGAGAGCCTCCAGACCGGCCTTCACTCGGGCTCCCTCACCGCCGCCCTCGCCGCCTTCGAGCTGGAGCACGAGCGCCTCCGCGACGACGACCGCGACGCGGAGGAGGTAGCCCGCATCGTCCGTGAGCTGGAGCGCGACGGCTGACCGCCCCCGACACCGGAGACCGTGCCATGTGGAAGGAATTCAGGGAATTCGTAGCGCGCGGCAACGTGTTCGACCTCGCGGTGGGGCTCGTGATCGGCGGCGCGTTCGCCACCGTCGTGAAGTCGTTCGTGGACGACATCCTCATGCCCCCGCTCGGATTCCTCACCGGCGGCACCGATTTCTCCGAGCTGTACGTCAACCTCTCCGGCGCCGAGTACGAGTCCCTGGCGAAGGCGCGGGAAGCCGGCGCCGCCACGATCAACTACGGCCGCTTCCTCAACAACGTCATCGCCTTCCTGATCGTCGCCTTCGCCGTTTTCCTCCTCGTCCGCAGCTACAACCGCCTCCGCACGCGCAACGAATCCGTCCCCGCCGAGCCCACCAGCCGCGAGTGCCCCTTCTGCTGCTTCAAGATCCCCCTGCCAGCCACCCGCTGCGCCCACTGCACCTCGCAACTGGCCACGGCGTGAGGGAAATCCAGAAGCCTCACATACCCGCTGACCGCCTCCCGCCGCGCGATTCCATCCGCAAGCTGAAACAGCGGCGCGCCGCGTAAGGTCACGGAGCTTCTGGTGAGCCAACCACCAGCGAAGGAGCGCTGGGGCCTCGCTCACCTTCGATCCGTCCATCCGGCAGGATTGATGGACATCCTGGCTGCCGCTATTCTTCTCCGCGGCGCGCAACCTGCTGGCCCGCTATCTCCGCGTTTACCTTCGCGCAGGTCCACGAACCAGCCAATGCGCGACCACGACATCCGCCAGGCCCTGCATGCTTCCGAGCTCAACGCGCACCGTGAAGAGCCGGATACCCTCGTGCTGGATGAACTTGGCATCTGCCAGGGCGATTTCCGCGTGGACATCGCCGTGGTAAATGGCTCGCTTCACGGTATCGAGATCAAGAGCGACCGGGACACGCTCAACCGGCTCCCTCTCCAAGCGGAAGCGTACAGTCGGGTGTTCGACACGATGTGCATCGTTGCGGGGAGCACTCATATAAGCCGCATCGCGGCGATGGTGCCTGATTGGTGGACGCTGCGCGTAGCCGTGGGCGGGCCAGGTGGTGTGACTTTCAAGGACGTGAGGCACGGAGCAAACAACCAGGATGTCGACTCCGCTGC
>DASVSA010000639.1:0-5408 GCA_036388335.1 Longimicrobium sp. | reverse complement strand
AAGCCGCCGCGCACGATGGCCGTGGCCAGCGCGTCCACGTCGGCGCTGGCGTGGGCCAGGATGAAGTCCTTGCCCCCCGTCTCGCCCACGAGCCGCGGGTAGCTCTTGTACGAAGCGATGCGGTCGCCCACCGTCTTCCAGATGGTGTGGAAGACCGAGGTGGAGCCGGTGAAGTGGACCCCCGCCAGGTCGCGGTGGGCCAGCAGGATGTCGCTGATGGGCCCCGGATCGCCCGGGATGAAGTTGATGACCCCGTCGGGAAGCCCGGCTTCCTGCAGGATCTTCATGATGTAGTAGTTGCTGTAGACCGCGTTGTTCGACGGCTTCCAGAGCGCCACGTTCCCCATCATGGCCGGCGCGGTGGGCAGGTTCCCGCCGATGGCCGTGAAGTTGAACGGGGTGACGGCGTAGACGAAGCCTTCCAGCGGGCGGTGGTCCATCCGGTTCCACATCCCGGGGCCGGACACGGGCTGCTCGCTGTAGATCTTCTCGGCGAAGTGCGTGTTCCAGCGCCAGAAGTCGATCAGCTCGCAGGCGCTGTCGATCTCGGCCTGGTACGCCGTCTTGCTCTGGCCGAGCATGGTGGCGGCGTTGACGATGGGGCGATAGTGCGTGGCCAGCATCTCCGCGGCGCGCAGGAAGACGGCGAGGCGGTCCTCCCACGGCCAGTGCATCCACTCCTTCTGTGCCTCGCGCGAGGAAGCGATGGCCTGGCGCACCTCTTCGGGGCCGGCCTTGTGGTAGTGGGCCAGCACGTGCCCGTGGTCGTGCGGCATCACCTGGCGCTCGGTGTTGCCGGTGCGCACTTCCTTGCCGCCGATGATGAGCGGGATCTCGATCTCTTCCCCCGCCATCCGGGCGAGCGCGGCCTTGAGATCGGCGCGCTCGGGGCTGCCCGGGGCATACGACAGCACCGGCTCGTTGCGCGGAGCGGGAACTTGCGTGACGCTGTTCATGACGGCTCGTCTCCTGGGTCCGTGTGAAGGCCCTAAGCTACCAAGCCGCACCCGCCTCCGCCACCCGCGCGCTTGACCCTTCCGGCCGCTGCGGGGTACATTGCGGTGCAGCGCGCACACACCCCAGAGCGTCCGGAAGCGGCATGACCATCGTCGAGAAGATCGAAGACACCCTGGATGCCATCCGCCCCGCCCTCCGCGGCGACGGCGGCGACGTGGAGTTCGTCGCGTACGACGACGCCGAGGGAGTGGTGCAGCTCCGCCTGGTGGGCGCCTGCAGCTCGTGCCCGATCTCCACCCTCACGGTGAAGCAGGGGATCGAGCGGCGCATCAAGCAGGTGATCCCCGAGGTGCGCGAGGTGCAGGCGGTCTGAGGGGTTTTCGCTCTACGCTGAACGGCGGCCGGCGCCCGAATGGGCGCCGGTTTTTTAAGATGAAGTGCGTGAGTGCGTTAGTGCGTGAGTGCGCTTTAGTTCACTCACGCACTGACGCACTCACGCACTCACGCACTTTTCCGATATGACGAACGAACAGCGTGACCAGGTCCTGCGGCGCGTGGCCGCGGCCCTCACGCAGGTGATCCACCCGGCCACCGGCGAGGACGTGGTCTCCTCCGGCCGCGTCCGCGAGCTGGACGTGGGCGAGGACGGGATGGTCCGCTTCCGCTTCGCCCTGCAGGCGGACGACCCCGGCACCCTGGTGCGCCAGGCCCGCTCCGCCGCCGAGCGCGTGCAGGGGGTGGAACGGGTGAAGATCGACATCTCGCTCCCCTCCACCGGCGCGCCCATGAAAAAGGGCGCCGCGCGGGCGGGCAGCGTCCCGGCGCCCACGCCCAACTCCGGGCTCCTCCCCCAGGTCAAGCGCATCATCGCCGTCTCTTCGGGGAAGGGCGGGGTGGGGAAGAGCACCGTGGCCGTGAACATCGCCGCCTCCCTGGCGGCCGGGGGGAAGCGCGTGGGCGTGCTGGATGCGGACGTGTACGGCCCCAACGTACCGGTGATGTTCGGCGAGCGGCGGCAGCCCGAGGTGTCGGATGGCAAGCGGCTGGTGCCGCTGGAGGCGCACGGGGTGAAGCTGATGTCGCTGGGCTTCCTCCTGCAGCCGGACCAGGCGGCCATCATGCGCGGCCCCATGATCGCCGGCATCCTCAAGCAGTTCATCGAGCAGGTGGAGTGGGGCGAGCTCGACGTGATGATCGTCGACATGCCCCCCGGCACCGGCGACGCCCAGCTCTCCCTCGTCCAGACCCTGCGCCTGGATGGCGTGGTGATGGTCACCACCCCGCAGGACGTCTCCACCGGCGACGTGCTGCGCGGCATCAAGATGTTCGAGAAGACCAACACCCGCGTGCTGGGCGTGGTGGAGAACATGAGCGGCTTCGTCTGCCCGTGCTGCGGCGAGCGCTACGAGATCTTCGGCCGCGCCGGCGGCCTGCGCCTGGCCGGCCAGACGGGCGTGGAGTTCCTGGGCGAGGTCCCCCTGGAGATGCGCGTGCGCCAGGGCGGCGACGCCGGCGTCCCCGTCGTCGTCTCCGAGCCCGATTCTCCGGCCGGTGAGGCCCTCCGCAAGGTGGCCGCGCGCGTCGTCGAGCTGGTGTCACACAGAGACACGGAGGCACAGAGATAGATTCATCTCTGTGCCTCCGTGTCTCTGTGTGAGATCAATCAATCCATTCGACGTCGATGGAGCCGATCGCCGCGTCGATCTGGATGTCCAGCTTGCGCGCGGCGCGCTCGTAGCCCCTTGAGTACCAGGCGTCGCCGCGCTTGGCCATGCCGTTGCTGTCGAACGAGGCGAGGAACGAGTCCTTGCGGATCCTCACCCCCAGCGCGCGGGGGAGGCGAAGCTTTACCGAGCCCAGGCCCATGTTCACCGTGGCCTGGGCGTCTCGCGTCCACGTCCCCCCGAAGTCCAGCGTCGTCTCGCCCACGCCGCCCTCGAAGTCGATGCGCTGGGCGCGCGCGTTGCCCAGGCGGGTGACTACCAGGTTGGCGGCGCCCGCCTCCAGCTTCACCGCGCGCGCCTGGGTGCGGTTGGGCTGGTCGAAGCTCACGCGCGTCTCGCTGGCCCCCGTCGAAAGCGTAAGGCTCTCCAGCGCGAGGCCGCCCAGCTTCACGTCCGCGTCGCCGGCCCCGAAGGCCAGGTTCAGCGCCATGGGCACCGTGGGGGCCAGGGCGATGGTGGCGCGCCCCTCGCCGCGGCGGCTCTCCTGGCTGCGGCGCCCCTTGCGCGCGTCCAGCCCCAGGCGCAGGCGCCCGGCCTGCCGGTCGTACGAGGTGAGGGGCTGCGAGGCGCTCTCGTCGTAGCGCATCTCCATGCGGTACAGGAGGTCGCCGCGCTCCGGCTCCACCCTCAGCCGCCCCGCTCCGTACTTCACCTCCACCGCCAATCGCCGCTCCCCCGCCACCTGCCGGGCGGAGGTCATCGTCCGCCACGTCTGCTGCGCCGCCAGGGGAAGGGCGAGCGCCGCCAGGAGGGCCGCTGCGCCGGCGATGCGGCGCGCGCGCGTGAGCTCAGACACTGGCCCCGCTCCCGCCCGCCGGCCCGTCGAAGATCGGGTCGTAGTCGCGAGGGGCGCGGCCCCAGCGCCAGGGGCCGTTGAGCCCGCCGCGGGTGAGGATCAGCGCGCCGATCCCCACCGTGGCGGCCAGCAGGAGCGCCATCTTTGCGAAGAACTCCAGCAGGTCGCCCGCGAAGCCCAGGAACATCGTCATCTTGAGGAGGTTGGCGGCTACCAGCGGCGCCAGCAGCATCCCCAGCCCCGTGAAGACGTACGCGTACGAGTTGCGGTTCTGCGTCTCCCACGTCCCGCGCCGCTCCGCCGTGCGCTCGCCGATGGCGTGAGCCACCGCCACCAGCCCGCAGGCCCCGGCGGCCATCACCAGCACCGGGAAGAGCGGGATGAACACCAGCAGGAGCGGGATGCCGATGATGGTGAGCGCCAGCAGGATGATCCCTACCACGTACGCGGGGAGGATCAGGAAGTTGGTTGCCAGCCCCACGGCCCCGGCGCGCAGCGCGTCGGCCCGCACGGAGTCGCTCACCTTGTCCAGCCGCGTGTGGGCGTAGAAGACCGCGGCCGCGCCCAGCCCGGCCAGCAGCAGCCCCAGCGCCAGGGTGGAGAGGAGCCCCGCCAGCCCGTCGCTGAAGTGGCCCAGGAAGCCGCGCTGGCTCATGCGCAGGCGGTTGGCCCCGGCGCCGCTGCGCCAGGCCACCCGCTCCTCGCCGCCTTCCACGCGCATCTCGCCCAGGATCTGCCCGCGGTTGTTGATGAGCCGGCCGCCCAGCACCCGGGCGTCGCCGGCCACGCGGCCCGCGTTGTCCAGGTCGCCGCCGTTCACCTGCACGCTCCCGCCCACGTCCGCGCCGGGCGCCACCCGCAGGTCGCCGCCCACCACGGTGACGTTCCCCAGCACGCGCCCCTTCACCACCAGGTCGCCGCCGGTCACCACCACCTTGCCGTCCACCACCTCGTCGGGGTTCACCACCACGTCGCGGCCCACCACGATGCGGTCGGCCACGTGGCGTGGCTCGGCGGCGGGGGCGGCGGCGCGGGCGCCGGCCACCAGCGTGTCCTGCGCGGGGAGGAGCGGGGCGGTACCCAGCAGCGCCACGGCGGCGAGGGCGACCCCGAAGTTGATGCGATCAGTGTGCATGTGCCAGTTCCCCCATCGGGGTCCGAAGTAGACGAACCATAGCCCAGCCTGACACCGGTACGGCCAGGAGCGCCATCAGCGCGAGGGCCAGCAGCCCCGCGTACCCGCCCGGCATCCTCCCGCCCTGCTCCACCACCCACTGGGCCATCCCGCTGCGCAGCGCCCACTCCACCCCGCGCACCGTCGCGCCCCACACCGACTCCATCACCCACCCGCTGGCGATGGTCCACAGCGACCCCACCGTGACGCCGGGGTGCGAGAACACCCAGGCCAGGAACGGCACGACCGGCGCCAGCGGCGCGAGCCCGGCCGCCAGCACCAGCATCCACCCGCGACGCGTCTGGGGCACCCACCTTCGCTTCTTCACCGCTTCTGCTTCCGGCGCGGCGGCCGGCATCACCACGCGGGCCATCACGGCGTCCGCGAAGGTGGCGGACGGCGCGAACTGCGGGAGCGAGCTGAGGGCCTCGATCACCGCCCGCGACGCCTGCAGCTCGGCCGTGCACAGCGCGCACTGTCGCAGGTGCGCCTCGGCCCGGGTGCGCTCCATCTGCGAGAGCGTCCCCTCCGCGAGCTCGTCCAGCGTCCAGTGTTCCAGGTGTGCGGTGTCTTGCGTCACGGTGTCCTCATTCGTCAGCAGCTTCCGTTCGTGTGGTGGTCTACGGGCGTCCGGGCGGCGGAGTTTCAACTGGGAGTGCCAAGTGCCAAGTGCCAAGTGCCAAGTGCCAAGTGCCAAGTGCCTAGTGCCTAGTGCCTAGTGCCTAGTAACTGCAGTTGAGGACCCAGCACTCAGGAC
>DASVSA010000638.1:0-19752 GCA_036388335.1 Longimicrobium sp. | reverse complement strand
GGACCTGGCACTCAGCACTCCGCTTACAGTCCCGCGTCTTCCGCCACCAGCGCGGCGAGGGCGGCCCAGTCCAGGTCGCCCCGGCCGCGCGCCACGCCGGAAAGGAGCGAGTCGCGCAGGAGGGAGGCGAGCGGCATCGGCACCTCGGCCGCGTCGGCGGCGGCGAGCACCAGGCGCACGTCCTTGAGGCCCAGCCGCATCCGCATCCCCGGCGGGTCCCAGCGCCCCTCCACCATCTGCCGCGCATACGCGGGGAAGGCCGGCGAGCCCAGCAGCGTCCCCGAGAGCACCTCCTCCAGCGCGGCGGCCTCCACGCCGCTCTTCCGCGCCAGCGCGAACGCCTCGCCCAGCGCGCGGATCATGGAGGCCAGCACGAAGTTGCCGCACAGCTTCACCACGTTGGCGGCCGGCGCGTCGGGGCCCAGCTCGAAGACGCGGTCTCCCAGCGCGGCGAAGAGCGGGCGGCAGCGCTCGATCCCCTCCGCGTCGCCGGCGGCCACGATCTTGAGCCGCGCCGCCTCCGCCGCGTCCGGCCGCCCGAACACGGGCGCCGCCACGTAGCGCTGCCCCCGCGCCGCGTGCCGCCCCGCCAGCCGCCGCGAGAGGCTGGCTCCCACGGTGCTCATCCCCAGGTGCACCGCGTCTTCGGCCAGCGCGCCCGCCACCCCCTGCGGCGGAAAGACCACCGAGCCGAGGGCCCTGTCGTCGGCCAGCATGGTGATCGCCACCTCCGCGCCGCGCACGGCGTCAGCCACCGACGCCACGATCTCGACTCCGTCGGCCGCCAGCGGCGCGGCGCGCTCCGGCGTCCGATTCCACGCCACCACCGTGTGCCCCGCGCGCGCCAGGTTGCGCGCCATCGGCAGCCCCATCCTCCCCGTCCCCAAGAACGCCACGCGCATCTCCGCCTCCCTTGCCGTGTGCCCCCCCGCCGCGAGCGGAGGCGCTGCGGCAAGATCCCGTCCGACAGATCCAGTTCCGAGCCGCCAGCGTATCCCTCTCCGTGCGGCACCTTTTGCAAACATTCTACAGAGGCAGGCGGAGATGAAGACGACGATAGCGCTGGCGCTGGCCGCCACGATGCTGGCCACGGGAACCGTTTCGGCGCAGGCAAGCCGCGCGCACGCGGCGGGCGCTTCGATGTCGCCCGTGATGGTGGGCGGCCAGTCGATGCTCCCCACGCGCGACATCGTGGACAACGCCGTGAACTCGGCGGACCACACCACGCTGGTAGCGGCGGTGAAGGCGGCGGACCTGGTGCAGACGCTCAAGGGGCGCGGCCCGTTCACGGTGTTCGCGCCGGTCAACGACGCCTTCGAGAACCTCCCCGAGGGCACCGTGGCCACCCTCCTGCGCCCCGAGAGCAAGGCGGCGCTCACCAAGGTCCTTACCTACCACGTGGTACCCGGCCGCCACACCGCCGCCGACCTGATGCGCATGATCCGCGCGGGCCGCGGCAGCGCCACCCTGCGCACCGCCAGCGGCGGCACCCTCACCGCCATGATGAACGGCCCCATGAACGTGGTGGTCCGCGACGAATCGGGTAACGTCGCCAACGTCACCACCTACGACGTCATGCAGTCCAACGGCGTGATCCACGTCGTCAACAAGGTGCTCCTGCCGCGGTAAAGCAGGGGGCTCACACAGAGACACAGAGGCACAGAGACGACTTCATCTCTGTGCCTCTGTGTCTCTGTGTGAGACTGCTGTTCAGCGGCCGGGCAGCGAACCGGAGCGGCGGACCCATGCGCCGACGGCGCCGTAGCCGCCGTTGACGTTCTGCACCGGGGGGATGGGGTAGGGCTGCACGACGCTGCCGGTGGTGAGATACTCGAAGACGCCGCGCTCCATGGCGTACACGTCCAGGATCCATTCGCCCGGCTGGCCGTGCGCCACGCCCTCCGCCGGGACGACGGTGGAGAGGGAGGTGTCGGTGGTCACGTACAGCCAGTCCTCCGGCTTGTACGCCTCGGCGCACGCGGAGCTCTGGTGGAGGCAGTCGACGAGCCCCTGCGAGCGCAGCGCGACCACGTAGCGGAACACGCCCGCGCTCCGCGTCCAGGTGACCTGCAGGCCCGCCGTGCCCGGCGGGGTACCGGTGGCCGTGGCGGACACGATGCGGAAGTCGCCGGGCACCGTCGTGGTGCCGGAGGCGGAGGGGTAATCCTGCGCCGCCGCCTCCACGGTGTACGTGGCGCCGGGCTCGGGGCGGAAGGCGAAGTCCAGGCAGCGCGGGTAGGCGTACCCGCTGAGCCCTCCGTAGCGCCCCGCGCAGGGATAGAAGCCATTCCCGCCCTCGTCGTCGGACGGCGCGAGCGCGGCGACGACCTGCGAGCCGCGCACGACGCGCCCCGCCAGCCCGTCGATGCGCCCGTGGGCCGACGCCGGCCGCACCAGGAGAGGCTGCGTGGCCGCGTCGGGATCCAGCACCATGAAGAAGGTCATGGAGCGGATCGGCGGCGCCTCGCGGACGGCGCTGGGGTTGTCGCACCCCGCGGCGAGCAGCGCGAGGAGAAGTAGACGCTTCATCGGGGTTCCTAGAGCCGTACGTCGAGGCCGATGGAGACCGCCATCGGCAGGGGGAACGGAGGGGCGACGGGGTAGAGCGCGGGCCCGCCGTCCTTGTGGCTGCCGGTTCCGCCGGCGCTGTAGTACAGCACGTTCCTGCGCATCGTCACGTTGCGCAGCGTGAGGTTTGGCTGCAGCTCCACGCCCCGGACGCCGAAGCCGTAGCGCGCCGCCAGGTCCATGCGGAAGTACGCCGGAAAGCGCATCTGCCGGTCGCCGTACACGGGCGCCTCGCGCCCCTCCACGGTGCGGCCCAGGAGGGGGCTCAGGCGCTCGGCGCTGAAGCTCCCCACCCACGGCCAGAACGGCATCCCGCTCCCGTACGACGCCTGCGTGGAGAAGGTGAGCGCCGGGCGCGGGCGGAAGATGACGGCCGCGTCCACCGCGTGGCGCCGGTCCCAGCTCGCGTCGTAGCCCGCGCCCGTCTCCGAGTTGGTCAGGCGCACGCGCCCGATGCCGTAGCTGGCCCATCCCGAGAGGACGCGCCCGTGCCGGCGCAGGGAGAGCTCGCCGCCCTGCGCGCTTCCATCGTCCCAGGAAAGCCGCGACAGCTCGCGCGAGCCCTCGGGAGTCCAGCTCGCCACGCTTTCGAAGCGGCGGGCGTAGGTGCCCAGCGAATAGCTCCACGCGCGGCCCAGCCAGCCGTCCAGCGTGGCGCTCACCCCGTCCGTCCGCGAGGCGGGGGCGCTGTCGGGGTGCACGAACCAGAGCACGGTGCCCGGCAGCACCTGCCGGTCGTCGCGCAGAGTGGAGAGCACCTGGTGCGAGCGGCCCGCGCCCACGGTGAACGTCGTGTTCTCACCCACCTGGTAGCGCGCCGAGAGCCGGGGCTCCGCGAAGAGCTCCCCGCGCTCCGCGTCGAAGGACACACGCAGCCCGGGCGCGAGCCGCACGGCGCCCACGCGCAGATCCGCCTCGCCGTAGCCGGCGGAGCGCAGGTAGGTGGCTCGCTCGCTCCCCTGGAAGTACCCGCCGGGGAGCGGCGATCCCTCCAGCGCCACGCGTCCCCCCTCCACCTCCACACCCATCCGGTAGCTCCGCCCGGCCACGCCGCGCGCCGCCTCCAGCCGCACGCCGCCCGTCAGGAGGCGGTTCTCCACCGTAGCCGTCCCCACGCGCCCCTCGGCGGCCACGCCCACGTCCATGTCGCCGCCGTATGCGCTCCCCCAGGCGGCGGCGGACGTGCTCCATCCGCGCGCGGGATCGCGCACCCAGCGCAGCGAGCCCACGTGGTTGCGCCAGCGCGATCGGAGGTCCTGCCGCCCCGTTTCGCCCTGGCCGATCGCGAAATCGTCGGAGGACGAGAAGAAGGAGCCCTGGATGGTGGAGCCCGGCCGCGAGTCGAGGGTCACGCGGCCCTGGAAGTCGTGGAACGAGTACGGGAAGTTGCCGCCGAAGAGCGCGTACTCGCCCGCGTACGGGTAGCTGCTGCGCCCGGCGACCATCCACCGCCCGCCGGGGAGCGCCCCCCGCGCCACCGCCCGCGCGGAGAGGAGGCTCACCCCCGCGTCTCCCTCCACGCCGCGATCGGCACCCTCGCGCTGCTCCAGCTGGATCACGGAGCTCAGCGCCCCGCCGAAGCGCGCCGGCAGCGAGCCGCGGAAGAACTCGGCGCCCGCGATGGCGTCCGCGTTGAACACGCCCACGATGCCGAAGAGGTGGTAGGGCGCGTACACCCGGGCGCCATCCAGGAGAAAGATGTTCTGGTCCGGCCCGCCGCCGCGCACGTGGAGCTGCGCGTTGAGGTCGTTGAGGGCCACGACGCCGGGCACGCCCTGCAGCGAGCGCAGCACGTCCGGCTCCCCCAGCGCGGGGATGGAGCGGATCTCCTCCTGCGACACCGCGACGATCCCCGGCGTCACTTCGCGCTCCTGCAGCGCCCTCAGCGTGCCGCGGCTTCCGGCCGCCTCCACGCTGAGCGGCTGGAGGCGCACGGGTACCGGGGCCAGCTCGAAGTCGAACCTCACCGCGCCCGTGGCGGGCACCTGCACGGACGCCTCGTACGAATCGTATCCCAGCGCCTGAACCCGCACCCTCCAGCGGCCCTCGGGCACGGCGAGCGAGTACTGCCCGGCCGCGTTGGCCGGAGCGCCGCGCCCCAGCTCCACCACCCGCACCACGGCGTGCGTGACAGGGGCGCCCGATCCTTCGGCGCGTACGGTGCCCTGCAGGGTGGCGCTGTGCAGGGCGAAGAGGAGAAGTGCGGAGATCACGCGGATTCCTGGTTCAGCGGGGGAGGGGCGAGAGGAGGATCTCGCTGTCGATGGTGTCGTGCGCCTGGCGGAGCACGTCGATGCGGCCGTCCTCGGCCACCAGCTGCGGCCGGCCGTTTACCCGCACCGTCACCCGGCGGGCGTCGCGGGGGAGGATGATCTCGATCTGGCCGGGCCCCGGGTCCTGGATGCGGATGCGGCCCCGGCGCGGGTGGAACACGGCGTTGGATGCCGCCCCCGAGGCGCGGACCTCCACCTCCGGCTGGTCCGCCAGCCGCACCCGGATGCGCAGCTCGCTCGTCGCGCCGTCCACCTCCACCGCCGCCACGCCATCGACCGGTGCGATGGAACTTCCGGCGACCCGCGGCGCGGCGGGCGGTGCGCTCGGTTCCGTCGGGGCGGGGGCGCCAGACTTCTCGGCGGGCGCCACCGCCTGCTCGGACACCATCCAATCGCGCAGCATGGGCACTGCGGCCGCGGCGGACGCGATGCCGGCGCACGCCAGCACGATCGCCGCGGCGCGGCGGGGGAAGCGCGAGGGCACGGGCTCGCGGCCGGCGGGAGTCACGGGCGGGATCGCCGGGGGGATCACGCGGTCGCCCGCGGCGCGCCGGGCCTGGATGCGTTCCCACGTCCCCTCGGGAACCTGCAGGTCGGTCACCTGCCGCACCCGCTCCACGATCTCCCCCGCCCTGCGCAGCTCATCGCGGCACGCGCCGCAGGCGGCGAGGTGCACGGCGGTCCGCTCCTGCTCGGTGGGCGGCAGCTCCATCGCGGAGAAGAGGCGCAGCGCCCCGATGTCTGGATGCGTGCTCATTTGCTCATCCTCCCAGTGCGGCTCGCAGGAGCTTCCAGGCGCGGAACAGGCGGGCAGCGGAGTTTCCGCTGCTGATCCCCAGCATCTCGGCGATCTCGGCGTGCGAGTAGCCTTCGATCTCCTTCAGCACCCACACCATCCTCATCGCCTCCGGCACGGACCGCAGCGCCTTCTGCACGGCCACCCGCTCCACCACGGTGGACGATTCCCCCGAGGGGAGCTCCCACAGGGCGTCCGCGGCCGTCTCCCGCCGGGCCGTCCGCGACCGGACGCGCATCAGCGCCGTGAGAGTGGCCACGCGCTTGATCCACGACGCGAACTGCTGCCGCTCCTCGTACTTCTGCAGCGCCTCCGGCAGCATCAGGAAGACGTCCTGCAGCACGTCCTCCGCATCCTGCGGCGAGCCCGTCACGCGGTACGCCGTGGAGTGCACGGACCGGCCATGGCGCCGGAACAGCTCCCCCAGCGCCTCGCCGTCCCCTCTGCGCACCGCGGCCACCAGCGCCGCATCGTCGGATGTCTCGTGGAGGGGCAACACCTTCAGACCCGGGGGGATGAGCGTGCGGATTCGATCCTTCCACAATCAGATTGCGCGGAAGGATGCAATTATTACAACCGAGCGAAGACTGCTCCCGCCACGCGCTCGTTTAGACCGCCGTAAAGCACTCGCGTATCGCTAGTTGGCTCATCCAAGGCGCCCCAAAGATACACGTGTTCGGCCACGCATTCGTGGTTATCTTTCGGAGCATGATACGAATCTACCTCGACACCTGCTGCCTCAACCGCCCCTTCGACGATCAGACCCAGGACCGCGTTCGAGCGGAGGCCGAAGCGATCGTGCGCATCATCGAAAAGGTCTATGGGGGGGACTTGGAACTGATCCGGAGTGAGGTCGTTGAAGCAGAGGCAGCCGCGATCCCGGACCCGCAACGGCGCCGCCAGGTTCTAGCGCTATCAGGCACAGGCACCGTCGAGGTACGGACCCGCGAGGAGCACCTTGAGCGTGCCGGGGTACTCAAAATGCTGGGCTTTGGAGAGGCCGACGCTCTCCACATCGCGTGCGCGGAGTTCGCGGGAGCCGATGCCCTGCTCACGACCGATGACGCGATGATACGGAGGGCACAGCGTCTTCCATACGAGATGCGCATTCGTGTGGTGAATCCGCTCACCTGGCTGAAGGAGCTTGGATCGTGAACGCACCCAAATCTCCCCCTTCGGACGAGAATCATCCAGCGGATCCCGAGGCTCTCATGCGTGAGCTAGGGCCCGTGGGGATGATCCGCTATTACCAACAGGGCAACACCGGCTCCGGCGACTACACGGCGGAACGCCACGCATGGCTGGATGGAATCAGCATCGAGGAGCTCGCCGCGATGCTGGCGGAGCTTCGAAAAGACACAGAGGCACAGAGATGACTTCATCTCTGTGCCTCTGTGTCTCTGTGTGAGCCCAGTCAGTCTTAGTCGACGGGCGCCACCGCCTTCAGCATCCTCACCGCCAGCGCGAACGCGGACAGCGGCGAATCAGGCCGCACCTCGGCCAGCAGCTCGCGGAGGGCGCGGACCTGGGGAGCCCGCTCCTCCTCCAGCGCGGCCAGGGCGCCGGACGGGCCGGTGCCGTTGGCGCGCGCCAGGGTGACCGCCACGATGCGCCGCTGCGCCGCCGCAACGTCGTCGGCCAGCGCCTGGGCGTGGCGGCGGTCCCAGGGGTCGTCGCCGGCGGCTGCGCGCAGGCTCTCGCGCAGGCGCGCGGTGCCGAGACGCTCGGCCACCAGGTAGTAGGCCTCGGCGGTGCGCAGCGGGTCCATCCCCGCCGCGCTGGCGGCCGAGAGGATCTCCAGGAGCTGCGGGAGGAAGCGCAACGTGATGAGCCGCTCCGCCAGCACCCGCTCCACCCCCAGCCCCTCCAGCTCCGCCAGACGCGTCTGGTAGAGCACGCTGTCCTCGCCGGAGACGAAGCTGCCGAAGGCGCCGCGCAACGTGGCCAGCCCGCCGCGCGCCTCCTCGATCAGCGCCGGAGTGGACGCGTCGGGCGGCGTGTTGGCCAGCAGCCATTGCGTGGTGGCCTCCAGCACACGCGCCAGACCGGCCAGCCAGCGGTACACCGTGTCCGACGGGAAGCGTCCTTCCTCCCCCGCCAGGTCCGCGCGGATCTCGGGCGCCCCGGCGATGCGCGACGCCACCAGCCAGGCGCGCACCACCGCCGGGATCGACGCCCCCGTGTCGCGCGACACGCGGTGGAGGAACGACGAGCCCATCAGGTTCACCAGGTCGTTCACCAGCTCGGTGGCCACGATCTCGCGCCGCAGCTGGTGGGCGCGCACCCCGCTCTCCCCGGCCGCCTGCACCGCCGCGGCGGGGAAGTAATGGACCAGGTAGCTGTCCATCGCCGGGTCGTCCAGCACCGTGGTCTCCTCCAGCAGCTGCCCCTTGGCGTAGAGCTTGGAGTGGGCCAGCAGCACGCTCAGCGTGGGCCGGGTGAGCCCCAGCCCCTCCGCCGCCCGGTCGCGGATCTCCTCGGCGGCGGGGATCCCCTCCGCCTCGCGGTTCAGGCGCCGGTCGCGCTCCAGCTGCACGATGAGCGCCGCGAAGTCGTCGAGCGCCTCGCGCGAGCGGCCCTGGTCCAGCGACACGGCGAGCGACTGGCCGATGTTGTTGCGCAGTACCAGCTCGCTCACCGTGTCCGTCATGGAGGCGAGCAGCTCGTTGCGCCCCTCCGGCGTGAGCCCGCCCGCCTCCACCACGCGGTTGAGCAGGATCTTGAGGTTGACCTCGTGGTCGCTCATGTCCACGCCGGCCGAGTTGTCCAGCGCGTCCGTGTTGATCCGCCCGCCGCCCAGCGCGAAGGAGATGCGCCCGCGCTGAGTGAAGCCCAGGTTGCCGCCCTCGCCCACCACCTGGCAGCGCAGCTCCTGCGCGTTCACCCGCACCGGGTCGTTGGTGGTGTCGCCCGCGTCGGCGTGCGTCTCGTCCGCGTCCTTGACGTAGGTGCCGATGCCGCCGTTCCACAGCAGCTCCACGGGCGCCGTGAGCACCGCGCGCACCAGCCCCTCGCCGTCCAGGCGCTCCACCGTTTCCGGCAGCCCCAGCGCGCGCCGGGCCTCGGGCGTCACCACCACCTCCTTGGAGGCGCGGGGGACGATCATGGCACCGGGCGAAAGGAGCGAGCGGTCGTAGTCCTCCCACGACGAGCGGGCCAGGCGGAACATCCGCTCCCGCTCGGCGAACGAGGTGGCCGGGTCGGGATCGGGGTCGATGAAGATGTGGCGATGGTCGAAGGCGGCAAGCAGACGGATCTGCTTCGACAGCAGCATCCCGTTGCCGAACACGTCGCCGCTCATGTCGCCCACGCCGGCCACGGTGAAGGGCTCGCTCTGGATGTCCTTCCCCGTCTCGCGGAAGTGGCGCTTGACGCACTCCCACGCGCCGCGGGCCGTGATCCCCTCGCGCTTGTGGTCGTAGCCCTGGCTGCCGCCGCTGGCGAAGGCGTCGCCCAGCCAGAAGCCATACTCCTGCGCCACGGCGTTGGCCGTGTCCGAAAGGTGCGCCGTGCCTTTGTCCGCGGCCACCACCAGGTACGGGTCGTCGCCGTCGTGGCGCACCACGTCGGGCGGCGGCACCACCCTGCCGTCCGCCAGGTTGTCGGTAAGGTCCAGCAGGCCGCGCATCAGCGTCATGTACTGCTGGCGCGCCTCCTCCATCTGCGCGTCGCGGTCCGGGAAGGTGCGCTTGGTGATGAAGCCGCCCTTGGAGCCGCTGGGGACGATGGTGGCGTTCTTCACCACCTGCGTGAGCACCAGCCCCAGTACCTCGGTGCGGAAGTCGTCCGGCCGGTCGCTCCAGCGGATCCCGCCGCGCGAGACCGAGGCGCCGCGCAGGTGGATCCCCTCCATACGCGACGAGTGCACGTACACCTCGTACAGGAGGCGGCTCTTCTTGAGCTCCTCCACGTCGGCGTTCCTCACCTTGATGGAGATGTAGGGAACCCCGCCGCTCCGCCCGGTGGGCGAGTCGCCCCCGTGGCGGAAGTAGTTGGTGCGCACCGTGGCGTCGACCAGGTTCATGATCCGCCGCAGCGCGCGGTCGTCGGCGAGCGACGAGACCTTTTCCAGCTCGCTGATCAGATCGGAGTGGATGGCCTCCTGCGCCTCTTCGCGCCCCGTGCGCGCGGGGTCGAAGCGCGCGTCGAAGGCGTCCACCAGCAGGCGTGCGATGCGCGGGTAGGCGGTGAGGGCGCGCACCGGGGCCAGCCGCGAGGGCACGGCGCCGATCTGCGACGCGTAGTTGGCGTAGGTGCGCAGCACGTCCGCCTCGCGCCAGCGCAGCCCCGCGCGCAGCACCAGGGCGTTGAACGGGTCGCGGGGCGCGTCGCCGCCGCGGGCCGCCAGCAGGCACTCCGCCAGCGCGGGCGCCAGCTCGTCGGGGATGGGCTCGCCCTCGCGCGTCTGCACGTTGAAGGCGTACACGCGCAGCTCGGGCTCGCCGGGGTGGAGAAGCTCGAAGGTGTCCACCTCCAGCACACGCACCCCGGTGTCCTCGAGGATGGGCATGAAGTCCGAGAGCACCAGGCGCTCGTCCCTGAGATAGAGCTTGAGGACGGTGACGCCTCCGGGGCGCGACTCACCTTCCACCGGGCGGCGGATGGCCAGCGCCACCGTCTCGCCGCGCGCGCTCATCCCCTCCAGCTCCAGCACGTCGTGAACGGCCGCCACGGGCGCGTTGGCCGCGCGGTACTCCTCGCCGAAGCGGGCGCCGTACTGGACCGCCAGCCGGCGCGCGTCCGCCGGCTCCACCACCCCGGCAAGCGCGTCTTCCAGGCGGTCCGCCCACGAGCGCAGCAGCGCGTTCAGCTCGCGCTCCAGCTGCCGCTCCATCATGCCCACGTCGTGCGTGGCTCCGTCCTGCAGCGAGAGGTAGAAGTGAAGGCGCGCCTGGTCGCCGGACGAGAAGGCCACGTAGTGGGTCCTCACCGTGCCCCGCAGCCGCTCCGAGAGGAGCTGGGCGATCTGGCGGCGGATCTCGGCGCTGTAGCGGCCGCGCGGCAGGATCACCATCGCCGCCAGCTCGTTGCGCAGGGTGTCGGGGCGCAGCGCCACGCTCACCTCGTCGCTGAACAGCTGCCCCAGCACCGCCGTCACCTCGTCGCGCAGCTGGTCGGTGGATGCCTGGAAGAGCTCTTCCTTGGGCATCGATGCGACGATGGAGATGATCTCCTTGTAGTCGTGCGACCCCGGGCGGGTGCCGCTCGCCTCCAGGATGGCCCGCAGCTTCTGGCGCAGCACCGGGATCTCGGACGGGCTCTGCGCGTACGCCTGCGAGGTGAAGAGGCCCAGGAAGCGCCACTCGCCCGCCACGTTGCCGGCCGCGTCCAGCTTCTTCACCCCCACGTAGTCCATGCGCGCGCGGCGGTGCACCGTGCTCTCGCGGTTGGCCTTGGACACCACCAGCAGCGGCCCGCCCACCACGCGCGCGCGCAGCTCCTCGGGCAGCTCGGCGATGGGCTTGGGCTCGGCGTACGCGGAGCTCTCCGTGTCCGCCAGGATGCCCAGCCCGGAGCCGGCGTGCACCGAGAGCACCTCGTCGCGCAGGTCGTAGCCGCGGAAACCCAGGAACACGAAGTTCCCCTCGCGCAGCCAGCGCAGGAAGTCCACGTACTCGTTGTACTCCTGCGCCTGCTCGCCGCCGCGGGCGGCGTAGCCGGCCATGGCCTGGGTGGCCTCGTCCAGCGCGCCCAGCATCGCGTGGAAGTCGCGCGTGGCCTCCACCACGTCGGTGAGGCGCCGCGCCACCTCGTCGCGGATCTCGGCGCGGCGCTCGGGCCTCACCACGTGCGGGATCTCGCAGTGCACCAGCGCCTCCAGCGAGCGCTGGTCGCCCCCCGCGCCCCCTCCCACGCCCACGATCTGCCCGCCGGCGTCGCGATCCACGCGCAGCACGGGGTAGATGTAGTGGAGGATGGGGATGTTCTCCGCGTTCAGGTACTCGCGGATGGTGTCCACGATGAAGGGGCGGTCGCCCACCTCGGCGCGGATGGCGGTGACGGGGGCGGGCCACCCTTCCTCGCGCGGGTCGGCCAGCTCCACGTTCACCTGGTCGGGGCGCGAGCGGAGGAGGAACTCCCACGCCCCCACCGTCATCGCGGCCAGCTCCTGCGGCGAGCGCTCCTCGGCGAGCGTGCGCGGGATCTTGGCGAAGAAAAGGCGGGCGAAGTCGCAAAGCAGCGCTTCGTCGCCGCCGGGCAGGGTGCGCAGGTGGGCGCAGAGCTCATCCACCGTGGCCGCGGGATTCGTCGTGCTCATTCAGGTTCTGGTTCTCGGGTACGCCGGTTCTGAACGGGGGGCCAATGTAGTGCGTCCGCCGCCATTTGGCACCCTTTTGACTCACACAGAGACACAGAGGCACAGAGACGACTTCATCTCTGTGCCTCTGTGTCTCTGTGTGAGATTGCGGTTCCTACAGCTTCCACTCCACGCCCAGCACCGGGAGCACCGGCAGGCCGCTGGCGGAGCGGGGGAGCTTGCCGTCGGGGCCCGGCTGGTAGAAGAGGGGCTCGCGCTGGTTGAGCGCGTTGATCACGCGGAAGTAGGGAGTGAGCTCCGTGCGGCGCCCGGCCAGCAGCGGCTTCCAGGTGTGCGAGAGCTCCACGTCCATCCGCAGGTACTCGTCGTCGGGCACGGAGAGCGGGGGCTCGGCGGCGCTGGTGAGCGCGGCGGTCTCGCGGGTCACGGCGGAGTACGAGCCCGGGGCGCTGCCCCCGTCGCTCCCCACCAGGCGCGACGCGGAAAGGCCGGAGCCGTACTGGAAGCGGGCGCGCACGCGGCTGGCCGTACCCAGCGACGCACCCACCCCCGCGCTCAGCACCTGCCGCCCCACGATGTCGTCCGCAGAGAGGCCGCGGTCGAGCTGCGACCACGACCAGGCGAGGGTGTAGCCCAGCCACCCCGTCATCCGCCCCGCACCGCGCCTCACCCACAGGTCCATCCCGGAGGTGTACGCCGCGCGGCCGGGGAGGGTGGGGACGCCGGAGAAGCGCTTGTAGAAGCCCTCCACGCCCAGCCGCACACCTTCCTGCAGCTCCTGGTCGAGGCCCACGGAGACGTGCTTCGCCTCGGCGACCACCAGGTCGGCGGCCACGTTGCGGCGCACCGAGTCCGCAAAGGTCACGTCGCGTTTGTCGTCGGTGGGACGGGTGCGCACGTACTGGTGGTAGCGCCCGGCAGCGATGGTGAGGGCCGCGCGGTCGCCCACCATCCAGGTGACGGTGCCGCGCGGCGAGAGCGTGGACCGCGCGGAGTAGGCGAACAGGTCGCCGCGCACCCCGCCGCGCAGCCGCAGCCGGGGGGAGGGCTGCCAGGCGGCGTCCACGTACCCCGCCGTCGTCCCGCCGAAGCTGTGGGTACGCACCAGCGGCTCCCATCCCAGCGCCGCCTCGTCCACATCGTACCTCACGCGCGTGAAGTCGTGCGACACGCCGTAGCGCAGCCGCGCCGGGCCCAGCCGGCTCCCCAGGTCCAGCGCCACCCGCGCGCGCCGCGTGTAGCCGCGCTGCTGGAGGACGTGGTCGCCGTAGTGGCGCACGGCCGCCGCGAAGCTCCCGCCCGCCGCCGTCAGCTCCCCTTCCTCGCCCAGGAACCCGCCGCGGTAGCGGATGGAGCCCGCCCCGTTCTGCCACCCGGCGAAGCTGTGGTCGCCCTCCAGCCGGGCCCCCTCGCGGTTGCCGAAGCCGGTGGCGCGCAGCACCCCGCCCGCCAGCGGCACGTCCACCCGCAGGAGCCCGTCGCGGTAGCGGTAGGGGAAGGATCGCCCTTCCACGCCCCTGATCCACGCCCCGTGCACCACCCGCCCGGAGGCCAGGTAGGTGGCGCCGAAGGGGAGCGGCCCCTCGGCCACCGCGCGCGAAGTGACCACGTCCACCGACCCGGCCAGCGCGTGCCGCTCCGCGTTGCCGCCGCGGGTGGCGAGGTCCACCACGTAGCTCAGCCCGCCGTCGAAGCGGGCCGGCGCGCCGCCCAGGTAGAGCCGCGCCGAGCGCAGGACGCCGGGCTCGAAGGCATCCATCAGCCCCCCCATGTGGAAGGGGGCGTAGACGGGGGCCCCGTCCAGCAGCACCAGCTTGAGGTCCGAGGCCGCGCCGCGCACCTGGAACACCTCCGCCGGGTCCGGCTGGCTACCCTCCGGCCCGGCGGGGCTGGGGAGGGCGTTTTCCATCCCCGCGCCCTCGTCCAGCGCGCGCGCGTCCACCAGCGCCACGTCGTGCCGGCTGGTGCTCACGGTGTCGCCCATGCGGATCTGGCTGGCGCGCAGGGCGTTGAGCGTGTCCAGCGCCAGCGGCTGGTAGCGAAGCGTCACGTCCAGCGGCACCACGCCGCCGGCGGGAACCAGCACCTCCAGCGACAGCGGGGCGTGCTCCAGGTGGCGGATGTGGAGCGTGTGGCGCCCCGGAATGATCCCCCGCACGGCGTACGCGCCGGCGCTGTCGGTGATGGCGCGCGCGGAAGCCACGCCGCCGCGGTCGCGCACCTCCACGACCGCCAGCGGCACGGCGAAGCCGGATGGATCACTCTGCACCACGCCACGCACCGCCCCCGACGGCACGGTGTCCGCGGCGGCTACCAGCAGGGCGAGCGCGAGGGGCAGGAACATGATCGCGCCCGCGTCAGTCCTGCACGCGGAACTCGGTCTCGTGTGCGGTGGCCGAGCGCGCGGCGGGGCCCATCACCCGCAGGCGCTCTCCTTCCTTGGCTACGTACACGCGGCCGTCCACCTCCACCACGGCGGCGCGCGCCGCGCGCGGCAGGGCGATGCGCACCTCGCCCGCCCCGGCGTCCAGCACCTCGATCCTGCCGGGCCCGGTGCGGAAGCGCGCTCCCGCCGCGGCGCCCGCGGCGGATACCTCCACCAGCTCGCCGTCCGTCACGCGGGTGTGCACGCGCAGCCCCGGGGCGGCGCCGTTCAGCACCACGCGCACCGCCCCGCCGTCGGGGAGGATGGAGATCCCGGCGGCAGGCGCCGGGGCCACGGGCTCCGGCGCGGGGGTCGCGGGAGCCAGCTTCGGCGCGGGAGCGGGGGACGCGGGAGCCACGGCGCGCTCGATCAGCACGCGCAGCGGCCAGCCGGGGACGGCCGCGGCGGCCACGCCGCCCAGCGCCAGCACCAGCACGGCGGCGCGCAGCAGCGCCCGCCGGGCCTCGCCCGCCCACTGTCCGGCCGCCGCGCGGCGGCGGCGCAGCGACATCTGCGCCGCCGCCGTGGGGGGCGGCACGTCCGCGCGGGCCAGCGCCGCGCTCAGCAGCGAGCGGTCGGCGCGCATGCCGGCCAGCTCGGCCGCGCACGTGCCGCAGGTTGCCAGGTGGGCCTCGGCGGCGCGGCGCCCGCCCTGCGGCAGCTCGCCGTCGGCGAGCGCCTGCAGCGTGCCCTCATCCAAGTGCTTCATCGCCCGTGTCCTCGTCTTTCTCATAAACGGCGGCGAAGCGCCGCGCGGCCCGGGAGAGCAGAGTGCCCACCGAGCCGGGCGCCACCCCGGCCGCCTGTGCGATTTCATCGTAACGGAAGCCCTCCTCGCGCATCAGCAGCATCTGCCGGTCGCGGGGGGCGATCTTGTCCAGTGCCTTCCTCACCCCGTCCACCGCGCGCGAGCGCTCCAGCACCTCGTCCGGCCGGGGCAGCGCCGCGGGGCGCCACGGGTTGGCCGAGAGGATCCGCTCCCGCCGCCGCGACATGCGCGCGCGGTCGCGGAACAGGTTGGTGGCCACCGTGAACAGCCACAGCCGCGCCTCGTCCTCGGGAAGACGGCGCCCCAGCAGGCGCACGAACGCCTCCTGCGCCATGTCGTCCGCCGCGTCCGTGTCGCCCGTGAGGCGGTGAAGGTAGCGGAAGAGCGAGGGGTACACCCTGCGGAAGAGGGCGTCGTAGTCCGTGGCGCCGGGCTCGGTCACGGCGCCGTGCCGGATCGGGTCCGCCTTGCCAGCGGTGGGCATGGGCTGCACTGGGTTGGGCCCGGCATCGCGTGGAGGTTGGGCGCCGTCGGCGGGATGGGCGGGGAGGGGAGCCCCGCCGGAGGTCCCGCCCGGCGCGTCAGCAACGGGTAAACGACCGAACGGGGGCTTGTGTGACATCACTGCCAGCGGAAGATGCGCATCGCCAGCAGGAAAGCCCCCGCCGTCCACGCCAGGAGGATCGCCGCCTCGGGCGCGACCGCCGCCACACCCTGCCCCTCGTTGTACACCGCACGCAGCGCGTCGTTGAGGGCGGTGAGCGGGAGCGCCTGGATCACCGGCTGCAGCGCCGCCGGGTAGCGGGCCGACGAGAAGAATACTCCCGAGAGCACGAACATGGGTAGCATCACCACGTTCAGCACCCCGCTCACCCCCTCGATGGTGCGCGCGCGCGACGCCGCCAGCAGCCCGATCCCCGCGAAGGTGAGCGCCCCCAGGAAGACCAGCGCGCCCAGCAGGAGGAGCGATCCCTGCGGCTTCACCCCGAACGCCAGCCACGCAAAGATCACCAGGGGCGGCACTTCCAGCAGGAGGAAGCAGAGGCGCGCCGCCATCTGCGCCGCCAGGAAGTCGCCCCGGCGCATGGGGGTGGATACGAGGCGCTTGAGCTGCTTCTTCTGCCTCATCTGCACCAGCCCGAAGCCCAGCCCCCACATCCCCGTGCTCATCAGGTTGAGCCCCACCAGCCCGGGGATCACCCAGTCGATGTAGCGCCCTCCCGCCCGCCGCTCCCCGTCGTCGCGGGTGGCCACGGGGCGCGTGGCCCCGGCGGCGCGCTGAAGCGCATCATCCGCCAGCAGCCGCGCCACCCGGCTCTCCTCGCGGCCCGGATCGTAGCGGAACACGACCGCGTCGGTCCCGGCCAGCACCACCGCCACCTCGCCGGTGCGCAGCGCCCTCTCGGCCGCGGCGGGCTCCAGCACGCGCACCTCCACCTCGCGCGCGCCGCGCAGCGCCGGCAGGAAGCGCTCGGCCGCGCTCCCCCGCTCCACCCCCACCGCCGCCCGCTGCGCCGGCTGCTCGCGAAACGCGATCCCCAGCCCCACGGCCATCAGGATCGGGAACACGAAGGTCCAGAACAGCGCCTCCGGCTCCCTCAGGAACGAGCGGACGCGCGCCATCATCAGCTCGCGCAGGGGGCTGAGGCGCTCGGGCGGTTGCGTCGGCGCGCTCGGCGGCGCCGGGGTCGTCGTCGTCATCCCGCTAATCTAATGCAGTCCCCGGTGAGTTGCGCCACTGTGACCGTTGCGGGCGACTGAAGTCGCTGCAACAACTGCACGAAGTCCCCCTGCGGGGACTGGACGGTTTCCGCTGCAGCTCGGGATCCAGTCCGCGGAGGTGGAGCCACGGTTCTCGGAAGTCGGTGCGTCATGCCGCGGGCGGTCCGAACCAGGTGGTCAGCGCGTCGGCGAGCCCCGGCTGGGCCGAGTCACCGACCCAGGCCACGTGTCCGTCGGGCCGAACCAGCACGGCGGTGGGAGCGGGGACTGCCCCGATGGCCGGAAGCTCCCAGGCTCCGGCGTACTCTGCGTCGGCCGACTGGACCCGATCCGCCCACGGGGTGATGTCGAAGCCGCCGGGCGCGCCGAGGTTGAGCAGCACCGGCCGGGCATGGTGAAGCAGTGTGAAGAGGCGCAGCGAGCCGCCGTCGGTGACCAGGTCGAGATCGGGCATGCGCCGCCCGAGCAGCGGGTGACCGTCGCCCAGGTCGTACCGGATGTCCAGGCCGGACAGCATCGCGCCGAACCGCCGGCGAGGCTCGTCCATGCCGAGGAGCTCGGCCACGGTCTCGCGCGCGGCCTTGCTGCGGTCGTCCGGGCGGAGCAGGGCGGTCTGGGCCATCGTGTTGCGCAGCACGCGCGCGGCGACCGGGTGCCGCTCGGCGTGGTAGGTGTCCAGGAGGCTGTCCGGCGAAGTCCGCTTGGCCACCTGGGCCAGCTTCCATCCCAGATTCACCGCGTCCTGCACACCGGTGTTGAGGCCCTGTCCGCCCACCGGGTTGTGCACGTGCGCGGCGTCGCCGGCCAGCAGCACCCGCCGGTCGCGGTAGGCCGCGGCCTGCCGAGCCGCGTCGGTGAACCGGGAGATCCAGGTGGGGCTGTGGATGCCGTAATCGGTTCCATACACGGCGACGACCGCCTCGCTGAGATCGCTCAGCGAGGGCTCGCCGGGGCGTCCGAGCTGGCGCTCGGTCACCATCACCCGCACGGGCCCGTTCTCCAACCTGCTGAAGCCGTGGATGCCGTTCGCGTCATGCCGCATGCCCCACGCCGGCTCCTCGCCGACCTCGACCTCGGCGATCAGCCAGCTCGTCGTCGCGTCCCATCCGGGGAACTCGATGCCGGCCGACTTCCGGATCAGACTGCGCCCTCCGTCGCACCCGACGAGATACTCCGCCCGCAGCGACCGGCCGCCGGACATCTCGACGCCCACGCCGGCGTCGTCCTGCGCGAACCCTGTGACCTCGCGCTCCCGGTAGATCGGCACCGCCAGCTCGCCCACCCACTCGGCCAGGATGCGCTCGATGTGGTTCTGCCAGAGCGCGAGCCCGTAGGGGTGCCGGGTGGGAAAGTCGCTGATGTCCAGCGGGGTCCAGGCGAACCCCGCGACCTGTGCCACCTGCCCCTGCGATAGGAACCGGTCGGCGATCCCTCGCTGATCGAGGACCTCGATGGTGCGCGAGTGAAGGCCGCCCGCGCGCGATCCCGCGAGCTCCTGGCTGGCGCGGCGCTCGACGATGGCGACGTCGACGCCCGCCAGCGCCAGCTCGCCCGCCAGCATCAGCCCCGTCGGCCCTCCTCCGGCGATCACCACCGAATGCTCATTCGTCCTCATCTCGCACCCCTATATTGCACGGGTCCCCGCCTCGGCCGAGGATTTTTTCGGCCGCGGATAGTGCCGGTCCCCCACGGTCTTGCCGCAAGTCCGGGGGCGCGCTATATACTGGTTGTGGCGAGCGGGGAGTGTGTCCTGCCTACAGCGAGGCCCGCGGGGAGAGCATCCCCGCGGGCCTCGTGCGTTTCCATCATACGGGCGAACGTTTGCGGAGGCGCAGCGTATCGTGTGTCGACCTCACGGGCACGGCACGTCCAGATCTTTGCAAATCTTCTGCGCGAGGAACTCGTTGATCTCGCGGTGCCGCGGCACGGCCGTCACCTTCCCCGCCACGCGGTTCACGTAGACGCTGTGTGCCCCTCCGTCCCGCAGCAGCTCACACCCGTGTGCTTCGAGATGGCGGACGAGATCACGTCTCTTCACGCCGCGCGGATGCGTAGCGGCTCGCGAATCACATCCCGCTCCCCGATGCTCTCCTCGGCGAGCATGCGGTTGCCCTCGAGGACCAGCAAGATCGCCTCCTGAAGGTTCTCGCGGGCTTCATCCAGAGTCGCCCCCTGGGTATTGGCCCCAGGCAGCTCCTCCACGAACCCGATGTACCCCTCGGGCACCTTCTGGAACACGGCCGTAAACTGGATCTCCATCTACTCTCCTCGGATCGAGTACCGCGAGAACGCACCCGCTCGAATCTAGAGCCTGCCGGAGCGGTTTGCGAGTGAGGATTGGCTCACACAGAGACACAGAGGCACAGAGATGAAGTCGTCTCTGTGCCTCTGTGTCTCTGTGTGAGACCTAGTCCTCGCGGAGCCCGCGGCCCGTGAGCGCCAGGAAGACGTCGTCCAGGGTGGCGCGGTGGGTGGTGAGGGCCGTGAGGGCGCCGCCGGCGGCGGTGACGCCCTCCAAAAGTGGGGGGAGGGCGCGGTGGGGCTCGTCGACCGTGAGGAGGACGGCGTCGCCGCGGCGGCGGAGGCGCGAGACGCCGGGGAGGGCGCGGAGGGCGTCGTCGGATGGGGCGGCTGTGCTGGCGAACTCGATGACGTGCGCGCCGCCCAGCCCCTGGATCAGCTCCGCCGGGGTGCCCGCGGCGATGGTCTCGCCGTGGTCCAGGATGGCGATGCGGTCGGCCAGGTACTCCGCCTCGTCCATGAAGTGGGTGGTGAGCAGGATGGTGCCG
The DNA here is from genome assembly GCA_036388335.1 of Longimicrobium sp. Lineage (GTDB taxonomy): Bacteria > Gemmatimonadota > Gemmatimonadetes > Longimicrobiales > Longimicrobiaceae > Longimicrobium. Next base: position 151 of record DASVSA010000638.1, on the reverse strand, counting down.
CCGCGCGCCTTGAACGCCTCGCACACGTCCCACAGCTGGCGGCGCGACTGGGGATCGAGGCCGGTGGTGGGTTCGTCGAGGAAGAGGATCGCCGGGTCGCCGGCCAGCGCGCACGCCACGGAAAGGCGCTGCCGCTGCCCGCCGGAAAGGT
>DASVSA010000637.1:0-4673 GCA_036388335.1 Longimicrobium sp. | reverse complement strand
GGCTGCGCGTCACCACGGCGGCGCCCGAGATCACCCGCCTGCTCAGCCGTCCGGACGCGGCGGTGAGGCTGGCGGCGGTGGAGGCGCTGCAGGAGATCCGGTCGCCCTCCGCGGCCGGCGCGCTGGAGGCGGCGCTGGAGGACGCGGACCGCGACGTCCGCATGGCGGCGGCGCGGGCGCTGGGATCGCTGCGCTACGCCCCCGCCCGCGCGCGGCTGGAGACGGCGCTCGACTCCAAGCGCCTGCGCGACGCGGAGCTCTCCGAGCGCATCTCCTTCTTCGAGGCATACGGCGGCGTCGCGGGCGCCGAGGGAGTGCCGGTGCTCGACCGCATCCTCAACGGCAAGAGCTGGCTGGGGCGCCGCGAGACGGGGGAGATGCGCGCCTGCGCCGCCCTGGGGCTGGGCCGCATCCGCCACCCCGCCGCCGAGAAGGCCCTCAACGCCGCCGCCGCCGACGCGGACCCGGTGGTGAGGAGCGCGGTGGGACGCGCCCTGCGGGGGATGCGCCAGTGAGCACACCGGCCACGGGGGCCCTCCCCTTTGGCGGCGGCCTCTCCTCGGCGGACGACCGGGGGCTTCAGCGGCGCGGGCGCGACCTGCTCTTCGCGTTCGCCTCCGCCATCCGCGCCCTCCAGCTCTACCCGCTGGAGAACCAGGCGGTGGTGCACGCGCTGGACGAGCTCCGCGCCGCCGCGCAGGTGATCGTGGAGCAGGAGAACGAGCTCTCGGTGAGGTACGTGGGCGACGTCTTCTTCGTCAACGACCTGCGCCTGCGCGTGGACCTGGCCAGCTACGCCACCTTTGGCTACGTGGGGCGCGCCCTCCAGCGGCACGGGGTGGGGCAGGTGGAGGTGTTCGGGGGGATCGGGGGCGGGGAGTGGACGGCGTTCCTCTCGCTGCTCTCCACCGAGCCGGACGAGGGCGACCGCTTCGGCCACTTCTCCGAGCGGCTGGCCCGCTCCGCCGTGCTCCACCTGGCCGTGCACCCCGACCGGGAGCGCGAGGACGAGCCCAGCGACGACGCGCGCAAGATGGCCAAGCGCGCCTACGCCCAGACGGTGGCGGTGGCGCGGGAGACGATGTCGGCGCTGCGCATGGGGCGCGGGGTGTCGCTGCGCCCGGTGAAGCGCGCGGTGCAGTCCATCGTGGACCAGGTGCTCACCAACGAGAGCTCCATCTTTGGCCTCACCACGCTGCGCGACTACGACGAGTACACCTTCACCCACTCGGTGAACGTGTGCATCTTCTCGGTGGCGCTGGGGAAGAAGCTGGGCTTCGACAAGCACCAGCTGTACGAGCTGGGGCTGGGGGCGCTTCTCCACGACGTCGGCAAGGTGAAGATGCCGTGGGATCTGATCAACAAGAACGGCCCCCTCACCAGCGAGGAGTTCCGGGTGATGCAGGAGCACCCCGCCGAGGGGCTGCTCTCGCTGTTCGCCCTGCGCGGGCTGGCCGAGCTGCCGCTGCGGGCCATGCTGGTGGCGTACGAGCACCACATGAAGGTGGACCAGACGGGGTACCCGCGCTCCTTCCGCCCCCGCACCACCACGCTGTTCGGGCGCATCGTGGCCGTAGCCGACGGCTTCGACGCGGCCACCACCAAGCGCAGCTACCAGGCGCAGCCCTGGCCGGCGGACCACGTGCTGCGCGAGATGCGCGACAACCCGAACCGCGGCTTCGACCCGCTGATCGTGAAGGCGTTCATCAGCATGACCGGCATCTACCCCGTGGGGTCGCTGGTCATCCTGGACAGCTACGAGCTGGCGGTGGTGGTGGCTCCCGCCACCCGTGCGGACGCCATGCACCAGCCCACCGTGCGCATCATCCACAACGCCATGGGGATCCCGCTGGACCCCGCGCCCGTGGTGGACCTCACCCAGACGGACCCGGCAACGGGGCGACCCCTCCGCGCCATCATCAAGACCACCGATCCCGAGCGGTACGGAATCCATGTCGGCGACTATTTCGTCTGAACGAACGACACTGGCGGACGCCTTCGCCGCCTGCCGCGCCCAGGGCCGCGCCGCCCTGATCCCCTACGTAACCGCAGGACACCCCACCCCCGCAGACACTCCCCACCTGCTGCACATGCTCGCCGAAGAGGGAGCGGACGTCATCGAGCTGGGGATCCCCTTCAGCGACCCGCTGGCGGACGGCCCCACCATCCAGCGCTCGTCGTACCAGGCCATCGAGCAGGGGGTGGACCTGCGCTGGACGCTGGGCCAGCTCGCGGAGTTCCGCCAGGCGCACGACACGCCGGTGGTGCTCTTCACCTACCTGAACCCCATCCTGCGCCACGGCGTCGCCCGCTTCCTGGAAGACGCCGCCGCGGCGGGCGCCCAGGGCGTGCTGGTGACCGACCTCCCCGTGGGCTCCGACCCGGAGCTGGAGCAGCGCTTCGCCGAGTCGCCGCTGGACCTCATCCGCCTGATCGCCCCCACCACGCGCCCCGAGCGGGTGAGGGTGATCGCGGCGGCGTCGCGCGGCTTCCTCTACTACGTCTCGCGCACCGGGGTCACGGGCGCGCAGACGACGCTCGCCGGGGGGCTGGCGGCCGAGGTGGCGGCGGTGCGCGCGGCCACCGAGGTGCCGGTGGCGGTGGGCTTCGGCATCTCCACCCCCGAGCAGGCCGCCGTGGTGGCCGCCTGCGCGGACGGGGTGGTGGTGGGGAGCGCGCTGGTGGACCTGCTGGGGCGCGAGGGCGTGGAGGGCGCGCGCCCGCTGGTGCGCGGGCTGCGCGCCGCCACTCAGCGGGCCGGCTGAGCCATGGCGGGCGAGACGCTGCTCACGCCGCTGATGCACCGCGTGCTCACAGGGTACGCGCGCGCGGTGCAGTACGCGGGCGCGCTGCTGGCGCTCGCCGTGGTCGCGCTGTACCCGCCCGACGACGTCTCCTCGTGGATCGCCGCGCTCGTGGCCACGGGGGCCGTGGCGGCGCTGCGCATGGGAGCGGTGCCGCTCTCCAAGTACGCGTACGTCACCATGACGGTGGTGCCGGTGGCGCCGCTGGTGCTGATGGGCGAGCCGGCGGCGGCCGTGCTGGCCTCGTACGTGGGCACCGCCGTGGCCGACGCGCTGCGCCGCAAGGGGCTGGTGCCGGCCACCATCAACGCGGGGCGCGAGGCGCTCGCCGCCGTCGCGGGCGCCGGGGTGTTCGCGGCGGTGGCGGCCATCCGCGAGCGCGGGTACCCGGGCGGCTTCGGTTCGCCGGACGCGGTGATCACGGCGGACTGGGTGCCCTCGCTGGTGGCCTTCTTCCTCGCGTACTTCGCGGCGAGCCGGGGCCTCTTCTACTTCTCGCTGGCGTACCGCGGCAAGCTGACCACGGCGGAGTGGATGATCATCTTCCGCTACGAGGTCATCTCCGCCTTCCTGGGAATCATCGCGGCGCTCTCCGTTTCCGCGGCGGTCACCACGTACGCGGAGCACCTGGGATGGGCCTTCATCCTGGCGTTCGTGGTGTTCGCGGGGCTGCTGGCGCGCGCGCTGGTGGTGGAGGCCATCGCCAGCGAGGAGCTGCGCAAGGTGGTGGCGATGGAGGCCGTGATCGCCGCCGGGATGACGCTGGGCGACTCGCTGCGCCAGATCGAGCAGCTCGCCGGGCGACTGGTGGAGTGGAAGTGGCTGAGGATCTACGCGGGCGACGGCGACGGGCTCTCCCCCATCTACCCGATCGCGGACGGCGCCGCTCCCTCGGTGAACGGCCTGCGAGCCGACGCCGCGCGCCAGGACGAGGCCATCGTCATCACCGACCTGCGCCGCGACGGGCGCATGCCGGACGAGGGCGCTCGCTCCATCGTCCTGCAGCCGCTTCAGTACGGGCGCACGGTGCTGGGTGTGCTGGAGGTAGCGCACCACCGGCCCCACGCGTACGGGCCCAACGAGGTGAGGCTGATCGAGCGCTTCGGCCGCCAGGTGTCGCTGGCGCTGCAGCTGGACTCGCTGGTGCGCCCCATGACGCAGAGCGCCGGCGAGGTGGACGGGCAGCTCCGCGAGCTGGGCGGGCGCCTGGCCGAGCTGCGCACCACGGGGGTGGAGGTGGCCGAGCACGCCGCGCGCATGGGCGAGCAGGTGGCGGACCAGGGCGAGAGGACGGCGCGCGGGCGCCAGGTGGCCGCGCAGCTCGCAGCCGAGGCGGAGGAGATGGCCCGCGACGCCCGCTCCTCGGCCGACACCAGCCGCGACACGGGGCGGCTGGCGGTGGAGAACCGCGGCGCCATCGAGGAGGCCATCGGCCGCCTGGTGGAGCTCCGCGACTTCGTGGACCTGGAGGCGCAGGAGCTCGCGGCCCTCGCCCGTGCCTCCGAGCGCATCTCCTCCCTCGTCAGCACCATCCGCCAGATCGCCGACCAGACCAACCTCCTGGCGCTGAACGCCGCCATCGAGGCCGCCCGCGCCGGCGAGCACGGGCGTGGCTTCGCGGTGGTAGCGGACGAGGTGCGCAACCTGGCCGACAGCAGCGCCCGCGCCGCGCAGGAGGCCCGCGGCGTGGTGGATTCGGTGCGCGACCAGGTGCACGGCGCCCTCGGCCGCATGCAGAACGGGTCCGTGCGCGTCTCCGGCGTGGGCGACCTTTCGCGCACCGCGCTGGACTCGGTGGAGCGCATCGTAACCGCCGCGGGCGAGTCCGCGCGCCTCACCACCCGCATGGCCGCCCGCGCCGAGGAGCAG
>DASVSA010000636.1:0-2798 GCA_036388335.1 Longimicrobium sp. | reverse complement strand
GCGGGCTGGGCTCCTCGGCCGTGCAGGACCGGCGGCTGATCGGCGCGGCGGACGCCCTGTGGGCGGCGCGGCCGGGGACTGAACTCGGTGCGCGCTACGCAGTGCGCTGGGCCTCGCGCGCCGACAGCGCCTCGGCGCTGGGGACGGTCTCCAACCTGGCCCACTTCGGCGGCGCGCGGCTGCAGCAGAGCCTGCGCGGCCCCCTCTCGGCGCGGGTGGACGGGCGCCTGCTGCTGGACGCCACGGGCCGCGAGAGCCGGTGGAACCTGGCTCCGGCGCTGGTGGCGGCGCTGGGCGACCGCGTGGAGGTGGAGGGCGGCTACCGTTTCGGCAACCTGAACGACCCCGACTTCGCTCAGCAGGGGGGGCGCGGCTTCTACGCCACGATGGGCGTCCGCTTCACGGAGAGCGTGCTGTCGAGCGCGGCAGACTTCTGGCGCGAGCGCATCGCGCGCGACCAGTAAACTTGCAAAGGCCCCACATGATGTTGACCCCCGACCCGAAGCGCCCTCTGGTGGCGCTGGCGGACGACGACGAGATCCATTCGGAGGTGGTGAGCGTGTGGCTGGACCACCACGGCTTCGACGTGGTACGCTTCGGCACCGGCGACGAGCTCCTGGCGTGGGCCCAGGCCGTCGCCGACCGCCTCCCCGACGCGGTGCTCCTGGACGTGGAGATGCCCGGCCTGGACGGCTTCGAAGTCCATGCCGAGCTGCGCCGCCTCCCCACCTTCAGCACCACGCCGACCGTGTTCGTGAGCGGGATGGCGCCTGAGTCACTTGTAACGCGCGCCCAGGCCGCCGGGGCCAACGCCGCCCTCAACAAGGACGAGCACCTCCTCCCCCGGCTCAGCGCCTGGCTCGCGACCGCGATCCTGCCGTAACAAATAACTCACACAGAGACACAGAGGCACAGAGATGACTTCATCTCTGTGCCTCTGTGTCTCTGTGTGAGTCCCTCAACCGATGCCGAGCAGCGTGATCAGCGTGGCGCTCACGGAAATCAGCACGATCAACGAGCCCGTAACCGCGAGCACCACGCGTCCCCCCACCTTTCCGAGCACGCGCACGTCCACGCCCAGGCCCAGCGCCGCCATCGCCGCGACGGTCATCCAGCGGGAGACCTCGCGCACCGGGGCCGCGACCTCAACCGGGATGAAGCCCAAGGAGCGCGCGGCGGCCAGGACCAGGAAGCCCACGATGAACCAGGGGATGAACGCGCCCGTCGCCAGCTTCTGCTCCCCCACCTTGTGGGCGCGGAAGGCGAAGAAGACGACCACGGGACCCAGCAGAAGCACCCTCACCAGCTTCACCAGCGTCCCCACCTCGCCGCTCAGCGCGCTGACGGGGAAGGTGGCGGCGAGCACCTGCGGGACGGCGTAGACCGTCATCCCCGCCAGGGCGCCGTACTGGTAGTGGCTGAAGCCGAGGAGCGGGACAAGTAACGGCAGGGTGAGGACGACGATCACCCCCAGCACGGCGGTGAAGGCGATGGACGAGGCCACGTCCTCCTTCTCCGCGCCGATGACGGGTGCGACGGCGGCGATGGCGGAGTTGCCGCAGATGGCGTTGCCGCAGGCGATGAGGGTGCTGAGGCGCGGGTTGAGGCCCAGCACGCGGCCCAGCGCGTAGCCGCCCACGAGCCCCGAGAGCACCACCGCCAGGATCGCGACCACCAGCGGTGCCCCGGCGCGCAGGAGGAGCGGGAGGTCCACCGACGCGCCCAGCAGGACGATGGCGGCCTCCAGCACCTGCTTGGCGGTGAACTTGATCCCCGGCTCCCAGCGCGGGCCGGGCTTCCACGCCAGCCGCACCAGCATCCCCAGCAGGATGGCCAGGACGAGCGCCTCCACCACCGCGTGGGTGAAGATGCGCGTCTCCACGGCCTGCAGGGCGGCGGCGAGGGCGGCGAGCGCGGCGGCGAGGGCGATGCCGGGCGCATGGGCGGCGATCCAGGACGGGTTCTGCTTCACGGGCGGGGTGGGGAAGGGAGGGTCAGGCACGGACATTGTAGACCGGCCGGGTGACGTGGCCCGCGCGGCGCCGCGCACGACGACGACAGGAGCAGACATGCTGACCGACGAACAGCGCACCACCGTGGAGCGCCTCCTCATCCGCGAGCGCGAGCAGATGCTCGACGCGATCGGCCACCACGACGCCAACGTGCAGGACCTGCGCGAGCGGTCCGGCGAGCTGAGCGTCTACCGCTTCCACCCGGCGGACGTGGGGACGGAGAGCCAGGAGCAGGAAAAGGACTTCATGATCACGAGCATGGAAGGCGGCCGGCTTTACGCCATCGACGACGCCCTCCGCCGGCTCTACGACGACCCGGAGAACTTCGGGCGCTGCTCCAAGTGCGACAAGGACATCGAGTGGGAGCGCCTGGAAGTGATCCCCGAGACCACTCTCTGCGCCGCCCACGCCCGCGCCGCCGACGAGGCGAGCGGCGCCGCCGACGCCGCGGACCCGCGGGAAGCGTCGCGCGCCGGAGAGTAACGGCAGGGGAACGGGGAATGGGGAACGGGGAACGGTAAAACCCAGGTGGTTACCGTTCCCCGTTCCCCGTTCCCCATCACGCCGCCGTCAGCAGCACCGGGCGGCCGCGGGTGACGACGAGCGTGTGCTCGAAGTGGGCGGAGAGGCCGCCGTCGGCGGTGCGGAGGGTCCAGCCGTCAGGGTCTTCGACGACGCGGCCGGAGCGCGCGGCGACGATGGGCTCCACGGTGATGACCAGCCCCTCGGTGAGCACCTGGCGGGCGCGCCAGTCCCAGTGGTTGGGGACGCTGGGCTCCTCGTGGA
>DASVSA010000635.1:0-4084 GCA_036388335.1 Longimicrobium sp. | reverse complement strand
CCCATCGGCGGATACAACTTCTTCTGGGCGTGGGCCACGGGGCGCGCGGCGGGCCTGGGCGCCGCGGGGGCGGCATGAGCGGCGACCCGCTGGCCGGCTATCCCGTGGTGGTGGAGCTCCCCGTAGCCTGGGGCGACATGGACTACTTCCGCCACGTGAACAACATCGTCTTCTTCCGCTACTTCGAGAGCGCACGCATCGAATACCTGGAGCGGATCGGCTTCCGCGAGATCGGCGAGGGGCAGCCGGTGGGGCCGATCCTGGCGTCCACGGACTGCCGCTTCCGTCGGCCGGTCACCTGGCCGGACACGGTGGCGGTGGGGGCGCGCGTCACGGAGGTGGGGGAGGACCGGTTCTCGATGGAGTACCGCCTGGTCAGCCGCAAGCTGGGCGCGGTGGCGGCGGAGGGCGGCGGCCTGCTGGTGTCGTACGACTACGAGGCGCAGCGCAAGGTGCCGCTGCCGGACGCGGTGCGCAGGGCGATCGGGGAGCTGGAGGCGGACGCCCGTGGCTAACCGGCGCATCGGCGGCATCCTCTTCGGCGCCGCAAACCGGAGCGCGCGCCGGCTGGCCACCCGGCCGTTCCGCGCGTGGATGGAGGCCCTTCCGCGCCAGCGCAGGTTCGGAGCGCTGCTGAGGCTGGCGCGGACGGTCGCCCCGCTGGCGCCGCGCCGGGGGCTGGGGCTGATCCTCCACAACCGCTCGCCGCTCGAGTCCACTCGCGACATCGTGTTCGTACAGCTCCTGGCGCTTCTCAACCGCTACCAGATCCCTTTCGACCCGGAGGTGACGGTGGAGGGGATCGAGTGCCTGGACGAAGCGGTGGCCGCGGGGCGGGGCGTGCTGCTGGCGGGGCCCCACACGCACGTCACCATCCTCACCACGATCCGCCACCTCCACGATTCCGGGTACCCGCTCTCGGCGGTGACGCTGGGGGCGTTCGAGCGGCCGGCCGGCAAGAAGTCCGCAATCCACGAAATCCCCCACAACCCGCACTTCCTGCTGGCGGTGCGGGACGCACTCAACGAGGGAAGGACGGTGTTCGCGATGATCGACCGCTACACCGCGGTGCCCGGCACCGTACCCGTGGAGACATGCGGCGGCACCGTGCACGTGGCGGATGCCCTCTTCCGGCTGGCGGCGCGGTGCGGCGCCCGCGTGGTCTTCGTGGCGACGCGCACGGAGCGTGACCGGGTGTCGTGCACGCTGGGAGCCCCGCCGCCGGATGGCACCAGCGAGGACTACATGGGCGCCTTTGCCGGCTTCATCCAGGCCTACGCGAGGCGCGCATGAGCCGCGCGCTGGACCGTTCGTCGCTCCCCATGCGGCTGTGGAAGAAGGCCAAGGTCTATGCATGGAACCCGGACGACGTGGACTTCAGCCGGGACCGCGAGGCCTGGCTCGCCATGGAGCCGGCGGCGCGCGAGGCCATCCTCCAGCTCTGCGCGCTCTTCCACGCGGGCGAGGAGGCGGTCACGGCGGACCTGCTCCCCCTGATGCGGGTGATCGCGGCGGAGGGGCGGATGGAGGAGGAGATCTACCTCACCTCCTTCCTGTGGGAGGAGGCGAAGCACGTGGATGTCTTCGACCGCTTCTTCGCCGAGGTGACGGCCGACCGGGGCGACCTGTCGCGCTACTGGCACCCGAGCTACCGCCGCATCTTCACCGAGGAGCTTCCCGAGGCGCTTCACCGGCTGCACTCCGATCCGTCCCCCGAGGCGCAGGTGCGGGCGGCCGTCACCTACAACCTTGTGGTGGAGGGGATGATGGCCGAGACCGGCTACTTCCTCTTCGACCGGATGCTGGGCGAGGGCGGCGTGATGCCGGGGATGCGCGAGGTGATCCGCCTGCTGCGCCGCGACGAGTCGCGCCACGTGGCGTTCGGGGTGTACCTCATCAGCCGCCTGGTGGTGGAGAACGGCGACCGCGCCTACCGCGCCTTCCTGGGGCGCATGACCGAGCTGAAGCCGCTGGTGGAGGACTCCACGCGGCAGTACGTGGCGTTTCTGGACGGCCCCCACGCGGCCGGCGTGGAGCTGGAGGACCTGATGCGCTTCTCGCGGGAGCGCTCGGCCAACCGGATCAACCGGATCGTGCGCGCCCGCACGCAGACGCTTCAGGAGCTGCGGGCGAGCCCGTCGCTGGACGAGGAGTAACCGCGGCCTCACACGGAGGCACAGAGACACGGAGATTACTTCGTCGCGAGCTCCCTGAGGACGTACGCTTCCAGGTCGGCGGAGCTCTGGATGGAGCGGGCGGTCTGCATGTCCATGGGGCGGAGGCCGAAGGCTTCCTCCACGGCGAAGGCCAGCTCCAGGAGGGCGAGCGAGTGGTAGGCGAGCTCCTCGATGAGGTTGCCCTGGGGGTCGCCGCCGGGCTCGGGGGCGAGGCGGAGGACGATGGAGCGGACGGTGGCGCGGACTTCCTGCTCGTCAGACAATTTCTTCTCCCGCGGTTGAGGTCCCTTCCCACTCCGCCTTTCCCGGCAGGCGGCCCGCCACGAACGCGTCCCACAGCGGCCGGCGGCGCGGCTTGCCGCTGGAAGTGCGCGCGATGCCCCCGCGCGGCACGGCCACGAACGCCACCCGCGCGCCATCGGCCTGGCGGCGGAGGAGTTTGACGGCGGCGGCGCGCCACGCGGGGTCCGGCTCTTCAGTCAGCAGCACGGCGGTGGGGGCGCCCTCGTGGCTCCCCAGCAGCACGGCGGCCCGCTGGGAGGACGCGCCCAGCCCGGCGAGCGCCGCCTCCAGCTCTTCGCTGAACAGCACGCGTCCGCGCACCTTGATGCTGTCGCCGAGGCGGCCGAGCACGTAGAGCTCGCCGTCCAGCACGAACCCGCCGTCTCCCGTGCGCAGCTCGCCGCCCTCCGACGGGGGCTCGCCCAGGTAGCCGGCGGAGAGCGATGCGCCGCTCACCACGATCTCTCCGACGTGTCCATCGGCGAGCGGCGCACCGCTCTCGTCCACGATGGAGACCGAGACGCCGTCCAGCGGCACGCCGCATCCCGTCACCACCGCGCCCCCGACGTCCAACGTGCGGACGGCGTGGCCGGGGACGAGCGAGGCGGGATCGACCGTGGCGGCCATCCACCCCCTCCCCGGTGGTACGCCGGTGGCGGCGAGCGTCGCTTCGGCCAGGCCGTAGGCGGGGAGGAGGGCGTCGCGGCGCAGGCCGTACGGCTCCAGGAACGCGTGGAAGCGCTCCAGCGTCTCCGCCCTCACGCGCTCGGCGCCCACCACCATCCCCCGCACGCGCGAGAAGTCCAGCCCCTCCAGCGCCGCGGGCGCCACCTTGCGCACCGACAGGTCCAGCCCGAAGGCGGGGATGGCGCTGAGCTCCGCCCCCGAGCCCGCCAGGCAGCGCAGGTAGCGCAGCGGGTCGCGGATGAAGTGCTCGGGCTGGAAGAGCCACAGGTCGCCGCCGTTGACGACGGGGCAGATCAACGCCCCCACGAGCCCCATGTCGTGGTAGAGCGGGAGCCACGAGACGAAGGGCGCGTCCGGGGTCCACCGCAGCCAGCGCCCGATGGCCGCGACGTTGGCCTCCAGTGCCGAGCGCGGGATGCGGACGGCGCGCGCCGCCCCGCTGGAGCCCGAGGTGAGCTGGAGGAGCGCGATCTCCGCCGGCTCCGCGCGGGCGGCGCCGTCGCCCCGCAGCGAGTCGAAGCAGGCCAGCCGCGACACCCCCGCCACGATGGGCACGAGCTCCTCCAGCAGCTCGGCGTCGGCCACGGCCAGCGCGGGGCGCGTCCGGCGCAGCACGCCGCGGGTGTGGTCGCCGTAGGCGTCCTGGCCCTGGAACGCGGCGGGCGGGGCCATGGGCGCGGGGGTGGCGCCCGCCAGCAAGGTGCCGAAGAACGCGGCCACGAGCTCCGGCGTGGAGCGGCCGATCAGCGCGACCACTTCGTTGCCGCTCACGCCCTGGCCCACGAGCCCCGCGGCGGCGGCGCGCGCCATCTCCGCCAGGCGCTCGTACGCGCAGAACGACCAGCTCCCATCCGCCTGCGCGAAGTGGATCCCCCGGTCCGCGGACGGGTCGTGGAGCCACGCGAGGAGCGGGGAGCCGTGGGTCCTGGGATGCATGG
>DASVSA010000634.1:0-4501 GCA_036388335.1 Longimicrobium sp. | reverse complement strand
CCTGCCGCCGCTGGAGCTCCTCCCAGAGCGGGTTGCTGAACTCGGCGCCGTCGGTGGCGCGCGTCACCTGCACCAGCTCCTCCGGCCGCGCCACGGGGAGCGGCTTCAGCATCGCCGCGTCGATCAGGGAGAAGAGCGCCGTGTTGGCGCCGATCCCCAGCCCAAGCGAGAGCACGGCGACGGCCGTGAAGCCGCGGTTGGCCCGCAGCGCGCGGAGGGCGTAGCGCGTGTCGGCGGCCAGCGACTCCAGCCAGCCCACCACGTCCGCGTCGCGCGTGCGGTCCCGCTGCACCGTGCGGTTGCCGAAGAGGCGCCTGGCCTCGCGCGCCGCCGCTTCCTCGCTCATCCCCCGCGCCACCAGCTCGTCCGCCCGCTCGGCGATGTGGAAGTCGATCTCGCGGTCGATGTCCGCCGCGAGCCGGTCCGTCCGCGCCAGGTTGCGTACCCGTCTGAACCACGCCATGGATGTGGGCTCCGTCAGGCGTATCCCAGCACCCGCCCCACTCCCTCGGTGAGCCGGGCCCAGCTCTCCTTCTCCTGCGCCAGCTGCCGCTCGCCCGCCGGGGTCAGCGTGTAGAAGCGCGCCTGGCGGTTCTTCTCGGTGACCCCCCACTCCGCCCCGATCCACCCCTCCTGCTCCATGCGGTGAAGGGCGGGGTAGAGCGACCCCTCTTCCACCCGCAGCAGGTCGCGCGACACCCGCTGGATGTGCGAGGTGATGGCGTACCCGTGCATCCGCCCCTCTACCGCCAGCGTGCGGAGGATGAGCATGGCCAGCGTGCCTCGGAGGATGTCGTTCTTCTGCGCGGGCATGTGGAGCTCTCTCGTCTGGTATACCTAGCTAGCTAGGCTAATCGGGCGTGAGGGGGCTGTCAAGGATGTTGGATGACTACTCCGGGCGATTCTCCCGCAGCCAGCTCACCATCCGGTCGAAGAGCTCCACCGGCCGCTCCACCCGCCGCGCCTCCCTCGCCGCCGACGCGACGGCGCGTACCGTCTCGCCCGCCTCACGCGCATCGACGAAGCTCACGAGCCCCGGCGCGAACCCGTTCATCGCCTCGAAGTAGCGCCGCTGCGGCTCCACCAGCTTCAGGTGGACCTCGAAGCCGCGCCGCTGCCTGGCCGCGTCCGCCTCCTTGCGCCGCCTCAGTGTCTCGGCGTTCGCCCCGAGCAGCACGTACCGCCCGGGGAAGCCGATCTCCCCGCGCGCCACCCGCGGCCGGGTAGAACGCCTCCAGCGCGTCGAGATCCTCCCACCGCTCGAACCCGTACGTCCAGTTGTACCACAGCGGCTGAAATGGATCGCCATCCAGCACGGCGAGCGCAGGATGCTTCGCCCTCCATGCCGCCAGCGCCCACCGGTCCACCTGCCGCTCCAGGTACCACTCCGCCCCCTCCTCCGCCGGCCGCACGAAGAGCAGGTTGACCTCCGGCACCACGTACGCCCCCACCAGCCCCGCCGCCGCAGTCGTCTTCCCGACCGCACTCGGACCTTCCAGGCATATGATCGGCATGGTGGAGGTCGTGGCGTTGGATGGCGGCGTGATTACTCGGAGGATCCGTGGTGCGACAGGGCTTCCGTGGGAGCCTTCGCGACGCCCTCCGCGAATGCCCGCGATACGTCCTGACGCAGCCCCGATCCGATGTAGAGCTTCAGCAGGGCCTCCGGCGACATATCGCGCTGCGCAGCCTCGCGGCGAACCGCTTCCATCGTGTCGAGAGGAATCGAGAGTGTCACCGTCTCCGCGGGGCGCGCGCGAAGGGTCATCTTGCCAAGCTCATCGGGTATGCTCATACAGCCTCCTCTCCTCGCGTGTGGCTGGCCGGGCGGAGACGATCCGCGTCGCGCTGAACCGATCCGTATGGACTACCAGCAGGAGCTTCTGGGCGAGCGAGTAACCGATGACGTACTCGCGCGACTCACCGTCTACCGAGGCGTCGCCCCACTGGCAGAACGGGTCGAAGAAAGCTTCGGCGGCCTCCCTGAACGTGACCCCGTGCTTGTCCGCGTTGCTCCGGGCCTTCCAGGCATCCCACTCGAAGGTAACACCCTGTAGGTGATAAGTAACTTGCATGCGCGGAGGTTACGCTCGAACCTCCGTGCCAACAAGGCACGATTTGGGACGCGGATTTGGCGCCTCCAGCCGAACAGATGATTTCACACAGAGACACAGAGACGCAGAGGAGACCTCATCTCTGTGCCTCTGTGTCTCTGTGTGAGACCGCTGTTCGCACGATCCGCAGCAGGAGGTCGTCGCCGGGGCGGGGGGCGCCGCGGCCGTCGCGGTTGCTGGTGGTGAAGTAGACGGAGCCGTCCGGCGCCACGGCGACGGCGCGGATGCGGCCAAGCTGGCGGTGGAAGAGCGGCTCCTGCGCGACGGCGCGCCAGCCGCCGGGGCCGCGCCGCAGCACGACGCGGAGGAGTGCTTGACCCCGCAGCGTCGCGACGAGGGCGTCGCCGCGCCAGGGGAGGGAGCCGCCCGGATGGAAGGCCAGGGCGGCGGGGGCCACAGCCGGGGTCCACTCCACCAGCGGGCGCGTGAAGGCGGGGCCGCCCTGGTTGCCGGCGGCGCCGGGCCAGCCGTAGTTGGCGCCGGGGTGGATGACGTTCAGCTCGTCGCGCCCGGCGCGGAGGAACTCGCGGGGGAGGCGCGTGGGGCCGTGGTCCGGCGCGAACAGCTCGCGCGTGTCCGGGTGCCAGGCGAGGCCCTGCGGGTTGCGCACGCCCAGGGCGTACACGCGCGAGCCGGGCCGCGGGTTGTCCGCGGGAGCGCCGCCGTCGGGGCGCATGCGGAGCACCTTTCCCAGGAGCGACGCGGTGTCCTGCGCCTCGCCCGGCCGGGTGGCGTCGCCCGTGGAAAGGTAGAGCATCCCGTCGGGCCCGAAGCGCAGCGCCGCGCCCGCGTGGTAGCGCGCCACGCGCATCCCTCCCAGCACCAGCGTGCGGTCCACCCCGCGCCGGCCGCGCTCCGTCAGCCGGTAGACGCGGTTCTCGGAGCGTCCGTCGCCGGCCGGGAAGCTTCCCACCACGTAAACGTGGCCGCTCCGCGCGAAATCGGGCGCCAGGGCGATCCCCATCAGCCCCAGCTCGCTGCGGCGGGCCACGTCCAGCACCGCCCACGGCTCGGCGCGCAGAACGCCGTTCTCGATCACCCGGATCCGCCCCGGGCGCTCGGTCACGAAGATGCGCCCGTCGGGCGCAAAGGCCATGTCCCACGGCACCTGGAGGCCGCGCGCGACGGTGTCCAGCGCCAGCCCCGGCGTGGACTGCGCCGGGGGGAGACGGGTGGGCGAGCCGCCGCACCCGGCCAGGAGCGCCGCGATGAGCGCGAGAGTGAGACGATGCATGCGCCGGCGCGGTGCACGTTCTACACCGGGCATCAGCCTTGCGCGGCGCGGGGGGCGCGGAGCCGTGCAGGCCGCGTCCAGAGCCACCGGAGAGGCGTGATGAGGAAGCGAGTCGTGGGGATGATCGTGGCGGCCGTCGCGCTGGCGGCGTGCGGAGGCGACGCGCCGCAGGGGGGAGCCGCGTCTTCGACGCAGTCGGTGGACAGCGGGCCCGCTCCGACGCCCGCGCTGGATTCCGTAGGCGGGGGGGAGCGGGAGCAGGGGCGGCAGGATTGAACGGCGGCTCACACGGAGACACGGAGGCACAGAGAGTACTTCATCACTGTGCCTCCGTGTCTCCGTGCGCCAACTGCAGCAGGTCCCAGCGGTTGCCGTACAGGTCCTGGAAGACGGCCACCGTGCCGTACGCCTCCTCTCGCGGCTCCTCCATGAAGGTCACGCCACGCGAGAGCATCGCCCGGTAGTCGCTCCAGAAGCCGTCCGTGTGCAGAAAGAATCCCACGCGCCCGCCGGTCTGGTCGCCCACGCGCGCGAGCTGCTCGGGGGTGGATGCGCGCGCCAGCAGGATGCTCGTGCCGCCGGGGCCGCTCGGCGCCACGAGCACCCAGCGTTTCCCCTCGCCGAGCGCGGAGTCCTCGACCAGGCCGAAGCCCAGCGCGCCGGTGAAGTACGCGATGGCCTCGTCGTAGTCGCGCACCAGGAGGGCGACGTAGCCGAGCGTCTGGGTCATGGGCGCTTCGGCGCGCGCTCCAGCCAGCGGGCCTGGCGCGCCGCGCGCTCGTCCTCGGCGCGCAGGAGCTCGTCGAGGGCGGCGCGGACCGGGGGGATGGCGCGCATCTCGTCGGCGTAGCGCGGCACCTCGCGCTCGTCGGTGCCCTCCAGCAGGCGCAGCGCCAGGGCGGTGCAAGCCGCGGACTCGCGCGCGTAGATCCAGCGGCCCAGCTCCCAGGTGGTGAAGCGGGGAGCGCCCACGTACCCCGGCCACTCCCGCGAGCGGGCCGCCGCGCTCCACGCCGCCGGGTCCGCGGCGGTGATGTCGGGGGCACGGGTGTAGGCGGTGTCCACCAGGTCGGGGCGCAGGTAGAGGGTACGGCTGGACTCCGGCGCGCCCGCGTGCGGCGAGCCGCCGTCGGCGGCGATGGCCTGGGGCCCC
>DASVSA010000633.1:0-4365 GCA_036388335.1 Longimicrobium sp. | reverse complement strand
CCGGGGATGAGCGCGCCGGCGGCCTTGACGTGCCCGCCCCCGCCGAAGCGGCGGGCAAGGCGGTTGACGTCGGCGGCGCCGTTGGAGCGGAAGGAGACCTTGGTGGCCCCCTCGTCCGTCTCGCGGAAGAGCATGGCGACCTCGGTGCCCTCGATGGAGCGCACGTGCTCGATGAGGCCGTCGAAGTCCTCGCCCGTGGCGTTGAGGCGCGCGGCGGTCTCGCCGGTGACGGTCATCCATGCGATGCGCGCCTCCGGGTCGGTACGCAGGGAGGAGAGCGCCTCGCGCAGCAGCTCCAGGCGGCGCAGCGGAGCGGTGGCGAAGAGGCGCCGGTACACCACCTCGGGGTCGATGCCGCGCGCAAGCAGCTCGGCGGCGACGGCGTGGATGCGCGGGGTGGTGTTGGAGTAGCGAAAGGAGCCCGTGTCGCTCACGATGGCCACGTACGCGCCCAGCGCCGAGGCGCGCGGCACCGCGTCGCCCGCGATGGTGATGAGGTCGTACACCATCTCGCCCGTAGCGCCGGCGGAGGGGTCCTGCACGGCCGTGTCGCCCACCACCTCGCTCCCGGCCGGGTGGTGGTCCACCACCAGGGTGCGGTCGCGCGGGAGGCGGTCGGCCAGCACTCCCACGCGCGCGGGCTCGCTGGTGTCCAGCACCAGGAACAGGTCGGCCTCCGCCAGCGCCGCCTCGGCCTCGGGCGAGCCCAGGTCCGCCACCACGTCCTGCCGGTGGAGGACGAAGCGAAAGAGGTCCGGGAAGGGCGTGGGGTTGACGATGGTGGCGTCGATGCCGCGGGCTTCGAGCCAGGCGGCCACGGCGGCCTGCGACCCGCTGCCGTCGCCGTCGGCCCCCACGTGCGTCACCAGCACCACGCGCCGGGCGGCCAGCAGTCGCTGCAGCACCCGCCGCAGGGGGAAGGAGCGCGATTCGGGGACGGCGAGGAGCTCGTGTGTGGGCATCAGGAGCGGCGGCATGGCGTGCGCGTGGGCGGATCGCCCCCGGAAACACGGGGATGGTACGCTTCCGCGCCCCGCGCCGCAACTCCACGGGGCGCTCCGGAGCGCACGGAAGCGAACGAACGCTTGAACCTGTGCGGTGGGAGCGTTACATTGCCGTTTTCACCGGAACCACGCGCCACTCCGCGGCGATGCGCCCCTCCCCCATCCCGAACGCAGGCACCCTGCCGCGCGCTCCACGCGCCGGCATGTGGAACCGGGCGCGGCGGGCGGGTACAACGCGGCGGCTGTCTACAGGATCTACTCTCCTCATCCTGCCCTCCCACCCCGTTCCCGCCCTTTCGCCTCACCCGGCACTACCCAGCAACCTTCGCGGTCCCGGCCGGGGCCGCTGCGTACGCGCCTCACGGCCGGGCGCGCTTACAACCCACCCCACGGCGGACGCGGATCCGCCCAGACCGGAGCAGCCATGAACTATTTCGCCCGCAAAAACATCGACCAGCTGCAGGCGGACGCAACCGCGGAGGGCGAGCACGCGTTAAAGCGCGAGCTGGGGCCGCTGAACCTGATCTCGCTCGGGATCGGGGCCATCATCGGGACCGGCATCTTCGTGCTCACGGGCACCGCCGCGGCGCAGCACGCGGGGCCCGCCATCGTGCTGGCGTTCGTCTTCGCGGGGATCGCGTGTGTATTCGCGGGGCTCTGCTACGCCGAGTTCGCAGCGATGATCCCCATCGCCGGCTCCGCGTACACGTACGGGTACGCCACGCTGGGCGAGCTGATCGCGTGGATCATCGGGTGGGACCTGATCCTGGAGTACCTGTTCGGCGCGGCCACGGTGGCCGCCGGGTGGTCTGGGTACGTCAACTCCTTCCTGCGTGACCTGGGCATCGTGCTGCCGCCCAGCCTCACCAGCCCTCCGGGGCAGCTGGTGCAGGCGCCGGGCTCGGAGACGTGGGTGCGCAAGACGGCCGCGCTGGCCGAGTCGCTCTCCAAGCAGGGCGTGGACATCAACACCCTGCCGCAGGCCAGCGGCGGCTTCAACGCCATCGCGGCGCTGGGCATCTTCGCGGTGACGGTGCTGCTGGTGGTGGGCATCAAGGAGTCGGCCCGCTTCAACAACGCGGCCGTGGCGATCAAGCTGGGCGTGGTGGCGGCGTTCATCCTGGCGGGCGGCTACTACGTGCTCACTCACTGGGGCCAGTCGGTGGACCACTGGACGCCGTTCATCCCCGAGAGCACGGGCCCCGGCACGTACGGCTTCAACGGCATCATCGCGGCGGGTGGCGTGATCTTCTTCGCCTACATCGGCTTCGACGCGGTGTCCACGACGGCGCAGGAAGCAAAGAACCCGCAGCGCGACATGCCCATCGGCATCCTGGGCTCGCTGATCATCTGCACCGTGCTGTACATCCTGGTGTCGGGGATCATGACGGGTATCGTGGAGTACCCGCGCCTCAACGTGGGCGAGCCGATCGCCGTGGCCATCGACGCCACGGGGTACACCTGGCTTGCTCCGTGGATCAAGATCGGCGCGATCGCGGGTCTCTCGTCCGTGATGCTGGTGATGCTGATGAGCCAGCCGCGCATCTTCTACACGATGTCGCGCGACGGGCTGCTTCCGCCGCTGTTCAGCCGGCTTCACCCGCGCTTCCGCACGCCGCACATCAGCAGCATCATGGTGGGCACGGTGTGCGCCCTGCTGGCCGGCCTCTTCGACGTGTCCGAGCTGGGGCACCTGGTGTCCATCGGCACGCTGCTGGCCTTCTGCATCGTGTGCGCCGGCGTGTGGTACCTGCGGGTGAAGGAGCCCAACCGCCCGCGCCCGTTCAAGACGCCGTTCGTGCCGCTCTTCCCGATCCTGGGGATCGCGTCGTGCCTGTACCTGATGACGGGCCTCCCCGGCGAGGCGTGGACGCGCCTCTTCATCTGGCTGGCGCTCGGCATGGTGATCTACTTCCTTTACGGCCGCAACCACAGCGTGGTGCAGCGCACGGGCGACGAGGCGCACGGCGGCCTGCAGGAGCCCCCGCGCCCCACGTACACGGACGACAAGGACAACGTGTAAGAACTGAAGTGCCCAGTGCCCAGTGCCGAGTGCCCAGTAACTGCTGTCCACTAGGCACTCGGCACTGGGCACTGGGCACTTCAGACTCAGCACCACCGGCAGGCGCCTGACGGTCCACAGAATGGGTACCACCGGGCAAAAGCGGGCGGAGCGAGAAATTTCGCGCTCCGCCCGCTTGCGTTTCTGACCGCTTTCAGCCATCCTATCGCGCGCGCAGACGGCGCCCGCGCTTTGCGCCCCCTCTCCCCCGCCCCGCGGCCGGACGGGTGCGCGGGCGGGCGCGTCCTTTTTTTACGCAGCCTTCACACCGTTCACATGCAATCGATCGCCTACGCTGTCCCCATTCTCGGGGTGCTGGCCCTGCTCTACACCTTCGTCATGTCCGGCTGGGTGACGAAGCAGGACGCCGGCAACGAGCGCATGAGCACCATCGCCGGCTACATCGCGGATGGCGCGCTCGCATTCCTCAAGGCGGAGTACCGCGTGCTCGCGATGTTCGCGGTGGTCGCTTCGCTCTTCCTCGGCTACCTGAGCTTCAACGACGAGCGGTCGCACCCGCTCATCATCGCGGCGTTCCTCATCGGCGCGGTGTTCAGCGCGCTGGCAGGGTTCATCGGGATGCGCATCGCCACCAAGGCCAACGTGAGGACGGCCAGCGCCGCCCGCACCTCGCTCTCCCGCGCGCTCGCCGTGTCGTTCGCCGGCGGGTCCGTGATGGGGATGGGTGTGGCCGGGCTGGCGGTGCTGGGCCTGGGCGGCCTCTTCATCGTGTTCTACGGCCTGTTCGTGGACGGCGCGTCGCCCAACGGCCCCGAGATGGAGCGGGCGCTGGAGGTGCTGACGGGCTTCTCGCTGGGCGCCGAGAGCATCGCGCTCTTCGCCCGCGTGGGCGGCGGCATCTACACCAAGGCGGCCGACGTGGGCGCCGACCTGGTGGGCAAGGTGGAAGCCGGCATCCCCGAGGACGACCCGCGCAACCCGGCCACCATCGCCGACAACGTGGGCGACAACGTGGGCGACGTGGCCGGCATGGGCGCGGACCTGTTCGGCTCGTACGTGGCCACCATCCTCGCCACCATGGTGCTGGGGCGCGAGGTGGTAGCCACCGGCGACAACTTCGGCGGGATGAGCCCCATCCTGCTCCCCATGGTGATCGCGGGGCTGGGGATCGTCTTCTCGCTCGCCGGCATCCTGCTGGTGCGCGTGAAGGAGGGCGGCAACGTCCAGGGCGCGCTGAACAATGGGAACTGGCTCTTGATCGCGCTCACCGCGGTCGGCTCGTTCTTCCTGATCCGCTACATGCTGCCGGACACGATGCAGCTGGGCCGTGTGGGCTCG
>DASVSA010000632.1:0-3635 GCA_036388335.1 Longimicrobium sp. | reverse complement strand
GAGCGGCGGCGGCCACTGGGGCGGCGGGATGTTCATCAGCGCGCGGGACATGGCGCGCTTCGGCTACCTCACCCTGCGCCGCGGCCGGTGGCGTGACCGCCAGGTCCTCTCCGAGGCCTGGGTGCGGATGGCGCTCACCCCCACGCGCCCGGAGCCTGGCTACGGCTTCATGAACTGGTTCCTGAACACGGACCGCAAGCGCCTCCCCAGCGCCCCCGCCTCCGCATTCATGCACCTGGGCAACGGCACCAACGTCATCTACGTGGACCCCGAGAACGACCTCGTCATCGTCGCCCGCTGGATCGAGCAGAACGCGATCGACGGGCTCGTGCAGCGCGTCCTGGCCGCGCGGAGCACTGGCGGGCGCTAGTGCGGCCCGCCGAAGCATCCGTGGTGGGTGTCGTGAACATGGCGTGAAAGACCTGAACTCCGGGGTTTGAAACCACGCACATTAGGGATTGTCACGGTGTTACCTGCGGGGTACGGGCGGTGCCGCGCCCGGATGCAGCGTCACTGCCCGTTCACCCGATCCCAGGTGCTCCGATGACATCGTCATCCGTCCGAGCCGTCGCATCTTCCCTGCTCGTCGCCACCCTGGCGCTCGTGCATGCCCCGCAGGCACGGGCGCAGGACGCGGAGCCGATGGTCCGCACCTCGGGGTACCTGGAGCTGCTCGGCAACGGGCTGCTTTACACCTTCAACCTGGACCACCGCTTCACCGAGCACGTCAGCGGGCGCGTGGGGCTGGGGGCGTTCGGCGGGGCGGCGGTACCGGTGATGGCCAATTACCTCACCGGCACCGGCAGCCACCACCTGGAAGCGGGCATCGGCCCGCTCTTCGTGTACCTCCCCGAAGATTCCGACGCGTCGGAGGAGCTGGAGGACGTGGAGGGAACGACCGTCCTGGGCACCGCTACGCTCGGCTACCGCTACCAGCGCCGCCGCGGCGGGTTCATCTTCCGGATCGGCTTCACGCCCATCTTCGGCGCCAACGGCGTCCTCCCCTGGGCCGGGATCAGCGTCGGCTTCGCTCCCTGAACGAACCGGGGCTCACACAGAGACACAGAGGCACCGAGATAAACATCTCTGTGCCTCTGTGTCTCTGTGTGAGTCATAAAGCTTGTGCCAGCGGCCCCTGCCGTCTATCCGTTCGCGGCTGGTCCAACCCTTCCGCAAAGGCCCGCCATGAGCGAGACCGTGCTGGGCGTCTTCGGCTTCATCGTACTGATGACGGTGGCGATCGCAGCGTCACGGGTGCTCGCCCGCTTCACGGCGGCGAAGTTCGCGCGTGCGATGACGCCGATCGCGGGGGTCGTCGAGGGGCGGTTCTCCACGGACTCGCTGACGCACGGGTGGCTGGAGGGGACGTACCGCGGCCGAAGGGTGCAGGTGACGGCAACGCCGGGAGTCGCCATGTATAGCACCACCGGCAAGTCGCAGCGCTACAACGCGTTCGAGGTCACCGTACTCGACGTGCCGGGCGAGAACGACTGGAGCCTGATCTGGGGATCGCACACGGTGGGGCAGATCTTCAGCCGCGACGAGAGCTGGCGGTGGAGCGGTGAGAACACGAAGCTCAGGGACCGCCTCAGAGAGAGCGAGATCGTGGCGGAGCTGGAGAGATTCGCCGGCGCGGGAGTGCGCGGATTTCCCACGCTGAGATACAACGCGCGCGAGAAATCCCTCACTCATCGTGATAATGTCAGCCCGGCCATCGCGCCCACGCAGGAGCACTTCCGCAAGCAGCTGGATCTGGTGCTGCGGCTGGCGCAGATGGTGGAGGATACGCACCCGGCCGTCGCGTAGACTCACAACAGACACAGAGGCACAGAGATGAATTCATCTCTGTGCCTCTGTGTCTCCGTGTGAGCCCCGCTTCCACTCAGAGCGGGATGTTGCCGTGCTTGCGCGGCGGGTTGCTGTCGCGCTTGTTCCGCAGCATGTCCAGGGCGCTGATCACCCGCGCGCGCGTCTCGCGCGGGTCGATCACGTCGTCCACGTAGCCGCGGGCGGCGGCGGCGAACGGGTTGGCGAAGCGGGTGGCGTACTCCTGCTGCTTCACGTCGGCGGCGGCGGCCGGGTCCGCGGCCGAGCCGATCTCGCGGCGGTAGAGGATCTCCACGGCGCCCTTGGCGCCCATCACCGCGATCTCGGCGGTGGGCCAGGCGTAGTTGATGTCGCCGCGGATGTGCTTGGAGCTCATCACGTCGTACGCGCCGCCGTACGCCTTGCGTGTGATGATGGTGACCTTGGGGACGGTGGCCTCGCAGAAGGCGTAGAGCAGCTTGGCCCCGTGGCGGATGATGCCGCCATGCTCCTGCGCCACGCCCGGGAGGAAGCCCGGCACGTCCTCGAAGGTGACGATGGGGATGTTGAACGAGTCGCAGAAGCGGACGAAGCGCGCCGCCTTCACCGACGCGTCGATGTCCAGCACCCCCGCGAGCACGGCCGGCTGGTTGGCCACGATGCCGATGGAGTGGCCGCCCGCGTGCGCGAAGCCGCAGAGGATGTTCCCCGCGTAGTCCGCGTGCACCTCGTAGAACTCGCCGTCGTCCACCACGCGCCGTATGACGTCGTGCATGTCGTACGGCTTGTTGGGGTTGTCCGGCACCACGTCCAGCAGCTCCTCGTCCGCCCGGTCGAAGGGGTCGTCGGTGGGCCTGCGCGGCGCGTCCTCGGCGTTGTTCTGCGGGATGAACTCGAAGAGGTGGCGGATCTTGTGGAGGCACTCCACCTCGCTCTTCACCGCGAAGTGGGCCACGCCGCTCCTGGCCGCGTGCGTGGCCGCGCCGCCCAGCTCCTCCATGGTGACGTCCTCGTGAGTCACCGTCTTCACTACGTTGGGGCCGGTCACGAACATGTAGCTCGTGCCCTGCACCATGTAGATGAAGTCGGTGATGGCGGGCGAGTACACCGCCCCGCCGGCGCACGGCCCCAGGATCGCCGAGATCTGCGGGACGACGCCGGAGGCCATGGTGTTGCGCAGGAAGATGTCCGCGTAGCCGCCCAGCGACACCACGCCCTCCTGGATGCGCGCGCCGCCGGAGTCGTTGAGCCCCACCACGGGCGCGCCGTTCTTGAGCGCCAGGTCCATGATCTTGACGATCTTCTCCGCGTGCGCCTCGCTGAGCGACCCGCCGAACACGGTGAAGTCCTGCGAGAAGACGTAGACCAGGCGCCCGTGGATCGTCCCGTAGCCGGTCACCACGCCGTCACCGAGGTACTTCTCCTTGTCCAGGCCGAAGTCGGTGGCGCGGTGTACGACGAAGCGGTCCAGCTCCACGAACGAGCCCTCGTCCAGCAGCACGTCCAGCCGCTCGCGCGCCGTAAGCTTGCCGCGCTCGTGCTGCGCCTGGATGCGCTTGGCGCCGCCGCCCATCTCCGCCTGCCGGCGGAGCTCCTCGAGTTGCTCCAGCTTTTCCCGCATCGACATCGCGTGTCGCCCGTGCTGTGCGTGTGAAGGTTCCCGCAGTCGGCGGGCAATCTACCACGCCGGTGCCGGGCTCGCACGGGTCACAAGGAATGCCTCACGCAGAGGCGCAGAGACGCAGGGTGAGAACAACTGAGAAAAGCCTCACACAGAGACCACAGAAGGAACTGAAAGCCACAGAAAGCTTCTTTTTGCTGGTCTATCT
>DASVSA010000631.1:0-7977 GCA_036388335.1 Longimicrobium sp. | reverse complement strand
GGTGGGTACGCTGGTGACGCTCAGCAACATGACCGGGCGCCGCCAGGCCGAACAGGCGCGCTCCGAAGCCGAAGACCGCTTCCGCCGCCTCTCCGAAGCATCCGAGGAGGGGATCGTCATCCACGATGCCGGCACGGTGCTGGACGCCAACCGGGCCGCGGCTCACATCTTCGGCTTCGGCGACGCGGGCGAGCTCCTGGGGCATCCCCTGTTCGAGTGGATCGCGCCGGAGTCGCGGGAGATCGCGAAGCGCCACCTGGCGTCCGGCACCCCCGATCCGCTGGACGTTTCGGGGCTGCGGCGCGACGGCACGCGCTTCCCCGTGCAGCTCCGCGAGCGGCCCATCGTGCACGGCGGGCGCACCGCGCGCGTGGTGGCCGTGCGCGACCTGAGCGAGCAGCACGTGGTGGAGCGCCTCAAGGACGAGTTCGTGTCGGTGGTGAGCCACGAGCTGCGCACGCCGCTCACCTCGCTGCGCGGGTCGCTGGGGCTGCTGGCCAGCGGGCGCCTCAACCATCACCAGGCCCGGCGGATGCTGGAGGTGGCGGTGCAGAACACCGACCGCCTGGTGCGCCTCATCAACGACATCCTGGACGTGGAGCGCATCGGCTCCGGCCAGGTGGCGATGGAGATGCACCCTGTTCCGGGCTCCGCGCTGGTGGACCACGCGGTCGCCGCCGTGCGCGGGCTGGCCGAGAAGTCCCGCACGCGCATCACGGCATCCGTCGGCAGGGTGCAGGTGCGCGCGGACGCCGACCGCATCGTGCAGGTGCTGGTGAATCTCCTCTCCAACGCCATCAAGTTCTCGCCCGAGGGCTCGCGCGTGCGCGTGTCGGTGGAGACGGATGGTGGAGACGCGGTGTTCCGCCTGGCCGATGAGGGGCGCGGCATCCCGGCCGACAAGCTGGAGTCCATCTTCGAGCGCTTCGGGCAGGTGGACGCCTCCGATTCGCGCAAGCTGGGCGGCACCGGCCTGGGCCTCACCATCTGCCGCAGCATCCTGCGGCAGCACGGCGGGCGGATCTGGGCGGAAAGCGTTCCGGGCGCCGGAAGCACCTTTATATTCACTCTCCCGCTGGCGGACCCGCCTAATTTTGATGCAGATGGCACGAAAGACGCAGAACTGTAACGGTGGCAGATGACAATGAGCCCGACCGATTTCACTTCGCGCGGAGCACCGTTGTGAAGGTCCTGGTTGTGGACGACGACACGCTGATCGCCGAGTTCATCCGGCTCGCCCTGAAGGAGCAGGGGCACGTGGTGGACGTGGCGCACACCGGCGAGCACGGCCGCTCCCTGGCGATGGTGTACGACTACGACGCGGTGGTGCTGGACTACGTCCTTCCGGACACCACGGGCGTGGAGGTGCTCCGCGAGCTGCGCTCCCGCGGCCGGCGCACTCCGGTGCTGATGCTGACGGCGCGCAGCGAGACCGAGCACGTGCTGGCCGGCCTCAACTCCGGCGCCGACGACTACCTCGCCAAGCCCTTCGTGGTCGCCGAGCTCGAGGCGCGCCTGCGCGCCATCGTTCGCCGCGGCGAAACGGCGCGCGCGGGCGACGCCACCGTGGGCGACCTGCGGGTGGACCGGCTGCGGCGCGTTATAAGTTGCGCGGGCACGCCGCTCCGCCTCACGCCCAAGGAGTACACGCTGCTGGAGTACTTCCTCCTCAACGCGGAGCGCGTAGTCACCCGCACCGAGCTGCTGGAGAAGGTGTGGGACATGCACTTCGACCCCGGCTCCAACGTGGTGGACGTGCACGTGGCGCGCATCCGCGGCAAGCTGCAGGCGGCGGGGTGCGGCGCCACGCTCGCCACCCTGCGCGGGTCCGGGTTCATGCTCACCTGCGAGGAGACGGCGCGGCCGGTCTGAAAGCGGGGCTCACACGGAGGCACGGAGACACGGAGGAGGAACCGGGTCGGCGCGGTTGTTGCCGTCGGTGCGCACGTTACTTCATACGCGTACGCACCGGGGGCATGATGCCGATCGAATCGTCCAGCGTGGACCAGCAGAGGCGGGAGGCGCAGCGCGCAGCCGCCCGCAGGCGGCAGGCGAACTTCCGTGCGCGGGAGCGGGCGCGCGGCCTGGAGATGGTGACGCTCAAAGTGCCCGCGTCCATGCGCGATGCCCTCGCCCGCCTCGCCTCCTGCATCCGCGCCGAGGAGCCGTCGGAGGAGGCGCTTGAGGAGTCGTTCGCGGAGCTTCGGGCCGAGGTCGCGTCACGCCGCGCCGGCTCCCTGCCACCGGAGCCGCCGGCGCCGGAGCCGGAGGTAAGCGCCGCGCCGGAATCTGCGCCGCAGCCGTGGGTAGACCTGGCGGGGCTCTGGCGGTCGGCGGCCGCCGTGGCGTCGCTCACCGACTTCTCGGTGATGCTGGCCGACCTGGACGGCACCCTCTACGCGCGCTGGACCGCGAAGCTCCAGCGGCCCGACGGCATCGCGAGCGTGGACGCCTACGTGCGCGGCACCCGCAGCGGCCCGCGGGACAGCACGGTAAGCGTGGACCGCATGCGCCTCGGCGGCCGCACTCTCCAGTTCCAGGGCGTCATCGCGGGCCCCGAGCGCATCGAGGGCACCCTCACCCTCTACACCGCCGACGATCAGGGCACCCCCTACCCCGTCGTCTTCACCCGCGCCGGCTGACGGAAACGGAGGCACCGAGATGAAGTCATCTCTGTGCCTCCGTGTCTCTGTGTGAGTCAATCAGTGCCCGGAGCGCCTTGTTGCGCCCGGCGAAGGTGGGCTGCATCGAGTTGCAGTTCGGGCACAGTAGCCGGAGGTTCACCAGCCGGTGATCCCGGTTGTCGCCATTGATGTGATCCAGGACGAGCGAGAGCTTCTCACCCCGCCAATGGGTGATGCCGCAGACACCGCACTTCTCCTCGATCATCCCCTCCTTGAGAAGGCGGATCTTGAGGGACGTCGTGTTGGTGTACGTGCTTTTTGGCACGCAGATCTCCGACAGTGGGATCCGCGTGCTGTGGTTGTGGCTCTTCCCGCGACGATGCCCCTGCCCTGTCCAGTGGCTCGTGTCCAGCTGGAGGCGGGCAACGGCGCCGTGGACGGACTGGTAGTTGGCGCCGGTGGCGTTGAGGCCAAGCGCGATCAGGACCTGCCGGATGGAAGTCGACGCCCTCACGGCGTCGATCATCTGAAGGTCCGTCCAACTCCGAGAACGAGGCACAGCCAGCTCTCGCGCCGGATTTCAGGGACTCTGCTTCTGGGGAAGTGCTGCGGGTGGGACTCGAACCCACACGGGATTTCTCCCGATCGCTTTTGAGGCGATTGCGGCTACCATTACGCCACCGCAGCGTCTCTACAATCTAACCGCCACCCACCGCCGATACAACGCCTAGCGGCGGCCTTCCTGCTCGATCAGCTGGAGCGCGTACATGGCGCGCTGCAGCGCCCGCGCATGGTCGCCGATGGCGATGCCCTCGCGGGCGCCGCGCAGCAGGCGGCGGGCGCGGACGAGGCCGGCGGAGGGGTTGGGCGTGGAGTCGATGCGCGCCTCGGCGTCGCGGACGACGCGCAGCGCGACGGAGACGGGTGCCCAGGCGCGCGCCACCTCGGCCGCGATGGTGATCTCGCGAACGGCGCCCAGGGTGTCGCCGGCGGCCAGGAGCGAGCGGGCACGCGCGCCGTTCTCGCGCACGGCCAGCTCCGCGCGGGCGAGCTCGGGGAAGCGCCCGCCCACGGTGCGCACGGACGCGCGCTCCACCCACTCGTCCGCCGCGGCGAGCCCGGACAGCACCACCCGCGCCTCGGGCGCCGCCGGGAGGGCGGCTGCCGCCTCGCGAGCGGCGCGGTCCTCCAGCGTCAGGAAAGCCTCCATCGCCCCCGTCCTGCGCACCCGCGCGGCCTCCGCCAGAGTGGCCCGCGCGGCGCTGCTCGCGGGAGCCTGGTCGGGGAAGGCGGAAAGCCAGGTGCGGGCCGTGGGGAGCCCCGCCGGCTCCACCACCGCCACCCAGGTGGCCCCGCCTGCATCGCGCACGAACGACTCGGGGGCGCTCGGCACGTCGGCGCAGGCGCCGAGAGCGGCACACGCGAAGGCGGCGTAGAGCGCCCCGAGGGCGCGGCGCGAGGAGAGCGGCATGGGGGGCGGCATCGGTGTCCGGGCCCTGACGGGGAGAAAGTTCAAGCTAAACAAGGGTTTTCCCTCCGTCAAGCAAGGTGTGGGCCGTGGCTTGACACCCCTTCGCGGCGCGGGCTAGGTTGTTCGGACGTTCGATACACCCGCCCCTCGAAGTCTGGTACATGACGGACGAGCGCAGCGCCTACGACGAGAAGCTTGAAAGCATCCTCCGCACGGCGGCGGGGATCTTCGCCGAGAAGGGGTACCACCAGGCGAGCATCCGCGACATCGCGCGAGCCACGGGCGTGTCGCTGTCGGGGCTTTACTACTATTTCAACAGCAAGGAAGAGCTCCTCTTCCTGATCCAGGACCACGCGTTCGGCACGCTGCTCAACAACCTGGAGCGGCTGCTGGCGAGTGAGACGGACCCGCAGCGGCGGCTCCGCATCCTGGTGGAGAACCACCTTCGCTACTTCACCGCCAACACGGCGGAGATGAAGGTGCTCTCGCACGAGGGAGACTCGCTCACGGGCGACTTCCGGCGGCGGGTGAACGCGAAAAAGAAACGGCTGACGGAGCTCGCCATGGAGATCCTGCGCGAGCTGCGGCCCGGCGGCGACGTGGACCTGCGGGTGGCCACCTTCGCGCTGTTCGGGATGATGAACTGGCTCTACAACTGGCACCGCCCGGAGACGGACGTCCCCGTGGACCGGCTGGTTGAGGACATGTACCGGATCTTCGCCGAGGGGTTCCTCCCCGCTGGCGAGGCCGTGTCCGACGCCGCCCGCGCAGCCGCGCTGGGCGACGCGCACCCCGCGATGTGGCGCTCCGAGCAGCCGTAGAGATACGGCCGCGCGGGGCGCTCATCCGTTTCGCACCCTTATTCAACACCCGGAGCAACGATGGCGACCGCGACCACCGAAGTGCCCACGCAGACGACGCTCGTCCACTACGAGGTGCGGGACCGCGTGGCGGTCTTCACGCTCGACGATCCGCCGGCGAACACCTACACGCACGAGATGATGGTGCAGTTGGACGCCGCCATCCTCCGCGCCCGGTTCGACACGGAAGTGGACGTGATCGTGATCGTGGGCAAGGGCGAGAAGTTCTTCTGCGCGGGCGCCAACATCAACATGCTGCAGAAGGCCGACCCCACCTGGAAGTACTACTTCTGCCTTCACGCCAACGAGACGCTGCTGAAGCTGGAGCATACGCCCAAGCTGGTGATCGCGGCGCTCAACGGCCACACGGTGGGCGGCGGGCTGGAGATCGCGATGGCGGCCGACCTGCGCATCGCCCGCCGCGGCGCGGGCAAGGTGGGCCTCCCCGAGGTGGCCCTGGGCGTGCTCCCGGGCACGGGCGGCACCCAGCGCCTCACCAAGCTGATCGGCGCCAGCAAGGCGATCCAGCTGATGGCCGAGGGGACCAACTTCGACTTCGACCAGGCCGCGGCGATGGGCATCGTCAACACGGTTCTGGACGCCGCCGGGCGCGACGAGTTCCTGGAGCAGGTCGTCACCTACGCCAGGAAGTTCACGCGCCCCAACAAGGCCACCTTCGCCGTGGGCAACATCAAGCGCTCCTGCCAGAGCGGCGCCGAGCTCCCGCTGGAGCAGGGCCTGGCCCTGGAGCGCGAGCTGCAGGCGCTGCTCTTCAACTCGCAGGACGCCAAGGAAGGGCTGAACGCGTACGTGGAGAAGCGCGAGGCGCAGTTCATCGGCAAGTAAGGAGAGGGGAACGGGGAATGGGGAACGGGGAACGGTAGAAGCCCGGGTTTTTGCCGTTCCCCGTTCCCCGTTCCCCATTCCCGCGCTGTTCCGCCTCAGAACCTCAGGACCATGGCAGATACCAACATCCAGGCCGGGCAGCTCCACATCGGCGGCGAGTGGCAGGCGGCGGCTTCGGGAGAGACGTTCGAGACGCTGAACCCGTCGACGGCCGAGGCGCTCACGCAGGTGGCGTCGGGGGCCGCGGAGGACGTGGACCGCGCCGTGCGCGCCGCCCGCGACGCGTTCGAGAACGGCCCCTGGCCCGGGATGGACGCCCGCGCCCGCGGCCGGCTCCTCTACAAGATCGCGGACGGGCTGGAGGCGCGGGCCGACGAGCTGGCGCGGCTGGAAGCGATGGACAACGGGAAGCCCGTGCGCGAGGCGCGGATGATCGACATCAAGGAGTCGATCGACTGCTTCCGCTACTACGCCGGGTGGGCGGACAAGATCGACGGCGACGTCATCCCCGTCCCCGGCCCGTACCTCAACTACACGCGCCGCGAGCCGATGGGCGTGTGCGGGGCCATCATCCCCTGGAACTACCCGCTGCAGATGGCGGCGTGGAAGGTGGCCCCGGCCATCGCCTGCGGGAACACGATGGTGCTGAAGCCCGCCGAGCAGACCCCGCTCACCGCGCTGGAGCTTGCCCGCGTCGCCGCCGAGGCGGGGCTGCCGGCCGGCGTGCTGAACGTGGTGACGGGCTTCGGCGAGTCCGCCGGGGCCGCGCTGGTGAAGCACCCGGACGTGGACAAGATCGCCTTCACCGGCTCCACCGAGGTCGGCAAGATCATCCAGCGCGAGGCCGCGGGCTCGCTCAAGCGGGTGTCGCTGGAGCTGGGCGGCAAGAGCCCCAACATCGTCTTCGGCGACGCGGACCTGGAAGCCGCCGTCAAGGGCGCGGCGATGGCCATCTTCTACAACGCCGGCCAGGCCTGCACCGCCGGCTCGCGCCTGCTCGTGGAAGAGTCCATCCGCGACGAGTTCGTGGAGAAGCTGGTGAAGCGCGCGGGCGGGATGAAGGCGGGCGACCCGCTGGACCCCAAGACGCGCCTGGGCCCGCTCGTGTCGCAGGAGCAGATGGACCGCGTGCTGAGCTACGTCGAAAAGGGCAAGGCAGAGGGCGCCGAGCTGCTGACGGGCGGCGAGCGGGTGGAGGTCAACGGGATGCGCGGCTACTTCCTGAACCCCACCATCTTCGACCGCGTGACGCCGGAGATGACCATCGCCCGCGAGGAGATCTTCGGCCCGGTGCTGGGGATCACCACCTTCAAGGACATGGACGAGGCGATCCACATCGCCAACTCCAGCATCTACGGCCTGGCCGCCGCCGTGTGGACGCGCGACGTGGGCAAGGCCCACCGCGCCGCCCACCGCCTGCGCGCCGGCACCGTGTGGATCAATACCTACCACAACCTGGACACCGCTTCCCCCTTTGGCGGCTACAAGCAGAGCGGCTACGGCCGCGAGCTCGGGAAGTACGCGCTCGACCTGTATACGCAGGTGAAGAGCGTGTGGGTAAGTTTGGGATGAACTGAAGTGCGTGAGTGCGTGAGTGCGTGAGTGCGTTTCAAGCACTGCTGTTCCTAACGCACTCACGCACTCACGCACTCACGCACTTTCTTTCGATGAACCACGCATACATCATCGACGCCGTCCGTACCCCCGTGGGGCGCTACGGCGGCTCGCTCGCTTCCGTGCGCCCCGACGACCTGGCGGCGCACGTCATCCGTGCCCTCGTGGCGCGCACCGGCGTGGATGCGGCGCGCATCGACGACGTGATCTTTGGGTGCGCCAACCAGGCGGGGGAGGACAACCGCAACGTGGCGCGCATGGCCGGGCTCCTGGCGGGGTTGCCGGTAACGGTGCCGGGGCAGACGGTGAACCGGCTGTGCGGGTCCGGGCTGCAGGCGGTGAGGTCGGCCGCGCACGCCGTCCGCGCGGGCGAGGGGGAGCTGTTCGTGGCCGGCGGGGTGGAGAGCATGACCCGCGCGCCATGGGTGATGCTGAAGCCCACTGAAGGGTTCGCGCGCGGTGTTCCCGAGATGGCGGACTCGCTCCTCGGGTGGCGCTTCGTGAATCCGAGGATGCCCAAGGAGTGGACCGTTTCGCTGGGGGAGACGGCGGAGATCGTGGC
>DASVSA010000630.1:0-7575 GCA_036388335.1 Longimicrobium sp. | reverse complement strand
GCTCGCCGTGCGTCAGCCGCCACAGCACGCGGTAGAGGAGCGCCCACCGCTCCGCGTCCGAGTGGCACGCCGCGGCCTCCGCCAGCTCCAGGAAGGCCCGGGGCACGCGCGCGGTGCTTCCCTCGGCGCCCGACGCGTCTTCCACCAGGCCGGGGAGCGCGGGCTGGTCGTCGTCCGCCTCCTCCCAAAGCAGCGCGCGCGGCTCCGCCTCGGCCGCCAGCAGCCCGCGTGCGGCGTTGCGCCACGCGTGGTAGGCAGGTGCGATGGTGACGCGGCGCATGCGGTGATCCCTCCAGGGTGGAGCAAGAACGTTGTGCGAACACAAGACACGGACGCGCGCCGCGCCGTGCATCCTTGACGGAACGACCGGTGCGGCAGTCCTTCGCCCAACTTCTGGGGAACCGGGGAACCGGGGAACCGGGGAACCGGGGAACCGGGGCGCCACGAGCGCGCCTAGCTCCGCACCCGAGCGAGAACTTTCGACGATGTATCCGGCCGACGACATCCCGATCCTGCTGGGTCTCACCGCCCGGCGGTCCCAGGCGTTGCAGGACGACATTGAATCGCAGCTCGCCCGGATGTGCGCGCTTTACGAGCGTGCCCGTGTGGTATCGCGCCACCCCGACCTCGAGGAGCGCGCCGCCGAGCTGATCCGCGACGTGCACGAGACGGTGAGGACGAGCCAGGAGCTGATCGCGAGCGCGCGGGAGCACGGGGACCGCTCGCGTCTGCTGGTGCAGCGCTCGCAAACACGCAGGCGCATGCGCGCGAGCGGCGCCTAGCTTCAGAGCTCGCCGTGCAGGGCCGCGAACGCCGTCTCGAAGAGGTCGGTCTGCGCCCCCTTGGGCGCGATGCGGTCGCGCAGGTCCAGCGTGTCGGGCCCCAGCAGCCGCGGCCGGTGGTCGTCGGTGACGATGAAGGGGAGGGCGCGCCGCAGCGGTACGCGCATCCGCGCCAGGTCCGCCAGGCGGATGCGGTGCCACTTCCGCGCGGCCAGGATGCGCTTCACGTTGCGCGTGCCCAGCCCCGGGACGCGCAGCAGTTCCTCGCGCTCCGCCCGGTTGATGTCCACCGGGAAGCGCTCGCGGTTCCTGAGCGCCCACGCGGTCTTGGGGTCCACGCCCAGCTCCAGGTTGGGAGCCTGGGCGGTGGTGAGCTCGCGCGCCTCGAAGCCGTAGAACCTCATCAGCCAGTCCGCCTGGTAGAGGCGGTGCTCGCGGATGAGCGGCGTGGGGATCAGCGGAAGCGCGGCAGAAGAGTCCGGGATGGGCGAGAAGCCGGAGTAGTACACGCGCCGCAGCTGGGGCCCCGCGTACAGCTCGGACGCGGTGTGCAGGATGGTGGTGTCCGTCGCGTCGGTGGCGCCCACGATCATCTGGGTGCTCTGACCGGCGGGCGCGAAGAGGGGGAGGCGCCCGCGCGGGGCGGCGTCCGCCTTCGCCTCGGCGATGCGCTCCTTCATCCGCCCCATGGCGCCCGTGATCTGCACGAGCTGCTTCTCGGGCGCCAGCCGATCGAGGTTCTCCTGCGTGGGAAGCTCCACGTTGATGCTCAGCCGGTCCGCCCAGCGCCCCGCCTCGTCCAGCAGCTCGGGCGACGCGTCGGGGATGGTCTTCAGGTGGATGTACCCCGCGAACCCGTGCTCCCGCCGCAGCGTCCTGGCCACCCCGATGAGCTGCTCCATCGTGTAGTCCGGCGTGCGGATGATCCCCGAGCTGAGGAACAGCCCCTCGATGTAGTTGCGCCGGTAGAAATCAAGCACCAGCGACACCAGCTCATCCACCCTGAACCGCGCCCGCTGCACGTCGCTGGAGCGGCGGTTGATGCAGTACTGGCAGTCGTAGATGCAGTAGTTGGTGAGCAGCACCTTGAGCAGCGACACGCACCGTCCGTCCGGCGTGTAGCTGTGGCAGATCCCCGTCCCCTCGGTGGATCCCAGCCCCTTGGAGCCTCCCTTCCGCCCCTTCGCGCCGCTGCTGGAGCACGAAGCGTCGTACTTGGCGGCATCGGCGAGGATCAATAGCTTCGCGGCGATTTCCATCCCCAAATATAAGCTCTGCACAAGCTTAACAGAAGGGCTCACACAGAGACACAGAGGCACAGAGACGACTTCATCTCTGTGCCTCTGTGTCTCTGTGTGAGCCCTATTTTTCGCCGAAGTCGATGTCGAGCGGGCGTAGCTGGCAGTGCTCGCCGCACCCGAAGCGGTAGCGGTTGGCGGCGAACCAGCGGTAGAAGCGCTCGAAGCCCACGCCGAAGTAGGGGATCTTGAACACCCAGCCGATGGCGCCGCCCAGGGGGAGGAGCTTGAGGAGCTGCTCGATGGCGTGGCCGCCCTGCCAGGTCTTGCCGCCCGGCCCCACCAGCTGAAGCGCCTGGCCGTACGCTTCGCTGGGGATCCAGGGGAAGCGGGTGAGCACCGAGGTGTTCTGGAAGGGGATCACCTCCAGCTCGTTGCGCGTGTCCCACCTGCGGAGGACGCCGGCCAGGCGCGTGCACACCTTGCACTGCCCGTCGAACACCACCGTGTACGGGCGCCCCATCCCCGCGGCAGTGGCCTCCTGCCCGCCGAAGACGAAGTGGACGACGGGGAAGCTCATCCCGCCACCACCGTGGTGATCTGGGGCGGGGCGTGCAGCGTCCGGTGGATGGTGCACAGGCCCGCGGCGCGCCGGGCCGCCTCCCGCCGCTCCTCGGGGAGCGAGGGCCAGACGAGCGACACCTCCATGGTGCCGATGCGGTGCGGCTTCTCCACGTACCCGTACCCCACCTCCACCGCCAGGTCGTCGGCCGGGAGGTCGGCGTTGGTGGCCCACGAATGGAGCACCGAGTAGGTGCACACCGCCAGGCTGCTCGCCAGCATGTGCCCCGGCGAGTACGTCATCTCCGCCGAGTCCGCCTCCACGCTCAACGGCCCCGCGCCTCCCTGCACGCGGAGCCGGTCATCCGAAAGCAGCAGGATCTTCAAATCTCCCCCTCGAGCATCACGTGCCGCACAGCAGCGACTCGCCCCCGTCCACCCACATCTCGGTTCCGGTGAGGTGGTCGGAGGCGTCGGAGGCCAGGAACAGCACCACACGTGCCACCTGCTCGGCGCTCCCGGGGCCGCGCGTCAGCGGGTACTTGGACTCCTCGCTGGGGAACTCCGCCTCCACCTTCACCTTCTCCAGGTTGCGCTGCTCCGTGTTGTCGTCGATGGCCGTCTCGATGGCGCCGGGGCAGATCACGTTGATCCTCACGCCGTGCGGCGCCAGCTCGGGCGCCAGCATCTTGGTGAACGCCACCTGCCCGGCCTTGGACGAAGCGTACGCCGACGCGCCGGTGTTCTTGAAGATGCGCGTGCCGTTGATGGACGAGTTCACGATCACCGAGCCGCCCTGCTTCTTGAGGTGCGGCGTGGCGTACTTCACCGTGAGAAAGGTGCCGGTGAGGTTGATGGCGATCGTCTTCTCCCACTCCTCCGGCTCCAGCTCCTCGATGGGCGCCCACACGCCGTTGACCCCCGCGTTGGCGAACACGATGTCCAGCCGCCCCCACTCGCCGACGACTTCCTCCACGGCGCGCTTCATCTCGTCCGCCTTGCTGATGTCGGCGAGCACCGCCAGCGCCCGGCCGCCCCCCTTCTCGATCTCCTCCACCACCGGATCGAGGTTCTCGCGGTGGCGGCCGAGCACGGCCACCTTCGCCCCCTCCTTCGCCATCAGCAGGGCGGAGGCGCGCCCGATCCCTTCGCCGCCGCCCGTGACCAGCGCCACCCTTCCTTCCAGCTGCATCGCGGTATCTCCCGTTTCAGTGTCCGCGCCGGCGCGGTGCGATCTCCGTGCCTCTGTGTCTGGTGGACGTCGGAACCGCGCGGGTGCTTCACGCCGCCTACCGCCGCTCGGACCTGATCGAGCCCATCCACGACGGCTCCTGGTTCCACGAGCACGCCAGGCTCTGGCTATTCCTCCCCGCCGGCCTCACCCTCTTCGTCCTCTGGCTCACGGGCATCTACCTGTTCGTCCTCCCCCACTGGGTGCGCAGCCGCCGACCGGCGCGGCGCTGAGCTACTCCTCCGTGTCTCTGTGCCTCTGTGTGAGATCAAACCGCCTGATGGCCTCGTAGCGCGGCGGGCCCGCTCCCAGGTGGCTGCGGAAGAGGACCACCTCGCCCACCGCCATCCTCCCGCCGAAAGGCGGTGCGGCGGCGACGGTCTCCTCCAGGTCGCGGGGCGGGTTCAGGCGGCTCACGGTAAGGTGCGGCGAAAAGGGCTTGCGCTCGGCGGGGAAGCCGGCCCGGCGCGCTGCGTCTTCCGCCAGCGCGGCGACCCGCTTCAGCTCCGCGGCGCCTTCATCCACGCCCACCCACAGCACGCCCGCGCGTCTCGCCCGTGGAAATGCGCCCAGGCCGCCCAGCTCCAGCGAGAAAGCAGGGCCCAGCGGGGCCTCCTCCAGCGCCTCCACCAGCAGCCGGTGCTGCTCCGCGTCCGTGTCGCCCAGGAAGCGCAGGGTGAGGTGCCAGTTGGCCGGCACCACGGCGCGGCCCGGAATGCCGCCGGGGAAAGCGCGCCGCAGGTGCTCGGCGAGCGCCGAGCGGAGCTCTTCGTCCAGCGGGACGCCCAGGAACAGCCGGCCGACGCGGGGCTCGGACATGAGATGCGGGGTGCGGGGAACGTACGCGCGAACCGGCGGTACGACACAGCACGCCCTGTTCCCGCCGTGCTGGCGCGAAGTGCGCAAGTATGGCAGCGGCAATGCGGTATGCCTGTTGCATGGTTCGGGGCGCATGGAAGGGGAGTAGCCACGCGGGACGAGACAGCCCGCGTGACCGGATCGTCAAGACTGCGCCCCCGGGCGCACGGTCCGGTCAGGCTCACCGATGAGCCAGGCGAGACCTTCGCGATGTAGCCGGTGCGCGAGCACCGGCCGCGCGAGGGTCTCGCCTTCGCGCGTAGGGCACTCACGAGGAGCGGGGACGATGAACAACGTGAAGGTCTTCGGACTCATGGCCGGGCTCACGGCGCTGTTCGTTATGGCCGGCGGGGCGCTGGGCGGGCAGGGCGGGATGATCATCGCCCTGCTCATGGCCGCGGCGATGAACTTCTTCGCCTACTTCGCGTCGGCCAAGATGGTGCTGCGCATGTACAACGCGCAGATCGTCACCGCCGCCGAGGCGCCCGAGCTTTACGAGATGGTGGACCGGCTGCGGCAGCGGGCGGGGCTCCCCATGCCCACCGTGGCCATCGCGCCGCACATGCAGCCCAACGCCTTCGCCACGGGCCGCAACTACGAGCACGCGGTGGTGTGCGTCACCGAGGGGATCCTGCAGCTGGTGTCGCGCGACGAGCTTGAAGGGGTGATCGCCCACGAGCTGGCGCACATCAAGAACCGCGACATGCTGCTGCAGACGTTCACCGCCACCATCGCGGGCGCCATCTCCAGCCTGGGCCAGATGTGGATGTGGAGCGCCCTGTTCGGCGGCGACGACGAGGAGGGGAGCAACCCCATCGGGGCGATCCTGATGATGATCCTGGCGCCGATGGCGGCCGGCATCATCCAGATGGCCATCTCGCGGCAGCGCGAGTTCCTGGCGGACGCGGTGGGCGCGCAGATCAGCGGCCGTCCGCTTTCGCTGGCCCACGCCCTCCGCAAGCTGGAGGCGGGTGCGGAGCGCATCCCCATGCACGTGTCGCCCTCCGCGGCGCCGCTGGCGCAGGTGAACCCGCTGGCCTCGCTTCACGGCGGCGGCTTCTCGAAGCTCTTCTCCACCCACCCGCCCACCGAGGAGCGCGTGACGCGCCTCGAGGCGATGGCGACGGGAAGTGCGTGAGTGCGTGGAGTGCGTGAGTGCGTAGACGGCGGCGGGAGGGAGGGATCGGATCGGGCTGACGGAGGGCCCTCACCTCCCGACCTCCTCCCCGAAACCGCTGGGGGAGGAGGCGATTTCCACAGGTCCGTGCGACGAAGCGCCCCGCACCCGCCGCGGCCCCCGAGATGCCTGGCCGCGGCTGGATGGATGGAATGCGCCCCCCTCCCCCAATCTTGGGGGAGGGGGGTCGGGGGGGTGAGGGCCCCGTCAGCGCGCCGCAGCCTCTTCAGCACCCGCTGCCCTGATGCACTCACGCACTCACGCACTCACGCACTCACGCACTTCTCTCCCCTGGCCCAAATCCGGCGTGCCCCTGTCGAACGTATCGTAGGGTAACCATCCACCGAAGGCCGCCATGCTGATCCGCAAGCCCGACGACATCCCGTCTTCCGAGATCACGCCCGAGAGCGTGTACGTGAACCGGCGCTCCTTCATCGGGACGGCGGCGGCGGCGGCGCTGGCGTCGGTGGTGGCGCCCGCGTCGCTGGCCGCGTGCGCGGACGGGGAGGCGGCGCAGGACAAGCTGAACACGTGGGAAGAGATCACCCAGTACAACAACTTCTACGAGTTCGGCGTGGACAAGGAAGACCCGGCCCGCCTGGCGCCGCGCCTCCTGCGCACCCGGCCGTGGACGGTGAGCATCGAGGGGCTGTGCCGCAAGCCGGGGCGCTACGCCTTCGACGACCTCGTGCGCGCCAACCGCGTGCAGGACCGCACCTACCGCCTGCGCTGCGTGGAGGCGTGGTCGATGGTCATCCCCTGGCAGGGCATCCCGCTGCGCGACGTGCTGGCGCGCGCCGAGCCCACCCCCGCCGCGCGCTTCGTGGAGTTCACCACGCTGCACGACCCGCGGCAGATGCCGGGGCAGCAGCGCGGCGTGCTGGAGTGGCCGTACGTGGAGGGGCTGCGGCTGGACGAGGCCATGCACCCGCTCACGCTGCTCGCCACCGGGCTCTACGGCAAGGCGCTCCCGGCGCAGAACGGGGCTCCGCTGCGCCTGGTGGTGCCGTGGAAGTACGGGTTCAAGTCCATCAAGAGCATCGTGAAGATCCGTTTCACGGACCGGCAGCCGCGTACCGCGTGGAACGTGTCCGCGCCCAGCGAGTACGGATTTTACGCCAACGTGAACCCGCAGGTGGACCACCCGCGGTGGACCCAGGCGCGCGAGCGGCGCATCGGCACGTACCTGCGCCGGCCCACCCTGATGTTCAACGGCTACGGCCAGCAGGTGGCGTCGCTGTACCGGGGGATGGACCTGCGGAGGTACTACTAGGTGGCGCCCGCCCGCCTGGTGAAGCCGGCGGCGTGGCTCCTGGGGCTTACGCCGCTCGCCATCCTGGCCACGGGCGGGATCGGTGTGGACCCCATCGAGACGGTGACCCTCCTCACCGGCTTCTGGGCGCTCACCCTGCTGATGTGCTCGCTGTCCATCACCCCGCTGCGGCGCGTCACGGGGTGGAACTGGCTGATCGGCGCGCGGAAGGTGCTGGGGAACTTCGCCTTCTTCTACGCCGTGCTCCACTTCGCCACGTACCTGGTGGACCAGTCGTTCTCGTGGGGCTTCATCGTGGCCGACGTGTGGGAGCATCCGTGGGTGACGGTGGGGTTCGCGGCGTTCCTCCTGCTGATCCCGCTGGCGCTCACCTCCACCCAGCGGGCGATCCGGCGGATGGGGAAACGCTGGCAGAAGCTGCACCGGCTGGTGTATGTTGCCGCGGGGCTCGGCGT
>DASVSA010000629.1:0-4277 GCA_036388335.1 Longimicrobium sp. | reverse complement strand
CCGCCTGGTGAACAAGGACCAGACGCGCGGGCAGCACCGCGACATCCAGGACACCTTCGTGGGCGACGTCATCCAGGACCAGGTCTCGTCGCTTCACCCCGCCGCAGCGCTGGTGGCGGTCCCGCTGCTGGACGCGGCGGGCGTGCTCCACATCCCCTCGCGCCTCTATGCCCTGCCGCGCACGGGGCTGCCGGCGGAGCACGCGGCCTTCGCGGGGATGCTGGGGGTCCTGGAAGAGCGGCCGCGCGCGGGGAACAGCGAGGTGCCGGGGATCGCCGCCGCCGCCGCGGTGGAGGACACCGAGGACTTCCTGGAGGCGCTGGAGTCGAGCCCGTCGCACCGGCTGGACACGCGCGACTACCTGGCCGGCCGGCTGATGGACATCTACTTCGGCGACTGGGACCGGCACGAGGACCAGTACAGCTGGGCGCGCCACGACCGCGGCGGCGAGCGGCTGTGGCGCGCCATCCCCCGCGACCGCGACTACGTTTTCGCGGACTACGACGGGCTGCTGCTGGACCTGGCGCGCGGCCAGCTCCCCAAGGCCGTGCGCTTCGTGGAGGACTACGAGGGCCAGCTCTTCGGCCTCACGCAGAACGCCCAGCTCCTGGACCGCCGCCTGCTGGGCGACCTGGACCGCGCGGCGTGGCAGTCGGTGGCCTCGGGGCTTCAGTCCCGCCTCAGCGACCCGGTGATCGAGGCGGCGGTGGGGCGCCTGCCGGCGGAGTACCGCGTGCAGCAGGGCGATTCGCTGCGCAGCATGCTGCGCGCGCGGCGCCAGCGTCTGGGCGAGGTGGCGATGACGTGGTACGGGTGGCTGGCGGCCGAGCCCGAGGTGTACGCCCGCGACGTGGCGGACCTGGCGGTGGTGGAGCACGCGGCCGACGGGAGCGCCGAGGTGCGCATCCACGCGGGCGGCGAGGGCGCGGCTCCCTACTTCCGGCGCCGCTTCGTGCCGGGCGACACGCGCGAGATCCGGCTCTTCCTGCGCGGCGGGCCGGACCGGGCCGTGGTGCGCGGCGGGCCGGGGCGCATCACCACGCGCGTGATCGGCGGCGGCGGCGACGACGTGCTGGCCGATTCGTCGCGCGGGGCGCGGGTGAGGTTCTACGACGACCGGGGGGAGAACCGGTTCGTGCGCGGCGCGCGGACGCGGGTGGACACGCGCGAGTACACGCCCCCCGCCTACGAGCGCGGCGCGGGCGTGTCGCCCCCGCGCGACTGGGGGCGCAATTCCGCCCTCTTCACACCAGACGCCACCTGGCGCTCGCGCGTGGGCGTGGTGGTGGGGGGCGGGCCGTCGTTCAAGAGCTACGGCTTCCGGCGCTTCCCCTACGCCACCAGCGGCCACCTGCGCGCGCTGTGGGCGCCGCTGCACACGCGGTTCGGCGTGGAGTACCACGGGGAGTACCACTTCACCGGCTCCCGCCGCTGGCTGGAGACGGAGGTGCGCGCCACCCAGCTCGCCCTCACCGACTTCCACGGCTTCGGCAACGAGACGGCGGAGATCGAGGAGGGTGGCGTCAAGCACGTGTGGGAGAAGCAGTTCCTGGTGCAGCCCACCTGGTACTTCCCCCTCTCGCGCCGCACCTGGCTCACCCTGGCCCCGGTGGCGCGCTGGACGGATCCCGAGCCGGACGCGGAGTCGCCGGCCCGCCTGGAGAGCGTGCGCGGCTCGCGCTCGTGGGGCGCGCTGGGCGCGCGCACGGGGCTGCTGCTGGACCGGGTGGACGACCCCGGCTTCCCGCGGCTGGGCTTCGCGCTGGCGGCCGACGCCAGCGCCTTCCCCGCCGCGGCGCGGCTGGACGGGCCGTTCGGGAGCGCGGGCGCGCTGGGCCGGGCGTACCTGGGCGGGCGCGTGGGCCCCGTGCTCGCGCTGCGCGGCGGCGTGCGCGCCGCCTGGGGCGACTTCCCGCTGCAGGAGGCGGCCTTCATCGGGGGCGGCGGGTCGCTGCGCGGCTTCGGCGGGCAGCGCTTCGCGGGCGACCGGGCGGTGCACGGGAGCGCCGAGATCCGCCAGCCCCTCTTCCGCGCCAACCTGGGCGTGCGCGGCACGCTGGGCGCCTTCGGGCTCGCCGACGCCGGCCGGGTGTACGTGGACGGCGACTCCCCCGGCGGCTGGCACACCGCCGCGGGCGGCGGGCTCTTCTTCCACTTCCTTGACCGCACCGTGAGCGTGGCGTACGCCCATGGCGAGAGCGGGCGGGTGTACTTCGACATGGGGCTGCCGTTTTGAACCGGGAAGGCCCTCACCCGGCAGCTTACAGCCGCCACCCTCTCCCAGTAGCTGCCCTGGGAGAGGAGACTACTTCGTGTGTGGCTGCGGCTGAGGCCGGTGCTGCCGGAGAGCCGGCAGCCGGGCTCACACAGAGGCACAGAGACACGGAGGAGTCGCCTGCTCGCAGCACGCGAAGTGGTCCCCTCTCCCACGGGGTTTGTGGGAGAGGGTGGCGGCTCTCAGGCCGCCGGGTGAGGGCCTCCCCCCGATGACCGCACCGGCCGGAGTCCGCTTCACCGCGCGCGGGCGCGACGTGCTTGACCGCATCGCCACCGAGCCCCTCCCCGACGGGCTGAGGGGGGGGCGCGCGGAGACGTCCTTCTTCCGCGACGTCTTCTTCGACACCCCCGAGGGCGACCTGGAGCGGCGCGGCGCGTGGGTGCGCGTGCGCGTGGACGGCGACGGCACGCAGACGCTGACGGTGGAGGTGCACGACGCCGAGCCCGGCGCCGCGGCCCCGCTGAGGCGCGCCCTGGAGGTGGGGCCGGACGTGGACCCGCGCGAGATCTTCGCCGCGCCCACCGAGCACGGGCAGCTCCTGCGCGCGCTGGTGGAGCCCGACCGGCTGGTGCCCTGGATGGAGGTGGAGACGCGCCGCCAGGCGCGCCCCGTGCGCCGCGACGACCAGGCCCACGCCGAGGTGTTCTGCGACGCCATGACGGTGCGCGAGGCCGACCTTTCCGCCGAGCTGGCCGAAGTGGAGGTGCGCGTGTCGCCCGACGCCAAGGGGCGCAAGAAGCTGCTGCGCGCGCTGGAGATGGAGTACGGCCTGGACCTCGTGACCGACGCGCTCCCGGTGCGGGCGCGGCGCACGCTGGCCGAGGAAGAGGTGGACTGGCTGGAGGAGGCCGTGCGCGCCTCGCGGCGGGTGGCGGTGGTGGCCTTCGACGAGGGGCGCGTGGCCCTGCGCAGCGACGGGGGCCTGCTGCGCCTCCCCAGCGGCGAGGGGACGGGGGAGGATGCTTCGCGCCGCGTGCTGCGCGAGACCTTCGACCACCCGGCCGCCCGCGTGCGCCTGCTGGGGACGGGGCCGGGCTCCGTGCGCCGCCCCGCCACCGAGGTGTGGCTGGCCGAAGGGGTCGCCGGGCCCCTCCCCGCGCTGGGGAACACGGCGGTGGTGCACCTGGCGCTGGGCGAGCTGCTGGCGATGGTGGGCTCGCCGGGGCTGCGCGACGACACCACGCTGGCCGCGCTTCACGTACTCGCCCGCAGCGAGCTCCCGCTGGAGGCCGACGTGAGGCGCTCCGAGCGGGGGGCGCCGCACGTCCTGCGCACGCTCGGCGAGGTGGAGTTCGCCGCCGAGATCGGCGACGACACGGAGATGCCGCCGGGGTCGCTCCTCAACATGGAGCTGAGCCTGCTGGCCTTCAACCGGCGCGTGCTGGCGCTGGCCGCCGACGAGCGGGTGCCGCTGATGGAGCGGGTGAGGTTCGTCTCCATCTTCGGCGCCAACATGGACGAGTTCTTCCGCGTGCGCGTGTCCGGCTTCAAGCGCCAGGTGTCCGAGGGAAGCACCAAGCGCACCATGGACGGGGTGACGCCCGAGCAGCAGCTGGACGCCATCGGCATCCGCGCGAGCCGCCTGGCCGAGGCCTCGTACCGCCTCCTTCACGACGAGCTGCTCCCCGAGATGAGGAGGCTGGGCGTCGAGGTGGTGCCGGCCGGGGAGCTGACGGACGAGGACCGCGAATTCCTGCGCGAGTACTACGAGGGGAGCGTTCACGCGGTTCTCACCCCGCTGGCGGCGGGCCCGGGGCACCCCTTCCCCCACATCCGCAACCTGCGCCCCGCCGTGGCCGCCATCCTCCGCGAGCCGGAGACGGGGACGGAGCGGCTGGGCGTGGTGGAGCTCCCGGACGGGCTGCCGCGCTTCGTCCCGCTGCCGGGCGAGGGGCGCTTCCTCCCCCTGGAGGAGCTGGTGCGCGGCTCGCTGGACCGGCTCTACCCGGGGGTGGAGGTGGAGGTCACTTCCACCTTCCGCGTCAC
This sequence comes from Longimicrobium sp., assembly GCA_036388335.1. GTDB lineage: Bacteria > Gemmatimonadota > Gemmatimonadetes > Longimicrobiales > Longimicrobiaceae > Longimicrobium. The sequence goes on along the minus strand of DASVSA010000629.1, from coordinate 13 downwards.
CCGCAGCGCCGAG
>DASVSA010000628.1:0-2181 GCA_036388335.1 Longimicrobium sp. | reverse complement strand
CAGGTCTCGTTGTTGTCGCTCGTCACCGGCCCGCAGTCGTACGTCGAGGTCGTCGGCGCGGAGCCGTGGCGCACGTAGATGTCCGCGTCGCCGGTGCCGCCCGAGGTCTGGAACTGCAGGCTCGTGGCGCCCGCGGGCACGTTGAACGTCCAGAACTGCTCGCTTCCGCTCGCACCCGAGATCCCCGACACGGGTACGCCGTTCTGCAGCACGCCGGGGGTCGGCGGCTGGGTGCCCGACGGCTCCGGCTTGATGGCCAGCGCCGGTATCCATCCCGGATTCACTCCATCTCCCGAATAGGCGCCGCGGTAGGCCGAGATCCGCGAGCGGCCGTTGAAGTCACGATCCCAATCCACCAGACCGGAGAAGACGGAGTGGTCGATGGCGGTGCCCTGGAGCTGCCCGGTCTTGGGGTACAGGTCCAGGCCCGAGCCCAGCGCCGCCATGGGGTTGTTCAGGTAGGTGGATGCGGCGGCGTAGGTGCCCGTCACGTTGGCGCTCTGCTGGCCGCCACTCAAGGGCGTGGCCGCGAACACGGCGTTGCCGGCCACGCGCTGCGTGTAGGCGGCGTCCGCGCCGGAGATCGAAATGCCGGTGCCGCTGGCGACCACCGTGTTGTTGAAGACCTCCACGCGCCGGGGCACGCTGTTCTGCGCCTGGATGCGCACCGCCGTCCCCGCGCGGTTTACGAACAGGTTGTCGTGCAGGGCTATGTTCCCTTCGCCCTGGAACAGCGCCTCGGTGGGATTGAGGTAAAAGACGTTGCCGTAGACCTGGTAGATGTCCGAAGAGCCGGCGCCCGAAAGCGGCCAGTGCCCAACCAGCAGGTTCGGCCGCGCGTCGGGACCGGAGATGGAGCCCGTTTCCTTGCTGAAGGTGTTGTGGCGGATGATCGTGGTGCCTGACGCCGGCATCCCGATGGCGGTGCTGCGGCTGAGCTGGTGCTTGAACTGGATGTTGTAGCCCAGCGTGCCGTGCACCAGGTTGTGCTCCACCAGGAAGTTGGCCGTCTCGTCCTGGCCGTCCGAGTTGCCGAAGTACATGCCCGTGTACGTGCTGGTGATGGTGCTGCCGCGGACCACCCAGTTCCACGCCGGGGCCTTGGTGCTGATGGCCACGCCCTGGGTGGCGTTGAAGTTCTTGAAGCTCAATCCCTCGATCAGGATGTGGTGAACGGACACGGCGGTCGCCTCGGCCTTCACGCCGTCTCCCGACCTGCTGAGGCCGTCCAGCGACAGGTTGCGCAGGGCGATGTAGCTCGCGTCCTTGAGGCTGATGATGTTCCAGCTGTCGCTTCCCGTGAACAGCGCGGGCGAACCGCTCGCGGGACCTTCGATGACGATGCATTTGCCCGGTTCGCCGTGCTTGCCGTGAAGGGGGAGATGGCCGTAGGTGCCGGCGGCCAGCAGGAGCCGGTCACCGGGGATCAGCCCCGCGATCAGCGACCGGTAGTTGGAGGGGGTCGCCTGGATGGTGCGCAGCGGCGCGGCCCCGTTGCAGCCGCTCAGGGTCTGGGCGAGGCTCCCGGCCTGGCTCGTCGAGTACGCGACGTGCGGGTCGGGGCTCGAGAGAACCGGGCCGCTGGCGTCGCCGCACGCTGAAACGAGGGCGAGTGCAAGGAGAGCGCGGGAGTGGCGAAGCCGGCGGGTCGTGGAGGACGCGTTGGTTCCGGAGCGGTGGGAGCGCATCGGAAATCTCCGTAGGTGCGAGAGAGGACGGAAAAGCCAGACGGCGGAGCGGCCGAAAAATCCCGCCCGCCGCGCGCCCGCCCCCCGGTCGAGGGGGCGGGCGCGGTCAGGTCAGTAGCTCACCTTCAGCTGGTAGGTCGTGCGCGTGGACGCGTAGCGGTACACGCGCACGTAGACGTTCACGGCCGAGGCACCCCCGTTGGTCCAGGACGCCTGGTCGGAGCTCGATCCGCCGTTCTCCGAGCTCGCCACCTGCGTGCCCGCCGCATCGTACAGGTACAGGTCGTAGTCCACGCTGAGGCCGTTGAGCAGCGCCGTCACCGTCTTGCCCGCCGGCACGCTCAGGCGGAAATAGTCGTTCTGCTGCGTGGACGCGTCGTTCAGGAACGTTCCCGAGATCTGGCTGCAGCTCCCCGAGATCGCCTGCGGCGCGGTGGTGCTGTTGTTCGGCTCCGTGTCCGATACGGAGGTGCACGTCTGGTAGCTGGCCACC
>DASVSA010000627.1:0-8427 GCA_036388335.1 Longimicrobium sp. | reverse complement strand
TCAGGTCCTTCCACGTCCCCGCCACGTTCGGCACCTCGGCCTGCCCGCCCAGCACCCCCTCGGTACCCACCTCGCGCGCCACGCGCGTCACCTCGTCGGCGAAGACGCGCAGCTGATCCACCATCGCGTTGATGGTGTTCTTGAGCTCGAGCACCTCGCCGCGCACGTCCACCGTGATCTTCTGCGACAGGTCGCCCTTGGCGACCGCGGTGGTGACGAGCGCGATGTTGCGCACCTGGCTCGTGAGGTTGCCGGCCAGGCCGTTCACGTTGTCGGTGAGGTCCTTCCAGGTGCCGGCCACGCCGGGTACCTGCGCCTGCCCGCCGAGCACGCCCTCCGTTCCCACCTCTCGTGCGACTCGCGTGACCTCCGCCGCGAAGATGGACAGCGAGTCCACCATCCGGTTGATCACGTCCTTGATCTGGAGGATCTCGCCCTTCACGTCCACGGTGATCTTGCGCGTCAGGTCGCCGTCGGCGATTGCCGTCGCCACCGCGGACACGTCGCGCAGCTGGACGGTCAGGTTGCCGGCGAGCTGGTTCACGTTGTCCGTCAGGTCGCGCCAGACGCCGGCCACGCCTTCCACCTTGGCCTGGCCGCCGAGCTCGCCCTCCGTGCCCACCTCGCGCGCCACTCGGGTTACTTCGGAGGCGAAGGTCGAGAGCTGGTCCACCATCGTGTTGATGGTGTTCTTCAGCTCCAGCATCTCGCCCTTGACGTCTACCGTGATCTTCTGCGACAGGTCGCCGTTGGCCACCGCCGTGGTCACGAGCGCGATGTCTCGCACCTGACCGGTGAGGCTGGACGCCATGAAGTTCACGCTGTCGGTCAGGTCCCTCCACGTGCCGGCCACGCCGCCCACGTTGGCCTGCCCGCCGAGCACGCCCTCCGTGCCCACCTCTCGTGCGACTCGCGTCACCTCGCTGGCGAAGGCGGAGAGGCGGTCCACCATCGCGTTGATGACGTCCTTGATCTGGAGGATCTCGCCGGCCGCCTCCACCGTGATCTTGCGCGTCAGGTCGCCGTCGGCGATGGCCGTCGCCACGTCGCGCACGTCGCGCAGCTGGACGGTCAGGTTGCCGGCGAGCTGGTTCACGTTCTCGGTGAGGTCGCGCCACACGCCCGCGACGCCCTCCACGTTCGCCTGGCCGCCGAGCTGCCCTTCCGTGCCCACCTCCCGCGCCACGCGGGTTACTTCGGATGCGAAGGAGCTCAGCTGGTCCACCATCGTGTTGACGGTGTTCTTGAGCTGAAGCATCTCCCCCTTCACGTCTACCGTGATCTTCTGGCTGAGGTCGCCGCGCGCCACCGCCGTGGTGACGTCGGCGATGTTCCGCACCTGGTTGGTGAGGTTGCTCGCCATGAAGTTCACGCTGTCCGTCAGGTCCTTCCACGTGCCGCCGACGTTGGGCACCTCCGCCTGCCCGCCGAGCACGCCCTCCGTGCCCACCTCTCGCGCCACTCGCGTCACCTCGTCCGCGAAGACGGAGAGCCGGTCGACCATCGCGTTGATGACCTCCTTGATCTGGAGGATCTCGCCGGCCGCCTCCACCGTGATCTTGCGCGTCAGGTCGCCGTCCGCGATGGCCGTCGCCACCGCGGACACGTCGCGCAGCTGGACGGTCAGGTTGCCGGCGAGCTGATTCACGCTCTCGGTGAGGTCGCGCCACACACCGGCCACCCCTTCCACCTGCGCCTGGCCGCCCAGCTCACCCTCGGTGCCCACCTCGCGGGCCACGCGCGTTACCTCGGAGGCGAAGGTCGAGAGCTGGTCCACCATCGTGTTGATGGTGTTCTTGAGCTCCAGCATCTCCCCCTTCACGTCCACCGTGATCTTCTGCGACAGGTCGCCGTTGGCCACCGCCGTGGTCACGAGCGCGATGTCTCGCACCTGACCGGTCAGGCTGGACGCCATGAAGTTCACGCTGTCGGTCAGGTCCTTCCACGTCCCGGCCACGCCGCCCACGTTGGCCTGCCCGCCGAGCACGCCCTCCGTGCCCACCTCTCGTGCGACTCGCGTCACCTCGCTGGCGAAGGCGGAGAGGCGGTCCACCATCGCGTTGACCACGTCCTTGATCTGCAGGATCTCGCCTGCAGCTTCGACAGTGATCTTGCGCGTCAGGTCGCCGTTGGCGATGGCGGTCGCCACCGCGGACACGTCGCGCAGCTGGACGGTCAGGTTGCCGGCCAGCTGGTTCACGTTGTCCGTGAGGTCGCGCCAGACGCCGGCCACGCCTTCCACCTTGGCCTGGCCGCCCAGCTTCCCTTCCGTGCCCACCTCGCGGGCCACGCGCGTCACCTCGGATGCGAAGGTCGAGAGCTGGTCCACCATCGTATTGATGGTGTTCTTGAGCTCCAGCATCTCGCCCTTCACGTCCACCGTGATCTTCTGCGACAGGTCCCCGTTCGCCACGGCGGTGGTCACGAGGGCGATGTTACGGACCTGGCCGGTCAGGTTGCCGGCCATGAAGTTCACCGCGTCCGTCAGGTCCTTCCACGTGCCCGCCACGTTGGGCACCTCGGCCTGGCCGCCCAGCATCCCCTCCGTGCCCACCTCGCGCGCCACGCGCGTCACCTCGTCCGCGAACACGGAGAGGCGGTCCACCATGGAGTTGATGACTTCCTTGATCTGCAGGATCTCGCCGCGCACCTCCACGGTGATCTTGCGCGTCAGGTCGCCGTCCGCGATGGCGGTGGCCACGTCGCGCACGTCGCGCAGCTGCACCGTCAGGTTGCCGGCCAGCTGGTTCACGTTCTCGGTGAGATCTTTCCAGGTGCCGGCCACGCCGGGCACCTCCGCCTGGCCGCCCAGCACGCCCTCGGTGCCCACCTCGCGCGCCACGCGGGTCACTTCGGAAGCGAACGCGGAGAGCTGGTCCACCATGGTGTTGATGGTGTTCTTGAGCTCCAGCATCTCCCCCTTCACGTCTACGGTAATCTTCTGCGACAGGTCCCCGTTCGCGACGGCGGTGGTCACGAGGGCGATGTTACGCACCTGGCCGGTCAGGTTGCCGGCCATGAAGTTCACCGCGTCCGTCAGGTCCTTCCACGTGCCCGCCACGCCCGGCACGCTCGCCTGCCCGCCCAGCACCCCTTCCGTACCCACTTCGCGCGCCACGCGCGTCACTTCCGATGCGAACGACGAGAGCTGGTCCACCATGGTGTTGATGGTGTTCTTGAGCTCCAGCAGCTCGCCCTTCACGTCCACGGTGATCTTGCGCGACAGGTCGCCCTTGGCCACGGCCGTGGTCACGTCGGCGATGTTGCGGACCTGCGCGGTGAGGTTGGACGCCATGAAGTTCACGGAGTCCGTGAGGTCCTTCCACGTGCCCGCCACGCCCGGCACGTTGGCCTGGCCGCCCAGCCGCCCCTCGGTGCCCACCTCGCGCGCCACCCGCGTCACCTCGGACGCGAAGGCGGAGAGCTGGTCCACCAGGGTGTTCACCGTGGTGCCGATGCGGAGGAACTCGCCCTGCACGGACTTTCCGTCGATCTCCAGCACCATCTTCTGCGACAGGTCGCCGCGGGCCACGGCCGTGAGCACGCGCGCCACCTCGGTGGTGGGCTGCGTGAGGTCCACGATCAGTCCGTTGACGGCCTCCAGCTCCTGCGCCCACCCGCCCGTGACGGGCCCCGCCGCCGCGCGGTCGGACATCTGCCCCTCGCGGCCGACGGTGGTGGCCACGCGCGTCATCTCGCGCGCCACGCGGTCGTTGAGGGACGCGATCTCGTTGAAGGTCTCAAAGATCTCGTCCATCAGCGGGTCCGTCGTGTCCGGCAGGCGCACGGTGAAGTCGCCGGCGCGCAGGGCCCGCATCGCCGTGAGCAGCCGGCGCATGGGGAGGACGCTGCCGTCCCCGCCGCCTGCCCCGCCGCCGTTGCCGCGTCCTCGGGCGCGCGGCTCGGCGACGCCGGCACCATCACCGCCGCCGTTGCCGCGCCGTCCGCGTGCGGGCGGGGCCGCATCGGCCGCGCCTGCGCCGTTCCCCGCCCCGCCGTTGCCGCGCCGCGCGCGCACGGGGGGAGGAACCTCCGCCGCGTCGGGCGCGGCGGCGGGGCGTCCGCGGATGCGCCGCCCCGGTGCGGGCACGGGCTCGGCGGCGGGCTCGGGTGCCCCCGGAACGCCGTTTCCCTGCACGGGGCGGCCGTCTCCGTCGCCATCGACGGGGGGGACGTTCATCGGATTGTCGTTCACGGGGTCCAAGGACGGCTCCTGCTGCACGGGTTTCTGTGCTCGATTTCGGGGGGCGCCGCGTACGGCGTCCCCATCGCTTCAAACGGACGAACGGCTCCACGGCTCCCGGTGCGGGAGCACGGCCGGAGTCGGTGGGGATCGCTGCTCGGCGGAGCGTGCGGGCGAAGTGCGCCCGGGGCCTTCAGGATACAACGCCGAAGGCCGCCGGACCATGGGGGGACTACCAGATGCGCGCCGCTGGGAAACGTCCGTCTTTCGAGACGCAAGTGCCAAGCCAGCCGGTTGCGCGGGCCAACTACCCTATCCGCGCACGTTTAGGGCCTTCCGGCGGCCCTTTCCCGCTGGCGTGAGCCGTCCGGCGCCTTTACAATACGGCGCCCGCTGCCACGTCCACGCCAGACCAGAGTTAGATGACGGAATCCACGGCCACGGAGTGGTACTACGCGCTGCACGGCGAACGGGTGGGTCCCCGCTCGCTCGACGAGGTGCGCTCCCTGGTGGCCAACGGGGTGCTGGACGCCGACGCGCTCGTCTGGACCACGGGGATGCGCGAGTGGGCGCGCGTGGGCGACATGCCCATCGTCTCCCCCGCCTGGGTGCCGCCGCACGCCGAGCCCACGCGCGCGTCCGGGGAGAGCGTGCAGCCGGCCTCCGCTCACGACCCTCCGCGCCCGTGGCGGCGCGTGGGGGCGCGGCTGGTGGACATGTTCGTCTACATCCTGGTCTTCAGTCTCGTCGCGGGGCTGGTGGCGCCGGACCTCGCCACCCGCGGGCAGGTGGACCCCACCAAGATCAACCCGCTCTACAACCTCCTGCTCATCCCGGTGCTGGTGCTGGTGGAGGGCGCCATCCTCCATCGGTTCGGCACCACGCCGGGCAAGGCGCTCTATTCCCTGCGCGTCACCACCGCCGACGGGGGGCGCCTCTCGTTCGCCCAGTCGCTCTCGCGCACGGCGCGCCTGTGGCTGGTGGGGATGGGCCTCGGCCTCCCCATCCTGAGCCTTCTCGCGCCCATCGCCTCCTACTTCCGCCTCACCGGCCGCGGCCGCACCTGGTGGGACGAGAGCATGGACCTGCGCGTGGAGAGCGGCCCCGTCTCGCCGCTGAGCGCCATGGCCATCGCGGGCTTCCTGCTGCTCTTCTTCCTCGCGCTTGGCTCGGCGGTGTCCATGCTCGCGCCGAAATAAAGAAAGCTCACACAGAGACACAGAGGCACAGAGATAAGTTCATCTCTGTGCCTCTGTGCCTCTGTGTGAGCTGCTGTTGACGGAGGGCCGGGGACTCGAACCCCGAAGACCTTTCGGTCGGCTGATTTCAAGTCAGCTGCCTTACCATTAGACTAGCCCTCCAACGCGCCCAAGATGTATAACCGTACGGCGGGGGTCAAGGACCGTTGATCGGCTCTTGGCGGCCATGATATATTTGGTGCTCAACCCCTCCACACATGGTTCGAATGCTCCTGTCCCGACGCGCCGCGCTCGCGGCGCTCTTTGTTCTTTCGTCCGCCAGCTTGCTCCAGGCGCAGCTGAAGCCGACGGTCGTTCCTGCCGCGACCCCGATCGCGCCCGCCGTGCCGGTGGTGGTGAGGCCGAGCGCGGAGAGGTGGGCGCAGATCACGCCCGTGACGGCGAATGCGCGGGTGACGCGCTTTCCCGTCGGGCGGGGGCACGCGGGGCCGGCGGTGCTGCGGGTGCAGACGCTGCTGGACCGGGCGCTGTTCTCGCCGGGGATGATCGACGGGCGGTGGGGGCAGAACACGGAGGTGGCGCTGTACTGGCTGCAGGTGCGCGAGGGGCTCCCCGCGACGGGCGCGGTGGACTCGGCGACGATGAGCAGGCTGGAGGCGCTCGCGGGGAACCCCGACACGGTGGTGCACCGGCGCGAGCTGCGGCCCGAGGACGTGCGCGGGCCGTTCACCAAGATCCCGGACGACATCTACCAGCAGGCGAAGCTTACCTGCTCGTGCTACGAGTCGCTCACCGAGAGGCTCACGGAGATCTTCCATTCAGGCGCGGGGCTGCTGCGCCAGCTCAACCCGGGGATCAAGCTGGACAGCCTCGTGGCGGGCGACAGCATCAGCGTGCCGCTGGTGAGGCCGATGGACGCGCCCGCGCCCGGCACCGTCGCCGAGCTGTGGGTGTCGGGGAGCGGGAGGTTCGTTCACGCGATGAGCGCGGAGGGGCGCATCCTCTACCACTTCCCCACCACGCTGGGCGGCACGTTCGATCCCTCGCCACAGGGGGACTTCTCCGTCGCGTCGATCCACGAGAACCCGTGGTGGCACTACCAGCCGCGCATCCTCGCCCACGTGCCGGACGACCGGCCGGACGCGCGCATCCCGCCGGGGCCCAACAACGCGGTGGGCAGGGTGTGGATGTCGCTCTCGGCGCCCCACTACGGCATCCACGGGACCAAGTCGCCCGAAACGATCGGGTACGCGACCTCGGCCGGTTGCGTGCGGCTGACCAACTGGGACGTGCTCTTCCTGAGCCGCCGGGTACCGCTGGGCACGCCCGTGCGCTTCCGCGACACGCGCCCCGGCCAGGCGCAGCCGGACGGCGGACCGGCGGTCACCCCGCGCGACAGCACCGCGCTGAAGCCGGCGCCGCGTGACAGCACCATTCGCCGCGACAGCGTCCCCCCGAAGCCGGCGCCGCGCGACACGTCGGCCCGCCCGTCCAGCATACCGCCGAGGCCGGCGCCGCGTGACACCTCGGCCCGCCGCGACAGCGTGCCGCCGCAGCCCGCATCGTCGCCGCCCCGCTGACGGCGGCCCAAAACCTGCCACCGTATGCAATTCGCCCGTCCCGCGCCGCGTCGTGGGGCGGGCGAATCGTCTCACCCGAACAACTGGCGGCCATGAAGCCGAAGCACATGTGGGTCCTCGCCGCGCTCGCCCTGTCCACGGCATGCTCGGACGGGGACGATGGGGCCGCGAAGGCGGCGGATGCGCCGGTGCAGCCGGTGCAGGCGGACGCGCAGCAGGCCCCGGCGGACCTGCCGCCGGTGCAGGAGCGGGAGCTGACGCCCGAAGAACTCGAAAAGGGCCGCTTCTCCAACGAGTGGACCGGGGTGGTGCAGCTGGACACCACCGGGGCCGGCGTCGCCGTGCGCAACCCGGAGAAGTGGGAGCAGATCTCCACCGAGCAGATGAACACGGGCGCGGCCTTCCTCCCGCTGGGCGGCGAAGTGTCGGGCCCGTCGGTGTACCGCGTGCAGATCCTGCTGGACCGGGCCTTCTTCTCGCCCGGGATGATGGACGGGTACTGGGGGAAGAACACGGCGAAGGCCGTGTACTTCTTCCAGCAGCGCGAGGGGCTGAAGACCACCGGGCGCGTGGACTCCGCCACCTACGACAAGCTCGCCGAGGTGGCCGGGAAGCCCGAGCAGCTCGTCGTCTCCCACACGCTCACCGCCGAGGACGTGAAGGGGCCCTTCCAGGAGCTCCCGGACAGCATCTACGACCAGGCGAAGCTCGACTGCACCTGCTACGAGACGCTCACGGAAAAGCTCACCGAGACCTTCCACACCACACCCGAGCTGCTCGGCAAGCTCAACCCGGGCGTGGAGCTGGACGGGCTCACGGCGGGCCAGACGCTCAACGTGCCCAACGTGCGCGCCCCCGACGCCGCGGCGCAGGGTAAGGTGGCCGAGCTGGTGGTATCTGGGCGCGGGAGCTTCCTCCACGCGGTGGACTCCAGCGGACGCATCCTCTACCACTTCCCGTCCACGCTGGGCGGCACCTACGAGCCGTCGCCGCAGGGCGAGTTCAAGGTGACGCGCGTGACCAAGAACCCCTGGTGGCACTTCCAGCCCGCGCTCCTGGAGAAGGTGCCGGACGACCGGCCGGACGCCAAGATCCCGCCCGGACCCAACAACGCCGTGGGGCTGGTGTGGATGACCCTCTCGGCCCCGCACTACGGCATCCACGGCACGAAGTCGCCCGAGACGATCGGGTACGCGACCTCGGCCGGCTGCGTGCGCCTCACGAACTGGGACGTGCTCTTCCTGGCGGACAAGGTGGACCGGAACACGCCTGTGCGCTTCCGCGACATCCAGGGCCGCACCGGCGACCAGGACGCCAGCGGCAGCGGCTCGCGCGTGGACTCCATCGCCAAGGCCCGCGCCCGCGGCGACAGTACCTGAATCTCACACAGAGGCACGGAGACCGAGTCATCTCCGTGCCTCTGTGCCTCTGTGTGAGCCCGCTGTTTCCGGGCACACGCCTTGCG
>DASVSA010000626.1:0-16879 GCA_036388335.1 Longimicrobium sp. | reverse complement strand
CGTTCCGGTGATGGAGGCTTTCGCCGTCTACCTCGTGCCGTTGATGGTGGGCACGCGGGCCATCGCCTTCCCGCGGCTCAACGCCTTCAGCTACTTCGTCTATCTGTTCGGCGGGATCCTGATCTGGGTGGCGTTCCTGCTCAACACCGGCGCCGACACGGGCTGGTTCTCTTACGTGCCGCTCGCCGGCCCCGAGTTCTCGCCCGGCAAGCGCACCGACATCTGGGCGCAGATGATCACCTTCACGGAGGTGGCGGCGCTTGCCGTCTCGGTCGAGATCATCGTGACGGTGTTGAAGCAGCGCGCGCCCGGCATGACGCTCGACCGCATCCCGCTGTTTGTGTGGTCGCAGCTCGTCACGGCGTTCCTGGTTGTCTTCGCCATGCCGGCCGTGATGGTCGCCTCGACCATGCTGATCCTCGACCGGCTGATCGGGACGCACTTCTTCAACCCGGCCGAGGGCGGCGACCCGATCCTCTACCAGCACCTGTTCTGGTTCTTCGGGCACCCCGAGGTCTACATCATCTTCATCCCGTCGCTCGGGATGGTGTCGGCGATCGTCGCGACGTTCTCGCGCCGCCCGGTGTTCGGCTATCTGCCGCTCGTGCTGTCGCTCATCGCTGTCGGGTTCCTCTCCTTCGGCCTGTGGGTCCACCACATGTTCACGACGGGCCTGCCGCAGCTCGGCGCGAGCTTCTTCACCGCCTCGAGCATGCTGATCGCGATCCCGAACGGAATCCAGATCTTCTGCTGGATCGCGACCGTCTGGGCCGGCCGCCCCCGCTTCACCACGGCGATGCTCTTCGCGCTCGGCTTCATCGTCGTGTTCACGATCGGCGGGCTCACGGGTGTGATGGTCGCCTCGGTGCCCTTCGACCTCCAGGTGCACGACAGCTACTTCGTCGTCGCGCACTTCCACTACGTGCTCGTCGGGGGCGCCGTGTTCCCGCTGCTCGGCGCCGTCTACTACTGGTTCCCCAAGGTCACCGGCCGCATGCTCTCGGAGCGGGGCCGGCAAGTGGCACTTCTGGCTCTTCTTCATCGGCATGAACGTCACCTTCTTCCCCATGCACTTCCTGGGGATGATGGGGATGACGCGGCGCGTCTACACCTACCTCCCGGAGACCGGCTTCGGCCCGCTCAACCTGCTGGCGACGGTCGGCGCGTTCACGATCGCGGCCAGCGTGCTCGTCTTCCTTGCCAACGTGTTCGTGAGCCTGCGCCGCGGGCGCGTGGCCGGTGATGACCCGTGGGGCGCCCACACGCTGGAATGGGCCGCCCCGTCGCCCCCGCCCAGCTACAACTTCCTCCACATCCCGGTGGTGCAGGGGCTGTACGCGCTGTGGGAGCGCACGCCGGACCGCCCCGTGGTCACGGGGATGGGCACGCGCCGGCGCGAGATCCTGCTCACCACCGTGCTGGACGCGGAGCCCGACGCGCGCTACGAGCACCCGGGGCCCAGCATCGCGCCCCTCTTCTGCGCCCTGGCGGTGGGGGTGACCTTCATCGGGGGGATCTTCACCACCTGGGCCTTCGTGGTGGGCCCGGCCCTCCTCTTCCCCGCCCTCCTCACGTGGATGGCGACGCAGGAAGAGCGCAAGGGGCCGCGCACCGAGGGAGAGGAGCCCGCATGAGCGCCGAACGCAGCATCCTGGACGTCTCCGGGCTCCCCAAGGTCGTCTTCGGCCACCGCAGCTTGCTCTGGTGGGGTACGGTGGGCTTCATGGTGATCGAGGGATTCACCCTGGTGCTGATGATCGCGAGCTACTTCTACCTGCGCACCAACGAGTTCGGCTGGCCGCCGGGGCGCACCCGCCACCCGGACCTGCTGATCCCCACCATCAACACTGTGCTGCTGCTGGCCGTGATCGTGCCCATGCACATGGTGGACAAGGCGGCCAAGCGCTTCGACCGCGGCGGGGTGATCCGCGGGCTGGTGATCGCCACCGCGCTCACGCTGGTGGTGAACGTGCTGCGCTGGTGGGAGCTGCTCGCGCTCAACGTGCGCTGGGACGCGCACGCCTACGCGTCGGCGGCGTGGGGCGTGGTGGTGCTCCACTCCACGCTGATCGTGGTGGACCTGTTCGAGGGCGCCACGCTCGCCGCGCTCTTCATCACGGGGAGGGCGGTGCGCAAGCACTACCCCGACGCCAGCGACGCCGCGTTCTACCAGTACTTCCTGTCGCTGGCGTGGATCCCGTGCTACCTGGTGGTCTACTGGGGACCCAGGCTGCTGTAACGCGGAGGAGTCCGTATGGAGCAGACGAGGAGGGACGTGCGGCGCCTGCGGGAGGGGCGCGGGATCGCGGCCCTGTGGTTCGCCGTCCTGGCTGGTCCTATTGCCTGGATGCTGGGGCTCAACGTCCAGTACTCGCTGGTGCGGGTGGCGTGCGCCAAGAGCGCGATGCTCCCCCTGCACCTGCTGAGCCTCGCCACGCTGGCGCTGGCCGTGGCCGGGGGCGTGGTGGCGTGGCGGGAGTGGCGGCGCGCCGGGGCCGAGTGGCCGGGCGAGGGGCCCGGTACGCTCCCGCGCAGCCGCTTCATGGCCGCGCTGGGGCTGCTCACCAGTCCGCTCTTCGCGCTGACGATCCTGGCGCAGTGGGTAGCGAACCTGTTCCTGAACCCGTGCATGGGCATCTGATGCGACAGGGCTCACACAGAGACACGGAGACACAGAGAACGGGGTTCCTCCGGGTCTTCGTGGCTCTGCTGGCGCTGGTGCCCTCGCCGGCCTCGGCGCACCCGGGGGAGGCGCTGAAGCCGCACGACCTGTGGAGCGCGTGGGCGTGGGAGCCGTGGGTGGTCGCCGGGCTTTTCGTGAGCGCGTGGCTGTACTCGCGGGGAACGGAGCGGCTGTGGAGGCGCGCGGGGGTGGGGCACGGGGTGAGGCGCTGGGAGGCGGGGTGCTTCGCGGCGGGGATGCTCACGCTGGTGGTGGCGATGGTGTCGCCCCTTCACCCGCTGGGGGGGGTGCTGTTCTCCGCGCACATGGTGCAGCACGAGCTGCTGATGGCGGTGGCGGCGCCGCTGCTGGTGCTGGGACGGCCGGTGGTGCCGGTGCTGTGGGCGCTCCCCATCCGCTGGCGGCGGGCGGGAGGGGCGGCTGCGCGGAGCGGGCGGGGGGCGTGGCGGCTGGTGAGCGCGCCGTTCGCGGCGTGGCTCCTCCACGCGGCGGCGCTCTGGTTCTGGCACATCCCGGGGCCGTACCAGGCCACGCTGACGAGCGAGGCGATGCACACGCTTCAGCACGCCAGCTTCCTGGGCACCGGGCTGCTCTTCTGGTGGGCGCTCTTCCACGGCCGCCGGGGACGCATGGGATACGGCGCGGCGGTGTTCTACCTCTTCGCCACGGCCATGCACAGCGGCGGGTTGGGAGCGCTGCTCACCTTCGCGCGCCAGCCGTGGTACCCGGCGTACGGCGCGACGGCGGCGTGGGGGCTCACCCCGCTGGAAGACCAGCAGCTCGCGGGACTGATCATGTGGATTCCGGCCGGGGTCAGCTACCTGGTAGCGGGGCTGGCGCTGGTGGCGGCCTGGATGCGCGAGTCCGAGCGGAAGGCGTCGCGCTGGCAGGAGCGCGCCCTCGTCCGGGCATCGTAGCGGGGAGATGACGATGAGAGCGATGTGGATGGTACTGCTCTGCGCGCTGGGCGCGTGCCACGGAGTGCCGGACCAGAAGGCGATCGACCGGGCCGCCGCGGTCACGCGGGGCAACCCCGAGGCGGGGAAGGCGCTGATCCCGCGCTACGGGTGCAACGCCTGCCACACCATCCCCGGCATCCGCGGGAGCCACGGTGCCGCGGGCCCGGCGCTCGGGGGCATCGTGGGGCGGATGTACATCGCCGGCGTGCTCACCAACACGCCGGACCACATGGTGAAGTGGATCCAGGATCCCCCCGCCATCGACCCCAAGACCGCCATGCCCAACCTCGGCCTCACCGAGCGCGAGGCCCGCGACATCACCGCCTACCTGTACTCGCTGAAGTAGCTCTCCGTGTCTCCGTGCCTCTGTGTGATCACTTCTCCATCCGCAGCGGCGGCACGCCGACGACTTCGTAGGTGGCGGACGCGACCTCGAGGCCCGCCGCCTCGAAGCCCTCCAGGATGTCGCGGCTGATGGCGTCCTTGAGCCCGCGCACGCCGTGGTCCCGCGCCAGGAAGCGGACGGTGACCTCCAGCCAGTTGTCGGTGAGGCGCAGGAAGGTGCGCGGCTCCGGGCTCGCCGCCTGCACGCTGTAGCGCCGCTCCAGCCAGTGGAGCGCGGCGGCGCCCTGCTCGGTGACCTCGGTGGTGTGGCGCCGCGCCGCTTCCAGGATGATGGACTCGGCGCGGACCCGGTCGTCCGCGTAGCGCACCGGCACGCGGATCTCCTCCCAGATGAAGGGAAACTCGCGCGTGTAGTTGTAGACCGGCTCGTCGAAGATCTTGTCGTTGGTCACCGTCACGATGCGGCCGGTGTACTGCCTCGCCCCCACCCACATGGCGGGCTCCGCCTCCTGCACGGTGGGCGGCTGCCCCATCTCGATGATACGGGTGCGCGTGAACCCCAGCGCGATCACGTCGCCCCGCACGCCGCCCATCACGATGCGGTCGCCCACGTTGAAGGTGCGCCCGCTGAGGATCACGAAGTACCCCGCCACGGCCGTGATCACCCGCTGCAGCGCCACCGCCAGACCCGCCGTCAGCAGCCCGGCCGGCGTGGCGAGCCGGCGCGGGTCGTCGAACCAGATGGAGACCAGGAGGAGGATGAGCACCACCGTGGTGGCGAGGCTCACCGCGTGGTCGGACCAGAAGACGGCCCTCACGTCCGTGCGCCCGCGCTGAAGGGCCCGGATCACCGCCTTGAGCCCCCGCGCCAGCACCCACACCAGCAGGATCACCACCACCGACATCAGCAGCTTGCGCCCGGTCTCGGCGTTCATCCCGATCAGCCGGACCCCGAAGAGCTCCACCGTCCGTTCCGGTCCCACCAGCTGCACGATGGACTGCATAAGCGTGTCCTGTTCGGGTTTGCCCTGACGGCCCACGCCCGCCCCCGTCCGGAGACCCACGAGCGATTGAATTCGCCGCTGGGCCTGCGCGAAGTCCGCTCCGCGGACTGTACCCGCGGCACTGGCTCGCAGGACACAGCGCCCGCAGGGGCACTTCGCGTGGTTCCAGCGGCGATTTCAATCGCTCGCGGACGACGTTCGTGGACGACGCTCATGGTGGACGCTCGAGCATTCACCGCCGGCTCACCACGCAGAGCGCGGCGCGGCTCAGGGCACGACGGCGACGCCCCAGGGGAGGCGGCCGGCGGGGAGCTTCGCGACGATCTGGAGGGTGCGGGCGTCCACCACCGCCACGTCGTCGGAGGGGCCGTTGGCGGTGTAGATCCAGCGGCCGTCCGGCGAGGTCTCCACGCCCCATGGGCGCCGGCCCACCGGCACCGCGGCGATCACGCGCTCCGTCCGCGCGTCGATCACCGCCAGCGTACCCGCGTGCCCGGTGGCGACGTACACCCGTGAGCCATCAGGGGATACGACGACGCCCACCGGCTTCGCGCGCTCGCCCAGGGGGATGGTGGAGAGCGGCTGATGAGTGGCCACGTCGACCACCGAAACGGTGCCGCTGATCTCGTTGGTGACGTACGCGCGCCGCCCGTCGGGCGAGAAGGCGGCGGCGCGGGGGCGCACGTCCACCATGAAGCTGGCTGCTACGCGGTCCTTCCGTGTGTCGATCACCGAGACGGTGTTGCTGGTCTCCGCGGTGACGTAGACCCAGCGGCCGTCGGGGCTTACCGCGACGCCCTCCGGCTCCACGCCCACCACGAGCGTGGCCCTCACCCTTCCGCTCGCCAGGTCGGTGATGGAGGTGGTGCCGGCATCCTCGTTGGCCGTGAAGAGGGTGCGGCCGTCGGGGCTCACCACGAACTGCTCGGGGTCCGTGCCGGCGGGGAGCCGCCGGAGGACGCGGCCGGTGCGCACCTCGATCACCGCCACGGCGTCGCGGTCGCTCTCCTGGTTGGGCGCGTCGTCCGAGAGCGCCACGTACGCGAGCCGCCCGTCCGGGCTCATGCGGATGCCGCGGGGACGGCTCCCCACGCGGATGCGCGCGGCCACCGTCCGCCGCTCCGCGTCGATCACCGTCACGTCGCCCGATCCCTCGTTGGTCACCAGCACCAGCTGCCCGCGCGCCGGGATCGTGCCCTCCGCCAGCCCGTCGGCGCCGCCGGCCCGCGCGCGCTCACCGGCTTCCGGCGCGCCGCCCGCGGCGGGGTAGAGCGGCTGCTGGAGCTGCCGGTCGCGCGCGCCGAACGAGAGCGGCTCGCCCTTGTGGCCGTCGAAGCGCGCGTCGCCCGCCAGGTACGCGGCCAGCCGCCCCGGATCGGCGGTGCCGGCGCGGTGGGCGGCTTCCCACAGGAGCTTGATGGCCATCCAGCTCGCCCACCCCTCCCCCTCCATCGCCCCGCCGAAGCGGCGGCGGTAGCGCTCGTTGAGCTGCGCGGCGCCGTAGCGGCTGAGCCCCGCGTGCCAGAGCACCGCCGGAGAGCCCGCGCCGCGGTACATCGTCTCGCTCCCCTCCACGTGGAAGGCCCGCGCGCCCAGCGTGCCGCGCAGCGCATCCTCCCGGCACCCCACGTTCACGAACAGCGCCCCCCGCGCCCGCGCCGCATCCGCCAGCGCGCGGCAGGTAGCCGCGTCCCCGCCGCCCACCACGGCGAACGCTCCCCGCTTCAGCAGGCGCTCCGCGGCCCGCCGCGCCTCCCCCGGCCCGCCGGCGGTGGCCGTGAGCATCTGGAAGTGCTTCCCCACCAGCGCCGCCGCGCGCTCCGCCTCCTCCGCCCCCAGCTCCGCCCCGCCGAGCGCGGTCTTCCCCCGCTCCCCCGCCTGCGCCACGTACGCCACCCGCAGCGCGTCCCCCCCCGCGCCATCCCGCGCACACGCGGTCGCGAGCAGGAGAGTGGATGCACCCAGCAGCGCACGCAAACGTGTCATGGAGCCGATCGGGGAGAGTTGAAGCGAGATCCAGCGCACGCGATCCAGCCGCGCAAGACGTGCGCCTCCCGCGGCCGGATTTGTATCATACGAAATCCGGGAGATCCGGTGTGGTGCGCGGCGTTCGCGGCCCAGGGAGCGAGTGAAATCGCCGCTTGACCCGCGCGAAGTCCGCCTCCGCGGCACTGGCCCGCGGGACACAGTGCCCGCAGGGGCACTTCGCGTGGTTCCAGCGGCGAATTTATTCGCTCTGGGGAGAGCGGGGAGATTCGGCGCACGAACGCCGCCATCGCGGCCGGCGACCGAAGTCGCGGCAACGACAGCACGAAGTCCGCCTGCGCGGACTGGTCTACCAGCACCCGCCGGAACCGTCGCCGCGGATTGGTCCCCCAGCACCAGCGGAAACCGTGTAGTCCCCGCAGGGGGACTTCGTGTAGTCGTTGCAGCGGTTTCAACCGCCCGGCATGCTTCAGGCAGAGCCCGAAGCCAGGCGACACGATGGCAGACACAGGAGGAGGCGCTTGACCGAGACACCCGCGTTCACGGAGGCGGTCCGGGAGATCCTGGACGGGCTCCGCCAGGGGAAACCTTCGCACGCGCGCATCAACGGCGCCGCGTTCCGCATCGACCAGCTGGGGAGGAAGATCCACGGCTTCGGGTGGGCGCGGGACGGCGAGATCGCCGAGTGCTTCACCGCGGCCGTGAACGCGCTGGGCGGCTCGCACGAGCTGCCGGAGGAGGCGAGGGGTGGAGCGGTGGAGGAGGCCATCCGCCACCTGGACACCGCCCTCGCCCACATCGAGGACGGCGGGGCCGTGACGGGCTAGCTCTGCGGCGAGGGCGGCATCCCCGAGCCGCGGCGGGTCTCGTAGCGGCGCCCGCGCACCCGCTGCTCCGTCGCGGACAGGTCCGCCGGCTCTTCCGGGCCGGCTTCCTCCGGCTCGGGGGCGCGCAGCGGGAGGCGCACGGTGAAGATGCATCCGCCCTCGGGCCCGCATTCGAGCGCCACCGTTCCCCCCAGCAGCCCCGCGAGCTGGCGCGTCACCGCCAGCCCCAGACCCGTTCCCCCCACGCGCCCGTCCGTCTGGTCCACCTGCCAGAACGCGTCGAACACGTGCTCCTGGTGCTCCGCGGCCACGCCGATGCCGGTGTCGGCAACGCGCAGGATCACGGCGCCGTCCGCCGTCTCCACGTCCAGCCGCACCTCGCCCACCTCCGTGAACTTCACGGCGTTGGCGCCCAGGTTCAGGATGATCTGGCGCAGCTTCCCCACGTCGGTGAGGATGGGGATGGGGCCCACGGGGATGTCCAGCACCAGGCGAAGCCCCTTGGCGGCGGCCAGCGGCTCCACGATGGCCGACGCGTCGCGCACCAGCCGCGCCAGGTCCACCTCGCGGAGCCGGAGCTCGGATCGGCCGGCCTGCTGCCGCGCGAAGGCCAGGATCTCTTCGATGAGCGTGAGCAGGTGGTCGCTGGCGGCGCGGATGCGCCCCACCTGCCGCCGCTGAGCATCGGTGAGCGGCGCCGAGCTCTCGTCCGTCAGCAGGTCCGCGAAGCCCTGCACGGCGGTGAGTGGCGTGCGGAACTCGTGCGAGATCGTCCCCAGGAAGGTGGTCTTGGCGTGCTCCGCCGCAGCCGCCTCGTAGCGCGCCAGGTTGGCCTCCCCCAGCAGCTCCTCGGCGCGTTGGGCCGTCATGGTGGCGGCCTTGCGCGCCGCCTCCGCCACCCGGTGCGCCTCCTGCGACGCCGCGTAGAGCCGCGCGTTGTCCACGGCCATCGCGCAGCGCCGCCCCAGGTCCTCGGCCAGCAGCAGGTCCGCGGGGTCATAGTGCCGCCGGTCGTCGGACACGAAGGTGATGGCGCCCACCGTGCGCCCCCGCGCGCACATGGGCACCATGAGGAACGACTGCGCGCCGAGCGCCTTCAGCAGCGAGCGGTGCTCCTCTTCCGTGATCCCCTCCAGCACCTCGTCGTACGCCAGCACGAACTCGGACTCGCGCGTGCGGATCACCCGCGGCGCGCCCAGCGGGTCGTCGCGGTCCGGCGGGTGGCTCTCGTAGAACTCGCGCGCCAGCAGCTGCTTCTCGGGATCGGGGTGGATCACGGCCACGCGGCGGATGGTGTCGTCCGGCTCCACCACGTCCACCATGCACCAGGTGCCGAAGTGGGGAAGCGCGAGCCCCGCCCCCGTCGCCAGGGTCGTCTCGTAGTCCAGCGACCCCGCGAGGCAGCGGCTGGTTTCGGCGAGGAAGGCGAGGCTGGCGCGGGCGTCGGAGTGCGGCATGAACGGTCCCGGAGGCAAGGTGGAACTCGTGCAGATCAGCACGAACCGAGCCGCCCCCCGCTGCCCTCAGCCGGGGGCGCGGAGGAAGGCATCCGGGCGGCATTCCGGCGAGCGATGGGTCCTATCACGGGGATGTATTGGACGCGGGAGATGCTTGCGGCTATCCATCCGATACCCGCAGCACGCCGTCCACCACGGGAAGGAACCGCTATGACCACCCACGACCTGGCCTCCACGATGCCGCTGCCCGCCGGATTCGTCGCCCAGCCGGCGTCCACGCTGGAGACCGCGACCCAGAAGTTCGTCGACAGCCTGGCCGGCTCGCCTCCCACCTGGTCGCTGAGCCCGCAGGACGCTCACGACGGGCTCACCTCCCTGCAGTCGCAGCCCGTGCCGCTGCGGCCGGCCGACATCGAAGACACCACCTTTCCGGTGGGCCCCACCGGCACCACGCGCATCCGCATCATCCGGCCGCAGGGGGCCACGGGCAAGCTCCCGGTGCTGATGTACTTCCACGGCGGCGGGTGGGTGCTGGGCGACAAGGTCAGTCACGACCGGCTGGTGCGCGAGATCGCGGAGGGCGTCAACGCCACCGTCGTCTTCGTGGACTACATCAACTCGCCCGAGGCCACCTACCCCACGCAGAACGAGCAGGCGTACGCCTCCATGCTCTACGTGGTGGAGCACGCGGAGGAGCTGAACGTGGACGCCACGCGCCTGGCCATCATGGGCGACAGCGTGGGCGGCAACATGTCGGCCGTCGTCACGCTGCTGGCCAAGCAGCGCGGGGGGCCGCGCATCCACTTCCAGGTGCTCATCTACCCGCTGGTGGACTACCTCTCGGACAACGCGTCGTACCGCAAGTACGCGGAGGGGCCGTGGCTCACCACCAGGACGATGAAGTGGATGTTCGACCTGCAGGGGCTGGACGGCAGCGAGGGAAGCACCGCCTACCCGCTGCGCGCCACCATCGACGAGCTGCGCGGCCTTCCCGACGCCCTGATCGTTACGGACGACGACATCCTGCAGGACGAGGGCGAGGAGTACGCGCGCAAGCTGGGGCAGGCGGGGGCGCGGGTGACCACCGTGCGCTACAACGGCACGATGCACGACTTCGCGATGCTCAACCCGCTCGCCGACACCCCGGCCGCGCGCGGCGCCATCCAGCAGTCCATCGCCGCGCTGAAGACCGCGCTGCACGGGTAGCCGGCTGGCGAGTGAACTCGCGGCAACGACAGCACGAAGTCCCCCTGCGGGGACTGCTCCTTCAGGGTGGATCGGGAGCTTGTCATCCTGAAGGAGCCGCCGCGCCGGTCCTCTCACTGGCTTCGCTACCGTGGCGGCGACGGAAGGATCTATTCTCGCCAGCAACGTGCCGGGCACCAGCGGGCCGACCGTAGATCCTTCGCTCCGCGCCGCAGTGCCCGCCGCGCCGCACGGCGCGTCGACGAAATCCAGTCCCCGCAGGGGGACTTCGTGCAGTCGTTGCCGCGAGTTCACTCGCCAGGCACCAGGGCCCAGCATGCTGCAGAGCGATCAAACCACTCCGCTCACCAGTGCCCGGGACGTCGCGCTGGAGCGGCGACTCGGGGCGCTGCAGGCCGTCCTGGACTCGACCCCCGACGGGCTCGCGGTGGTGGATGCCGACGGGGAGCTGGCGTCGTTCAACGAGAAGCTCCTCCGCCTGTGGGGGCTGGAGGAGCCCGGCCCCGCGGCGGCGCTCTTCGGCGCGATGGCGTCGCGGCTGCGCGACCCGCGGCACCCCCTGTTCCGGCCGGGCGCGCCGCTCGCGGAGGAGGTGAACGAGCTCGTGGAGCTCGCGGACGGGCGCGTGTTCGAGGTGTGGGTGCGCCCGCGGCCGGGGGGCGGGCGGATCTGGTGGTTCCGCGACGTGAGCCCCTGGCGCCACGCGGAGGCGGACCTCACCGAGCGCAACCACAGGATCGCGCTGGGCAACGACGTCGGCGCGGCCGTCGTGGCGGGCGGGGGGCTCCGGCAGGTGCTGCAGGGGTGCGCCGAGGCCATCCTGCGCAACCTGGAGGGCTCCTTCGCGCGCGTGTGGCTGCTGGACGAGACGGAGGGCGTGCTCACGCTGGAGGCCAGCGCGGGGCTTCACACGGGCCTCACCGGGCGCTTCAGCCGCATCCCCGTGGGCCACGCCAAGATCGGCGGCATCGCGCGGAGCCGAGTGCCGCACCTCACCAACGACCTGCTCAACGACCCGCTGCTGGCCGATCCCGACTGGGCGCGGCGGGCGGGGATGGTGGCGTTCGCGGGGTATCCGCTCGTCTTCGAGGACCGCCTGGTGGGCGTAGTGGCGATGTTCGCCCAGCACCCGCTCTCGGCCACGGTGCTGGAGTCGCTCAAGGGGTGCGCGGACCGCCTGGCCATGGCCGTGGCGCGCGCCTGGTCCGAGGCGGAGGTGCGGGAGAGCGAGCAGCGCTTCCGCCTGCTGGCCGAGGCGGCGGTGGAGGGGATCGTCATCCACGACCGCGGGGTGCTGGTGGACGCCAACCCCGGCTTCTCCGCGCTGCTGGGATACTCGGCCGACGAGCTGCCGGGGCGCCGCATCACCGACTTCCTCCAGCTCCCGGACGACGCGCCCGTCTTCGAGCAGCCGCGCGAGCTGCTGGGCATCCACCGCGACGGGGGGCTGGTGCCGCTGGAGGTGGCCGCGCGCTGCATCAGCCGGGGCGGCAAGGAGCTGTGGGTGCTGGTGATGCGCGACCTGAGCGACCGCAAGCACCTGGAGGAGCAGACGGTGCAGCTCGCCAGCGAGCGCGCGGCCCACACGCGCGCGGGGTTCCTGGCCCGCGCCAGCCACGTGCTGGGCTCGTCGCTGGACTCGCGCACCACCTGCGCCGCCACGGCCCGCCTGGCCGTCCCCACCCTCTCCGACTTCTCGGTCGTCTTCACCCTGGAGGAGGGCCGCGTGGCCGCCGCCGCCGCCGCGCACGCGGACGTGGAGCGCGAGACGGTCCTGCGCGAGGTCGCCGGCACGTTCGTGGGGAGCGACCCGGCCGGCGTGCCCGCCGGTGATGGAGACGACGGGGAGCGCGCCGAGCTCCTGGCCGAGCTGCGCCGCCGGCTGCCGCCCGACCTGGAGCCGCGCGCGCTGGCGTGCCTCCCCCTCAACGCGTCCGGCACCACGGTGGGCCTCCTGGCGCTGGCCGTCACCGAGACGGGCCGCGAGCTGGACGCCCCCGCCCTGGCGCTGGCCGAGGAGCTCGCCTACCGGGCCGGGAGCGCGCTGGAGAACGCGCGCCTCTTCGACGCGGCCGTGCACGCCACGCAGGCGCGCGACGACCTGCTGGGCATCGTGGCCCACGACCTCCGCAACCCGCTCAACCTCATCGGCTCGGCGGCCGAGCTGATCCTGGAAGGGGTGTTCGACGGGAACGCGGCCGGGGAGCAGCGCCACCTCCAGATCATCCGCCGCGCCGCCGGGCAGATGAACCGGCTGATCGCCGACCTGCTGGACGCGCGGCGCATCGAGACGGGCGGGCTGGACATCGACCCGCGCGCCGAGGACGTGGCCTTCCTGCTGTCGGAGGCGCTCAGCTTCATGGGTCCGCTGGCGGAATCCAACGGCCTGCGGCTGAGCACTGCGGCGCCCGACGGGCTCCCCGCGGTGCGGGTGGATCCGGGGCGCATCCAGCAGGTGTTCAGCAACCTGGTGGGCAACGCCATCAAGTTCACCCCGCGCGGCGGCACCATCCACCTGACCGCCGAGCCCGACGGGGACCAGGTGCGCCTGGGAGTCACCGACAGCGGCCCCGGCATCGCCGCCGCGCAGCTTCCCCACGTCTTCAACCGCTTCTGGCAGGCCGACTCCCGCGACCGCCGGGGCATCGGGCTGGGCCTCACCATCGCCCGCGCCATCGTGGAGGGCCACGCCGGCCGCATCTGGGTGGAGAGCGAGCCCGGCCGCGGCACCACCTTCTACTTCACCCTCCCCGTGGCGCGCGAGTGACCGGCTCCTCTCCGTGCCCCTGTGTGACCCCGCCGTTCACCCCGCCTGCCGCACCGACGCCGACACCAGCCGCCGGATGCGGTGGCGCGTCGCCGTGTCGTAGGGGCTGAGCATGCCCAGGGTGAGGCCGCCGGACTCGGAGATGGAGAGGAGCACGTGGTCCAGCACCAGCATCCCCGCCTCCGGGTGTTCGAGCATCACGGGGCCGGCGGGCCCGGGGTCCAGCTCGTAGCGCCCCCACCACTCGGCGAACTCGGGGCTCGCCTCCAGCAGGTGGCGCACCAGGCTCTCCACGCGCGGGTCGCCCACCTGCGCGGCGTAGCCGGCCCGGAAGTGCGCCAGGCACTCGCGCGCCATCGACTCCCAGTCCGAGAGCCGGGCGCGCACTTCCCGGTCGGTGAAGAGGTAGACCAGGATGTTGCGCTTCTCGCCCGGGATCAGGTGAAGCGGCGGGAGGAGCACCTGCAGCGCCGGGCTGGCGGCCAGCACGTCGGCGTAGCGGCCGATGACGCACGCGGGCACGTCGCGCATGGCCTGCAGCACGCGCCGCAGCTTGGGCGGCACCGTCTCATGCGCGGGGAGGTCGCCGGTCGCGGGGGCGCGGTCCGCCAGCAGCAGCAGGTAGCGCCGGTCTTCGGGGGTGAGCTGAAGTGCGTCCGCGATCCTGTGCAGCACCTCCGGCGACACGCGGATCTCCCTTCCCTGCTCCAGCCAGGTGTACCACGCGGCGCTGATGCCGGCCAGCTGCGCCACCTCCTCGCGCCGCAGCCCCGGCGTGCGTCTTCGCCCGGAGCGCACCAGGTGCGCCGCCTCGGGCTGCAGGCGTGCGCGCCGCGACCGCAGGAACTCGCCCAGCTCCACGCGCCGCGCCTCGTCGCGGTCCATCCCGTCGTGCGCCCGGTTCGCCATGGAAGCATCCCTCGGTGCAGCGTTCCCTCCCCTCGATCGCCCCTCCGCTGGATGGTATGACCCCCGATCCTAGGATGCCAGGTTGTCTTGCAGCCCCGGCGCGGGCGCCCGAGGTTGGCGCCCTCACTTTCTTGCGGCCACGCCGCGTGAACCCGGAGGCGACCGATCTTGGCCCAACCTTGCCTTCCACCCGGAGACGCGGACCCGCTCGCCGAGCTGGACGGACTCCGCCTGCTGGTGGTGGATGACGAAGAGCTCCTCCTGATCGCACTCGGCAGCCTGCTGCGCGCCGCGGGAGCCGTCGTGCTCTCGGCACCGGACACCGCGGTGGCGCTCTCGTACCTCTTCACCAACTCGGTGGACCTCGTCCTCACCGACTTCCACCTCCCGGACCGCACCGGGGTCTGGCTGGCCGAGTGGATCGCCGCTCACCTCCCCGCCCTCCCCGTGGTGCTGATGTCCGCCTCGGTCCCGCCGAGCGGCACCATCCTCCCCGCCTCGGTCAAGCACTTCGTCCGCAAGCCCTTCGACACAGGCACCCTGGTGGAGCTGCTGATCCACACCGCCCGCCGCGGCGCATGAGCGTTCCCCTCCCGCCGGGTGCAGTTACAGAGTCGTGACGAACGAGAGGGTTGTCCCGCGCTCCCCGCCGACGCACCATAGGGAAAGGCTTGGGCAAACCTGCGGCGATGGGAGGGGAGATGGACTTCCGGCACCTGCGGTACTTCGTGGCGGTCACGGAGGAAGGGAGCTTCACGCGCGCCGCGCGCCGCCTTTTCGTGGCTCAGCCCGCCCTCTCCAAGCAGATCCACGACCTGGAGGGAACCATCGGCGCGCGCCTGCTGGTGCGTAGCGCGCGCGGCGTTACCCTCACGGCGGCGGGAACCGAGCTGCTGCGGCACGCGCGGGCACTGCTCGCCACCGAAGAGACCGCTCGCGACAGCGTCCGCCACCTGGCGACACTGGCGGCGTAGTCAGGCCGGCGCACCGCACTGCCGCGCGAACACGGCGGGGGTGAGCCCCGTGAGCGACTTGAGCTGGCGGGTGAGGTGGCTCTGGTCGCAGAAGCCGGCCTGGTACGCCGCGCGCGACGGGGCGGACCCGCCCGCCAGCAGCCGCGATGCGCGCGCCAGGCGCAGGTGCCGCTGGTACTCGTGCGGAGTCACGCCGAACTCGCGCCGGAACACGCGCAGAAGGTGGAAGCGGTTGAGCTTCGACAGCTCCGCCAGCGCCTCCAGCGACACCGCCTCGGTGAAGTGCTCCAGCAGGTACCGGTGAGCGCGCACGGCGCCCGCCCGGCTGCGGCTGATGGGCCAGGCATCCGGCGCGGCGGCGGCGTGCCGGCGCACCAGCAGCGAGAGCGCCTCCCGGAACCGCGCCACCACCTCCAGCGCCGTGAGCCCGCGCCGGAGCTCGGCCCAGACGGCGTGGAGCTGCGCGGCCAGCTGCGGGTCGTGAGCCACCCGGCACGCGAACCGGGCGTCCCTGTCCAGGAGCTCGCGGGCCACCAGCAGCACACAGATCTCCTCGCCCTGCTCGGCCGGGCCTATGCGGCAGAGCTCGCCGGGGTGCACCAGCCCCACGTCTCCCGGCCCCACCAGCGTGGAGCGGCCCAGGGGGTCGGTGAGGCGCGCCCAGGCGCGGGGGAGGACGATGGCCAGCTCGTCGTACATCCGCATGGGGAGGCCGGCGGTGCACTCGATGCACAGCACGTCCGCCAGCTCGCGGGGAAACGCCCGCCACATCCGCTGCTCCGGCGAGGGTCCTTCGGGCCACACGGGTGCGCGCTGCGCAGCCTGCATCGAAGTACCCGGGCGCGAGGTGAGCGCGTCCCGGACAGCCCGGGCCGCACCTGATCTATGCGCACGGGCCGCGCGGATGTCCAATACATACGGGTGATAGCCTCCATCCCCGCGAGGAATCGGCACCCCAAGCGCAGCCGCCCCAGGCGATTGCGCGAGCGGATCATGGGAGGTGGGGAGTGAAGCTCAACCAGTTGCGTACCTTCGCGGCGATCGCGGAGGAGGGTTCGTTCGCGGCCGCGGCGCGGGTCCTGGGGATCGCGCAGCCGGCGGTGAGCAAGCAGGTGGCCCACCTGGAGCAGGAGCTGGGCGCGTCGCTGTTCGTGCGCGCGCCGGACGGGGTGCGGCTGACGCAGGCGGGAGAGGCGTTCCTGGCCGAGGCGCGCAATATCCTGGAGATGAACGACCTCGCGCTCGCCAGCACCCGCGCCGCGGCGAACGTGGAGCGCACGGAGCTGCACCTGGGCCACGCGGAGATGCTGCCGGTGCACGAGTCGCGCGTGGCGTCCGTCGCGGTGGAGCTGGCGGGGCGCGAGCCGCGGCTGGACGTGGTGTCGCACCGCATGTCGTCGGCCGAGCAGTGGCGGGCGCTCGACGCGCGCAGGATCCAGGTGGGCGTGGGCTACGGCGAGCCGGAGGGCTTCCCCCGCGTCGCCCGCGAGCACATCGCCTGCATCTCCGCCAGCGCCGTGCTCCTCTCCGCGGCGCACCCCCTGGCGGGCGCGTCGCGGGTGAGCTTCCGCGACCTGGCCGGGCTGCCCCTCCTCCTCTTCCCCCGCGAGGTCAATCCGCCGCTCCACGACCTGGTGCTGGCCGGCCTCCGCGAGCGCGGCCTCACCCCCGTGCTGCGCGGGGGGATGCACACCCACGCCGCGCGCGAAGAGGCCGTGCGCGCCGGCCACGGCTGGATGCTGGCCATCGACGGTCTCACCCC
>DASVSA010000625.1:0-5608 GCA_036388335.1 Longimicrobium sp. | reverse complement strand
GCCGTCATCGAGCGACCACTCGCGTATGCGCAGGAGTGTCATGTCCCCGTCCGTGCCCAGGACCGCGCGCGCCCGCCGGAGTGCGGGGGTGTGAAGTCCGCTGCCGAGTGAAGCACCCACCACCGCGAACGCCAGCGCCTGCCAGAACTCCGCGGGGCCCGCGAGGGAGAAGAGGAACGCACCCGCGGCACCCGCGGTGATCCCGTACACGGCTCCGTCCAGCGCCCGCCGCGCACCCGCTTCCAGCGTCCCCAGCGCCGCCCCGATCCCCGCCGCGATGGCGACCCACACCATCACCCTCAGTAGTAGATACCCCGGATCGAGCACCACCCCGAGTCGAATTCCCAGCATCGCGCTAACTCCGCCACCGGTCGCACCGACCAGGAGTCCGCTGGCCCCGCCGAGCCACACGCGCGCTCCCCGCCGGAGCGCCGCCGCCGTGCTCACCCCCAGGCCGGTGCCCGCGCCCAGCAGCGCTGCGGCGGCCACGTCAAGAGCGCGGTACGTGGCGATCCACGGCCCCAGGTCAGAGAGCGTGGAGGCCGCCAGGCACCCGGCGAGGGCCCCCGTGGCCCCGGCGAGCGGCGCGGCGTACGCGGTGCGCGGGAAGTACGGTTCGGCGGGTGGTGCGCGGCGGGGCCGCATCCGCAGCTCCAGCGCGCGGTCCGGGGTCAGGCCAAGCGAGTCCGGGGAGCGGTCCAGCTGTAGATCGATGCCATTCCACACCACCGCCAGCTCGTCGCCCGGGCCGCCGCTCAGCACCACGCCGTGCTGACGCATCTCCTCCAGGATCTGGTGCACCTGCGCGCCCACCGGACGGTCGGGATCCAGGGTGAATCGGAGGCGCCTGGGACCGGCCGGTGTGGCGAAGTCGACGGAATAGGCGGGCATGGCAGAATGCGGTTGAACGGTGGAATGGCAGGTCTCACGCGGAGCCGCGGAGATGAGGCGCGGAGGGCTCTGCGCGCCTGGGGAGGTTGGATCTGTTCGTTGGACCAAGTTTGTTTGTCGTCCTGAAGAAGCCGCCGCGCGGTACACCGCCCGTCGCTCAACGCTGTGGCCGCGACCGAAGGATCTTCTCTCGGGCGGCAAGGGAGCGGGGCGGCGAGCTGGCCACCGGGCGCGGACGGTACATCCTTCGCTTCGTGGCACGGGGTCAGGCGCGCGGCAGCGTGCGTCTGGCGCGTCGCTCAGGATGACAGCAAGGAGCGCTCGAAGGCGCGAATCGGCGCTCACGGCACGGTCCAGCGGTCGCGGCGGTCGGGGAAGCGGTCGGCGTGGAGGTGGAGGCCGGTACCGGCGCGCGCGGGAAGGCCCGCGGCGTGAGCGCTGCTGATCTGTGCGCGGAGGACCGCATCATCCGAGAAGTCCTTGACGCGGATACCTTCGGCGCGCAGGGCGGCGACGGCAAAGGCCACCTGTTCGCGTGAGAGGTCGCGGACGCGGAGGTCCAGCGCGCTCCCCGCACCGTAGAGCGACATGTGCTCCGCGTGGTCGCGCCCCGTAACCACGATGGGCCGGCCGAAACGCGCGGTGAAGCGTTGCTGCACGCGGGCGAAGCGGCCGGCGAACCCGTCGGGGGAGATGCCGCCACGCATCGTGCCGGGAGCGCCGGGCGGCCGAGCGGCGGCGTAGCGGCCGGGGACCGGGATGCGACGGGAGCGGTAGACGGCCGCGACGGCGCCCTCCAGTGCCGCGATGCTCCGCAGGGCGGCCGGGTGCTCGTGCAGGCGGCTCGTCCGCAGCGTGTTCACGGCGCGGGCGAACTCCTGCAGCGCGGGGTCCGCGAGTCCCAGCTCCAGCAGCGACGTGCCGCGCTCCACGTGGTCGTACGCCCGCAGGGTGAGCGCATCGAAGTGCTCCGCCTCCTCGTCGGATAGGGGCCGGACCGCCACATCGTCCGAGACCGCCCGCATGAGCATGGCGATGCTCGCGACGGCAAGGACGAGCGCGAGCACTGTCGCGGCCCAAACCGCCGGACCGAGGAGGCCGCTTCCTCCGCCGATTTGCCTTCGGAGCCGGGCAAGGGCGCTACCCCAGCGGCGGCGTTTCGGCACGGGAGCACGCCCCACCGTCTGGTTCGTCTCGCCTGTGACGAAGCGGAACGAGACGCCAGGAAGCAGCTCGATGACGTCGCCCGAGTGCAGGCGCAGCTCGGAGGTGACCGGGACGCGGTTCACCCCGGGTGCCGGCTGGACCGCGCGCACGGGGATCAGCCAGAAGCCATCCGCGCGCTCGATAACCGCGGCGTGCCGCTCAGCGATGCCGGGGAGGTGAAGGCGCAGCCCGCAACCCGCGCCCGTGCCCAGCCAGAACGGCGAGGCGGCGAGAGGGGCTTCGCTACCCCGGTGCGGGGCCAGCGGCAACAGGCGGGGCCTCGCCGTCACGCCGGTACCGTGAAGATCCGCAGCAGGAGCAGGACGAGCGTGCCCGCGACGGCGGCGGCAGCGAGCCCGCGCGCCAGTAGGGGCCGCCGCACCGCCCGGCGCGCGCGGCGCGCGAACTCCGCCGCGGACGCGGGCCGCGCCTCGGGCCAGGGACGCAACGCCTGCATCACCAGCGCGCGGAGCGCCCACGGCACGCCGGCGCAGCCCGCGACCGGGGGTTCCGAGCGGATACGTAGGGCGAACGCCTCGTCGTCCTCGTCGGCGCGCGGCTCCCAGGGGAGGCGGCCGGTGAGCAGCTCGTACAGCACCACGCCGAGCGCGAACACGTCCGCCGCGGGACGGGTGGAGGTTTCCGGCGCGGTCCACTGCTCGGGCGCGGCGTAGGGTGGCGTCCCCACGCGCAACTCCCGCCATCCGGCGCCCAGCGTTCCGCGCGAGCCGATGCACGCGGCGACGCCGAAGTCCGCAAGGCGCAGCTCGCCGGCTGCGGTGAAGAGCACGTTGCTCGGCTTCACGTCGCGGTGCACGATGCCACGCGCGTGGAGGTGCGCCAGCGCGTCGGCGAGGCTCGCGGCGATGCGCACGGCCTCGCGGACCGGGAGTGCGCCGCGCGCTCGCAGCAGATCCGCGAGCGAGCCACCCGCCGCGTACTCCAGCACGATCCCGGGCGGATCGCGCGTGACGCCGTGGAGCGCCACCACGCCGTGCCCGCGCGCTTGCGCGAGGAGCTCCGCCTCGGCGCGGAGGCGCTCGTCGCCGGGACCGGGCGCGGCCAGCCGCTTGAGCACGAACGGGTACCCTGCCCCGTCGCGCACCAGGGCGATCACGGTGGCGCCGCGCTCGGCGAGAACGCGCTCCACGATCACGTGCGGAGGAACTTGAGGCGCGACGACCCGGCGAGGACGAACTCGTCGCCGTGACGCAGAACGTGGTGCTCGCCGCGCGGAAGGCGCCGGCCATTGAGGCGCGTGCCGTTCAGCGACGAGTCCAGGAGGAGGTAGTCGCCGCCTTTGCGGACGATGGCGCAGTGGTAGCGCGAGACGGCGGCTCCGTCATCACTGACCACGAGGTCGTTCAGGTCCCCGTTCTCCGCGTCTTCCGCCGCGCCGATGCGCAGGATGTCCTGCGTGATGGGAACCAGCTTTCCGCGGCCCACGCCATCCACGATCCTGACCAGCGCGCGGGGACGTTCGGTGGCGGGCGGCGCTTCCTGCCTCCGCGCCCGGTATGCGCCGCGCGCCCAGGCGGCCACCAGGAGCGCGACCACGAGCAGCCCCGCGGCGCCGAAGACGAGCCGCCGCCGCACTTCCTGGGCACGACGAGCATCGCGGAGCATCTCCGTCAGTGAGGCCGCGCGCGGATCGTCCGGGTGCTGGCGGAGGACGTCTTCGAGGATTCCGCCGGCGCCATCCAGGTCGCGAGTGTACAGGGCACGCTCCGCCATCCGCAGACGGTCGCGCTTCTCGGACAGCTCCCGGTCGCGGGCCTCGCGGGTGGTGCGGGCAGTCTCGTCGCGCGCCCGTGCGGCGTCGAGCGCCTTCTGAGCCTGCTCGTAGCCGAGCCGCGCTTCCACGTCGGCGGGGTCGACCAGCATCACCATCTTCCACCGCTCCATGCGGTCTTCGGCGTCGCGCACCGTGGCGGCGGGGGTGAGTGATGCGTCGCGTGCCATCTTGAGGAGGCGCGCGCGGTCTTCCTGCTGGAGGGGCGTAAGGGGCTGGGGCTGGACGGGCTGCGGCATCACCGGCGGCGCGGCGCTCGGTGGTGTTGTGGCGGGCGCCTGCGCGGCCTCGGCCGCAACCGGCGGCGGGCTCACGGCCGGCGTGGGCGCGGAGGGCCACTGCGGCTGCACGAGGGCAGGCGGCTTCGGGCGGCGCCAGGGGAAGCGGAACTGCGCTTCGGCGGGCGCGGGGAGGAGCAGGATCAGGAGGGCCAGGAGCGGGCGATTGAAATCGCTGCAACGACTACACGAAGTCCCCCTGCGGGGACTGGATGGATCCTGCGGGAGCTGAGGGGCGAGTCCACGCCTCCGGGATTCGCGGCGCGCGGTGCGATCCGGAAGATCGGCCTGAGACGGCGTCGGATCGTCGGCCTGAGACGGTGTCGGATCGTCAGCCGGGGACGGTGTCGGATCGTCAGCCGGGGATGGCGTCGGATCGTCGGCCTGAGACGGCATCGGGTCGCCCGGCTTGTGGATGAGCCGGAGGATGCGGGCGGCGAGGTCCATCAGGGGGAGGTGCATGGCGGGTCAGGGACGGAGGCGGCGCAGTGGGAGGAGCGGCGCGCGGGCCGGCTCGGGCGGAGTGCCGGCGGGCGGCGAGGGGACGGGCGCATCCACGGCGAGGCGGCGCTGGAAGAGGATCGCGCCGCGCACGCGGTGGCCGGGGTGCACGGTCACCTGGAGGCCGGAGAGCGTCGCCACCTCGGCCGGCGTGTCGAAGCTGACGGCGAAGTTGCGCTGGTCCACCACCTCGCAGTGAACGGTGCGCGAGATGGGCGTGGTGGGGCCGGAGGCGGTGTTGACCCGCAGGTCCACCCACATCTCCTCGCCCACCTCCCAGTTGGAGATCCCCTGGGGGTCGCCCAGGAGGACCACGCGGTACTCGTGGCGCCCGGCCAGCGAGAGCTGCGAGAAGACAAAGGTGAGGAGGTCGCCCTCCCGCTGGGGGTGGCCGGGGGTCGCGACGGCGAGGTAGAAGTGGTCGCCGTCGTGGTCCAGGAGGATGCGGAGCGAGTCCGCCGAGCGGTTGACGCGATAGTCGACGTACTTCCCTTCAAGGGCCTGGCACAGCTCGGCAAGGCGGGCCAGCGTCGCCTCCGCGCGCGTGAGGGGCACGCGAAGGTCGGTGCGCGGGGAGAGCCGGCGACGGGCGGAGAGCGAGGCGCGCTCCTCCTCCAGCAGTGCACCGTACGACGCGTCGGCGCCGGCCAGCGTGGTGAAGAAAGCGCGTGTGGCGGGTGACAGGTCGAGCGCGAGGGCCACGCGGCGGCCGGCGCGGTCGATCTCCTGGAAGAGGCGAGCGGGGGCCAGCGCGGGGTCCATCGTCTCGTACGCGCACGCATCAAGCGCGAGGACCGCGCGCTCCACGAAGCCCAGCACCTCCAGGTCGGTGCGCGTGTCCACGCCGCGGCGCGCCACCTGGTCCGCGTAGCGCGCGGCCATGCGGTGGAGGTTGGCGTAGCGCCCGGAAAGGTGCGTGACTTCAGCGTGGATGCACGCC
>DASVSA010000624.1:0-2382 GCA_036388335.1 Longimicrobium sp. | reverse complement strand
CCGCCGAGCGGCGCACCCGGGCACGCTCCACGATCCCGGCGGCGCCCAGGTACAGCCATCCCGCGTACGGCCGCTCCCCCACCGGGTCCACCAGCTGGGTGCGCGGGGTGAAGATCTTCTGCCCGAAGCGCACGCGGGTGGAGAGGCAGGCGCCGATGCTGTCGCCGCCACCGCACAGCCCGCGGCCGCGCACGAAGCGGCCCCAGAGCGGAGCGCCCTCCAGCTCGGCCGCGAGCTCCACCCCGTTGGTGTACTCCTCGTCCGGGCGGAGCTCGAAAGGGATCCAGAAGTTGTAGGCGTCGTTCTCCGACGTCACCGCGAACGAGCGCACCTGCGCCGCCAGCGGGTGGACGGTGAAGAGCAGGAGGAGGAGCGTGAGGTGGGGCAGGCGGCGGGAGGGCATCGCCTCTCCGTGGCTCGGGGTGAGCCTGCGGTCAGGCCGCGGCCATCTCTTCGAGGGCGCGGCGGACGTACACGGGGACCATGGCGCGGCGCCAGTCCGGGTCCACGATCATGTTCTCCAGCGGATGGCACTGCTTGAAGGCCTGCTGCGCCACGCCGTCCATCACTTCCCGCAGGGGCAAGCCGGCGGCCAGCTTGTCGAGCCCGGTGACCACGCGCGGCCTCGATCCCAGCGCGGACACCACCAGCGACAGCGACTCCACGCGCGCGTCCGGCGACAGGCGCGCGGCGGCGGCGATGGAGAGGAGCGGGTAGTCCACCGAGTTGCGCTGCCGCACCTTTCGGTACGCCGTCCGCAGCCCCGGGCCCGCGAGGGGGATGCGGATGCGCCTCACCAGCTCGTCGCGGCGGCGCACGGTGTTCGACTTGCCGTCGGCCACGAAGAAGTCGTCGACGGCAACCGTACGCGGCCCATCGGCCGAGGCCAGGTCGATCTGCGCGCCCATCGTCATCAGCACGGGCACCGTATCGGCGGAGTGGGCCGCCACGCACTTCTTCCCCACCTTGGTGACGTGGCAGACGTCGCCATCCTTCTTGAGGCAGAAGCCCAGCGCCTCGCGCCAGAAGAAGCTCTGGTTGTAGTAGGTGCAGCGCGTGTCCAGGCACAGGTTGCCGCCCATCGTCCCCGCGTTGCGGATCTGCGGGGCTGCCACCTTCCCCGCGGCTTCGGCCAGCGAGGGGAAGTGGCGCCTCACCACCGAGCTGCGCGCCACCTCGGTGAGCGTGGCCCCCGCGCCGATCGCCAGCTCCACGGCGGACTCCTCGTCCACCGCGTTCCCCGCCGCGTCCACGAAGCCGATCCCCCGCAGCTCCGGGATCCCCTTGAGCGCCACCAGGTGCCGCGGGGTGAAGAGGCGGTGCTTCATGTTCGGCATCAGGTCGGTACCCCCGGCGATGGCGAGCGCGTCCTCGTGCTCGCGCAGGAGCGCCAGCGCGTCGGCCAGGCGCTCGGGCCGGTGGTAGCGGTACTCGTGGAGGCGGAGCATGGCGTCCGGTGCGGGGATCGGGTGCGGTTGCTCCCGGAACAATAGCGAAGCGGCCCGCGCCCCGGAAAGGGTTACGGGCCGCTTCTCCGTGTCTCTGTGTGAGATGCCGTTCAGGCCGGGAAGTCCAGCGGAACCCTCAGCCGGAAGACGGCGCCCGCGTCGGCGGCGTCATCTTCCACCTCCAGAGTCCCGTGCAGGCGCGTAGTGAGCTGCCGCGCGATCGTGAGGCCCAGCCCGGTGCCGCGGTTGACGGAGTCTGTGCGCGAGGGGTCGCAGAGCTGCTCGAAGGGCTCGAAGATGCGCTCGCGCTCATCCACCGGGATGCCGGGGCCGGTGTCGGCCACCCGGAACTCCATGGCGTGCGGCTCGCCGGCGGCGCGGGCCTCCACGCGCACGCTCCCGCGCGGGGTGAACTTGACCGCGTTGCCCACCACCGCCTGCAGCACCTGCCGCAGCCGCTCCGGGTCGCTCTCCAGCTCCGGCAGCCCGTCTGCCGCGGCGATGGTGAACCTGAGCCCCTTGGCCTCTGCCTGCACGCGCAGCGGCTCCAGCGTGCTGTGGAGGAAGTCCGCGGGGGCCATGCGCACGGGGGCGATGCGCAGGCGGTCGATCTCGGTGGTGGAGAGGAGGAGGACGTCGTCCACCAGGCGCGCCAGGTGCTCGGCGCACAGGCCGGAGCGCTCGGCGGCGCGCTCCGCCTCGGGCGGCATCGGGCCGAAGGTGGAGGTGGCCAGGAGGTGCGTGTAGCCCACGATGGCGTGCAGAGGCGTGCGCAGCTCGTGGCTCGCGGCCGCGAAGAAGCGGCTCTTGGCGCGGCTCGCCTCCTCCGCCTCGGCGGCGTAGCGGGCCAGGTCCTTGTCGCGCTCGATACGGGGCGTCACGTCCTCGAAGAGGATCGACGCTCCGCCGCCGGAAAGGGGGCGCGTCCACACGT
>DASVSA010000623.1:0-16296 GCA_036388335.1 Longimicrobium sp. | reverse complement strand
TGCGCGCCAACGTCGGCACGCCGGAAGAGAACGACGAGCTGCTGGGCGCCGTGCGCGCCATCATGGAGGAGGCGCGATGAGCCGGGTGGGAACGCGCGAGCGGAGCACTCGCGAGACGCAGATCCGCGTGCGGATCGATCTGGACGGCACCGGCAGGGCCGAGGTGGCGACGGGCGTCGGCTTCTTCGACCACATGCTGGACGCCCTGGCGCGCCACGGCATGTTCGACATCGAGGTCGAGTGCACGGGCGACCTGCACATCGACGCGCACCACACGGTAGAGGACGTGGGGATCGCCCTCGGCGGCGCGTTCCTGGAGGCGCTGGGGGACAAGCGGGGCATCGTGCGCTACGCCGATGCCGCCGTGCCGCTGGACGAGGCGCTGGTGCGCGCGGTGGTGGACGTCTCGGGCCGCCCGTTCCTTCACTTCCAGGTACCGCTCCCGGCGGACCAGCCCCGCATCGGCGACTTCGACGCGGCGCTCTCGGCCGAGTTCTGGCGCGGCTTCGCCATGGAATCGCGGCTGACGATGCACCTGGACGGCATCCGCGGCGACAACGCGCATCACATCGTGGAGGCCACCTTCAAGGCCGCCGCCCGCGCGCTGGACGCCGCCACGCGCCTGGACCCGCGCCGCGAGGGCGAGGTGCCCTCCACCAAGGGGGCGCTGTGAAGGTGGTGGTGCTGGACTACGGGGCGGGGAACCTGCGCTCCGTGGCCCGCGCCTTCGAGCACGAGGGCGCCGAGGTGACCCTCACCTCCAACCCGGCCGTCGCGCGCAAGGCGGACCGCCTGGTCCTTCCGGGCCAGGGGCACTTCGGGCAGTGCATGACGCGGCTGGAGGAGAGCGGGCTGGCGGATGCCGTGCGCGAGTTCATCGCGGCGGAGCGTCCCTTCCTGGGCGTGTGCGTGGGGATGCAGCTCATCTACGACGCGAGCGAGGAGGCGCCCGGCGTCGCGGGGCTGGGGCTGATCCCCGGCACCGTGAAGCGGCTGCGCACCGGCCTCCCCCTCCCGCACGTGGGGTGGAACTCGGTGGAGTTCGTGCGCGCCGCGGAGAGCGACCCGGTGCTGGAGGGGATCGCGGGCCCCAAGCCGCGCTACTTCTACCACGTGCACTCCTACGGGATGCTGGACGCGGACGGCGAGCACGTGCTGGGGCGCTGCACCTACGACGACGCCTTCGCCTCCATCGTGCGGCGCGGCAACGTGTGGGGCATCCAGTTCCACCCGGAGAAGAGCCAGGAAGACGGGCTCCGCATCCTCGGCAACTTCGCACGTTTGTGATCTCTGTGTCTCTGTGCCTCGGTGTGAGATGCAGTTCTTCCAGGAAGATCAGATGAGCGAGTTCTTCAAGGGCCACGGGCTCGGCAACGATTACATCGCGCTGGAGATGGACGGGCTCGCGTTCGACCTCACGCCCCCGGCCGTGCGGCTGGTGTGCGACCGCCACACGGGGGTGGGATCGGACGGCATCCTGGGGCGCACGGGCTCCACGGCGGCGGACTTCGGGCTGCGCATCTTCAACCCCGACGGGAGCGAGGCGGAGAAGAGCGGCAACGGGCTGCGCATCTTCGCCGCGTACCTGCTGGGGCGCGGCGAGGTTCACACCGGCGTGCCCTTCACCGTGGAGACGCCCGGCGGGATCGTGGGGATGACGGTGGTGGGCGACATGGGCGGCGGCGTGCTGATGGTGGAGGCGGAGATGGGCGTGGCCTCCTTCCGCAGCGCGGACGTGGGGCTGGACGGGCCCGACCGCGAGGTGGACAACGAGGCGCTGGAGCTGGAAGCGGGCGACGCGGTGCTCATCAACACCGTCTCCATCGGCAACCCTCACTGCGTGGTGTTCATGGACGAGGTGGACGTGGAGGACCTGCGCCGCCGCGCCCCGCAGCTCTCCACCCACCCCGCGTTCGCGCGCGGCACCAACGTGCAGTTCGCGGTGCCGGTGGAGCCCGGCGCCGTGGAGGCGTGGGTGTGGGAGCGCGGAGCGGGGGAGACGCGCGCCTCCGGCTCCAGCGCCTGCGCCGTGGCCGCCGCCGCCGTGCGCCGCGGCATGGTGACCGAGCGGCGCGTGGAGGTGAGGATGCCCGGCGGCGTGCTCCACGTGGAGGTGCGCGACGACTTCGCGCTGATGCTCCGCGGGCCGGTGGAGGGCGTGTACCGCGGCACCCTCTCGGACGGCATGGTCGCGCGGCTCAGGGAGGTCTCGTGGCTCTAGCCAAGCGCATCATCCCCTGCCTGGACGTCCGCGACGGGCGGGTGGTGAAGGGGATCCAGTTCGAGGGGCTGCGCGACGCGGGCGACCCGGTGGAGCAGGCGATGAGGTACGACGCCGAGCGCGCGGACGAGCTCTGCTTCCTGGACATCACCGCCTCGCACGAGGGGCGCGCGTCGATGCTGGAGGCCATCCGGCGCACGGCCGAGTCCATCTTCATCCCCTTCACCGTGGGCGGCGGCGTGAGGTCGGTGGACGACTTCGTGGCCATCCTGGGCGCGGGCGCGGACAAGGTGTCGGTGAACACCGCCGCGCTGGAAGATCCCGAGCTGGTGGCGCGCGCGGCGGCCCACTTCGGCTCGCAGTGCGTGGTGGTGGCCATCGACGCGCGCACCTCCGGCACCGGGAGCGGCTACGAGGTGTTCACCCACGGCGGGCGCCGCGCGGCGGGGGTGGACGCGGTGGAGTGGGCGCGGCGCGTGGAGTCGCTGGGCGCCGGCGAGATCCTCCTCACCTCCATGGACCGCGACGGCACGCGCGACGGCTACGACCTGGACCTGCTGCGCGCGGTGAGCGGCGCGGTGAGGATTCCCGTGATCGCGTCGGGGGGCGCGGGGGCGCTGGAGCACCTGGACGCGGGGCTGGCGGCGGGGGCTCACGCGGTGCTGGCGGCCTCCATCTTCCACTTCGGGGAGTACACGCTGGCCGAGGCGCGGCGGTACCTGGCGGCGCGCGGGCACGCAGTTCGCGAATAGCGGATGCGCGCTGCCACGAACCTTGCAGGAGCGCCGCCGTGCCCGCCTGCGCGGAGGGCGCAGACCCGAATTCGCGGCCCGCGGGCCGCTCATCGAAGGAGATTGCCGTGACGGAGACGAGATCGTTGTGGAAGGGCACCTGCGCCGCTCTGCTGGTGGCTGCGCTGGCCGCGTGCGGCGGCGACAGCGGCGGCGGCGAAGCGGGGAAGGCGCAGGCCAAGGGCGACACGGCGGCCAAGGGCGGCCCGGCGGCGGGCGCCCCGGCGGCCAACGCTCCCGCGCAGCCGGCGACGGCCTTCAAGTTCGGGAACACCGCCGCCCAGGCCACGCAGTGCCAGCAGCAGCGGCAGCAGAAGCTGGACGCCGCGGCCCAGGCGCTCCAGGCCGATTCCGCCGCCAAGCGTCCCGGCGCGGGGAAGAACCCGCTGTTCGCGAAGGAGCAGAAGTGGTACCCGCAGATGCCGGCGTTCAAGGACGGCTCCATCCTCCCCTGCAACCGCGTGGTCGTCTACTACGGCAACCCCGCTTCCAAGCGGATGGGCGCCCTGGGCGAGTACCCGCGCGCGGAGATGCTGTCCCGCCTGCAGCGCCAGGCCAACGCGTGGAAGGAAGCCGATCCCAGCACGCCGGTGATCCCGGGCCTCCACCTGATCGCCGTGGTGGCGCAGGGCGATCCGGGCCCCTCGGGCAAGTACCGCACGCAGATCCGCGACGCGGTGGTGGACTCCATCCACAAGATGGCGCAGTCCATCAACGGCATCCTGTTCGTGGACGTGCAGGTGGGCACCGACGACATCCGCAGCATCATGCCGCGCTTCGACTCCGTCCTCGCGAAGCCGGACGTGCACTTCGCGGTGGACCCGGAGTTCTACATGCGCGGCGGCACGCGCCCCGGCGCCAAGATCGGGACGATGTACGCGGCCGACATCAACTACGTGATGGACCGCCTCACCAAGATCGTGCAGGACAACAACCTGCCGCCCAAGCTGCTCATCATCCACCGCTTCACCCGCGGCATGGTGCCCGACGTGCAGAACGTGAAGCTGCGCCCCGAGGTGCAGCTGGTGATGCACATGGACGGCTGGGGCGCGCCCTGGCTGAAGTACGACTCGTACCGCGACTACATCGTTCGCCACCCGGCGCAGTACACGGGCTGGAAGAACTTCTACCACAACGATACCAAGCGGGGCGACCCGCTCACCACGCCGCGGGACCTCCTGCAGCTGTGGCCTGAGCCGCTCTACATCCAGTACCAGTAAGGGGCTCACACAGAGACACAGAGGCACAGAGAAGAACTTCTTCTCTGTGCCTCTGTGTCTCTGTGTGATGCCTATTTCTTGAGGAGCGTGCTCACCGCTGCATCCAGCTGCGTGTCGCGGTTCGCGTAGCTCTCGCCGATGGCGCGCTGCGAGCGGACGTCCACGGGGCGCGGGTTGAGCTCCATGTTCTGGCCGCGGTTGTCGGTGATGCGGGCGCGGGGGAGGCGCACGATGGAGCCGTCCACCAGCGGCACGTTCCAGGTGAAGACGATCCACCCCGCCGTCGGCTCGCCCACCACCTGGCCCAGGCCGAGGGTGCGGTAGCCCTCGGTGAAGTCCTCCGCGTCGGAGAGGGAGTGGCGGTTGACGACGAGGACCGTGGGACGCTCAAGCGCGCGCTGGCCGAGCTGGCCGCGGGCCGGGGCGGAGCGCATCCCGCGCGGCTGCATGGTGAGGTACGGACGGCGCGCGAACACGTCGGTGGCGTACACGTTCACGAAGCCGCCATTGTTGTTGCGCAGGTCGATCACCACGCCCTCGCGGCCGTGGTTCTCCGCGTCCAGGTCCACGTACAGCTGCGAGAGCGAGCCCTCGCTCATGTCGAACATGTGCACGTAGCCCAGCCGCCCGCCGCTGGCGCGCTCCACGTAGCGCCGGTTCCCCTCCACCCACTGCCGGTAGAGCAGCCCCTTCTCCGTCGCCGCATTCACCGGGCGCACCACCACGTCGCGCTCGGCGCCCCCCGATGACGCCACCCGCAGCACCGTGCGCCGCCCGATACGGAAGGCAAGGAGCTGGTCCAGGTTGGTGCGCGGGGTGATCGCCACGCCCTCCACCCGCAGCAGGACGTCGCCGGGGCGGATGCCCGCCACGTCCGCCGGGCCCAGCGGGACCACCTCGGACACGCGCGGGCGGCCGGAGCGCTCGTACTCGGGGGCGTCCCAGAAGAGGCCCAGCCGGCCCGTGGAGGGCGTGCTGGAGCCGCCCGGCGGGTTCACGCCCAGGTGCGAGGCGTTGAGCTCGCCAGCCATCAGCTGAAGGACGCGGCGCAGCTCGTCCGGCGTGCGGGCGCCGGCCACGTGGGGCGCGTAGCGGGCGTGCACGGCGTTCCAGTCGGCGCCGTGGAACTTCTCGTCGTAGAAGTGGTCGCGCAGGTAGCTCCACGCCTGCTGGAACACCGCCACCTTCTCCCGCGCGAAGTCCACCTCCATCTCGGCGGCGACGGGCACCGGGCGCAGGGCCCGGCTCTCCACGGTCACGGACTGGATGCGCCCCGCGTCCAGGAAGTAGATCTCCTTGCCGTCCGGCGACCAGTGGGCGTCACCCTTGGGGCCCGGCGTGGAGGTGATCTGCCGCGCCACCGGCTCGTTGCGCGCCAGCTCGTCCAGCGGATAGAGGTAGAGGTTCTGCTGCCCCGCCGCGCCCGCGATCAGCAGCACCTGCTTGCCGTCCGGGCTGATCGCCTGGTATCCCACGTCCACCGCCACGGGGAGGAGCGAGAGGCGGCGGCGGATCTCGTCGAACACGATGCGCCGGCCGCGCGCCGGGGCCGCCGCGGAGTCCTGGCGCGGGCGCGCGGCGGAGTCGGCCGGGGGCGCGGGGTTGCGCGGGTTCTCCTGCTGGAAGAGGTCGCGGAACTGGTCCTCGCGGAAGCGCGGCGTGCGCGGCACCAGGTCCACGCGCGCGAGCTGGAAGCGCTCCGTGCGCTGCCCGCTCTCGAAGAGGAGGAAGGTGCCGTCCGGGCTCCACGAGATGGTGTTGCCCGTGGACGAGTTGGCCAGGAACGACACGGGCCGGCTGGGGCCCCCCGCCGCCGGCACCACGTGCACGTTGCGGAAGAGCCGGTCCCCCGCCGCCGAGTACGCGATCCACTCCCCGTCCGGCGACCAGGCGATGGAGCGGTCAGAGGTGAGCGGCGGCCGCTCCAGCGCCCCCGTGGCCAGCGCGCGCTCGCGGCGCGACGCAAGCTCCAGCACGCG
Source organism: Longimicrobium sp. (assembly GCA_036388335.1). Taxonomy (GTDB): domain Bacteria; phylum Gemmatimonadota; class Gemmatimonadetes; order Longimicrobiales; family Longimicrobiaceae; genus Longimicrobium. Next base: position 10,085 of record DASVSA010000623.1, on the reverse strand, counting down.
CAGCTCCGTCCCTCCGCGCACGAACGCCAGCGAGCTGCCGTCCGGCGAGAAGCGCGGCGAGTGGTCGCCCGCCTCCGAGCGCGTGAGGCGCGTCTCGGCGCGCGTGCCGAAGTCGTAGAGGTAGATGGCCGAGGCGCCGTCGCGCAGCGACACGTAGGCCAGGCGGCGGCTGTCCGGCGCCCAGGTGACCTGCGACTCCATCTCCGGCGTGCTGGTCACGCGCGGCACGTCGCCCGCTTCTTTGCTCGCCGCCGAGAAGACCTCGCCGCGCACGATGAAGGCGACCTTCTTCCCGTCGGGCGAAAGGGCGAGCTCCTGGATCTGGTCGTTGAGCACCAGGCGCTCGGTGCCGGGCCCGGCCGGGGTGCCGCGGCGCACGATGGGCACCTCGGCCGCGCGCCCGCTCGCCACGTCCAGCGACCAGATGCGGAAGCCGCGCTCGAAGACGATGGTGCGCCCGTCCGCGGACACGCTGGGCCACAGCACGCGCCCGTCGCGGAAGCGCGTCAGCTGCCGGGGCGAGCCGCCCAGCGGGTGAGCCCACAGGTTCTGCGCTCCGCCGCGGTCGCTCGCGAAGTACAGCGTACGCCCGTCCGGGCTCCACGACGGCCACAGCTCCCGCGCGCCGCCCTGCGTCACCTGCTCGTAGCGCGGTGGCGCGGAGCCGCTGGCCGGCCGCACCAGCCAGATCTCCGACTGGTCGATGTGGCTGCTCCCCAGCCGCCACCACTGCGCCGACGAGATCCCCCGCGCCGTGATCGCCAGCACCGAGTCGCCGGGCGAGGGAGACGAGAAGAACTCGTTCGTGTAGCGATCGGCCGCCACGCGCATGGGCGTGCCGCCGGAGGCGCTCACGCGGTAGATGTCGTTCATCCCCGCCACGTCGCGGCTGGTGCTGGTGAAGAACAGCCAGCGCCCGTCGCGCGACCACCCGTCCAGCTGGTCGTTGGCGTCGTCCCAGGTGATGCGGCTCACGTCGCCCGAGGCGAAGTCGAGCACGTAGATGTCGCCGTTCCCCGTTCTCGTGGAGATGAACGCCACCCGCCTTCCATCCGGCGAGTACACGGGCCGCGATTCGGTGGCCGGGTGCGACACCAGGAGCCGCGCCTCGCCCCCCTGCGCCGGCACCGTCCAGATGTCGCCCCCCGAGGCGAACGCGATCTCCCGCCCATCCGGCGAGAGCGAGGGCTCGGCGAACGAGGGGCTGGGCTCCGGCTGCGCGTTCGTCGAGAAGAGGAGCGCCGCGAGTACGAAGGGAAGTCGCATGGGATCAAAAGGCGGGGGTATCGGTGAACGCCTGTGCGGCAGGGTACCACCCGGCGGCAGGCTCTGCAAGGACTCACACAGAGACACAGAGGCACAGAGACGACTTCATCTCTGTGCCTCTGTATCTCTGTGTGAGCCCGGTAGTTTACGTGCGAACGCGGAACATGAGAATGATTCCCGCGACCAGGAACAGCACGTTGGGCCCCCACGCGGCGATCACGGGATCGACCGCGCCGCTGCTGCCCAGCGCCTTGCCCACGCGGAAGAGGAGGAGGTAGATGATGGTGACGCCCAGCGACACGCCCACGCCGTACGCCGTGCCGCCGCGCTGCGACGAGGTCACCAGGGGAGCGCCGAAGATGATGATGATGATGACGGCCACCGGGATGGCGATCTTCTGGCCGCGCTCCACGCGCAGCGGGTTGGCGTCGCCACCCGAGCGCTCGATGGCGCCGATGAAGCGCGACATCTCCGCGTACCTCATCTGCTCCGGCTCCTTGGGCTCGCCCAGGAAGTCCTCCGGCGTCTCCACCAGGCCGGGGACGCGCAGCGAGTCGAAGCGCGCCGTCACCTCGCGCCCGTCGGGGTGGAGGATGCGCGTGTAGCCCTGGTACAGCTTCCACCCGCCGCGCTTCGTCCAGGCCGCGCGCTGGGCCATGCGGTGGATGCCGGGCTGCCCGCGGGCCGCGTTCCGCTCCAGCACCACCTGGTTCATCTCGCCCCCCGTGGGGTCCAGCCGGCGGGCGGTGAGCACCCCCTCGCGCTCCGTCTGGTACACGAAGCTCAGGCGCGGGCCCTTGGACGACGAGGTCTGCTCGCCCAGCAGCACCGCGCGCTTCCCCAGCGTGATGGGCACCAGCTCGCTCAGCCCGAACGCCCCCGCCACCAGCAGCAGCCCCAGCATCAGGATGGGGAGGAAGAGGCGGTAGAAGGAGATCCCCCCGGCCTTGGCGGCGGTGATCTCCTGGTGCCGCGTCATCCCCCCGATGGTGAAGACGGTGGCCACCAGCGCCGCGATGGGGAAGCCGTACAGAACGAACAGGGGGAACTGGTAGACGTACGACATGAAGAGCCGGCCGCCCGTGACCCCGCGGTCGATGTACTTGTCGATGTTGTCCGTGATGTCGCCGATGATGAAGAGGAGCGGCAGCCCCAGCACCAGCATGAAGAAGGTGGCGAGGAACTGCCGGGCGACGTAGCGCGAAAGGATGCTCACGCCTCGGCCCTCCGGCCCGTGAGCCCCCGCAGCGCCTGCACGATCCCTTCCCACGCGCTGGTGCGGCCCGTGGCCGACTCGCGCCCCGTGGTGGCCAGCCCCAGCACCCCCACCACCGCCATGACCGCGTTCACGATCCACATCGCCAGCCACGGCTTCACGAAGCCGCGCCCGGCCAGCGACTCGCCGCCGATCAGCCCCACGTAATAGACGGAGAAGATGACCATGCTGGTGGCGATCACCATCCCGATCCCCCCGCCGCCGAACCTCAGCGCCAGCGGTACCCCCACCAGCACGAATACGAGCGAGGCCACGGCGATGGAGTACTTCTTGTGGATCTCCACCTGGTAGTCGCTGATCTCGCGCTCCAGGTCCGCCGCCCGCCGGCGGGAGGCCTGCAGCTCGTCGGCCGTGCGGCGAGCCCGCTCGCGCGCGTCGCCCGCCTCCGGGGAGATGATCCCGGAGCTGGGCGACACCCTGGGCGCCGCGCGCTTGGCCCCCGGGAGGGCGAGCGCCAGGTCGCGCGTGGCGATCTCGCGGGCGCGCTTGAGCGAGGCCCGCCGGTCGCGCGCCAGGGTGTCCACGTGCGCCGCCAGCATCCCGATGGTCATCTCGCGGTCGCCGCGGTAGCCGGCGCCGCCGGTGCCGCCGGCCTGCAGCAGGTTGCCCACGCCGGGAATGCCGAAGCGCTGCTCCTGGAAGTCGATGCGCCGGAACACCTTGGGATCGTCCAGCGACACCTCGCGCATGTGGCCGCTGAAGAGCCTCATCACCAGGTCCGTCTGGGCGCGGTTGAAGAGGGCGCGCCCGGAGTCCGCGTAGATGGTGCGTACCATCGACGGGTTGGTGACGTCGTAGATGGAGACGTCCCACAGCCGGTTGGTGCCGGGCTCGATGCGCGCCGCGCGCATGTAGAACACCTGCCCCGTGGCGTTGGACGGGGCGATGCGGTTGAGCGTCTGCGGGGCCAGGATCAGCGTGGGCGTCTTGCGGGCGATGTCCAGGTAGAGCTGGCTCCACTTGAAGTTGGACTCCGGGAGCACGCGGTCGTTGAACCACACCATGATCCCCGTGATGGCCCCCGCCGCCACCAGCAGCGGCACCAGCAGGCGGCGCAGGTCCACCCCGCTGGCCTTCAGCGCCATGATCTCGTTCTCGGCGGTGAAGGTGGAGAAGGTGTAGAGCACCGCCACCAGCACCGCCATGGGGAAGGTGAGCGCCACCGCCGCGGGGAGCGCCAGCACGAAGAACTCCAGGATCACTCCCAGCGGCAGCCCCTTTCCGGCCAGCTCCGCGAGGCGCTTGGCGAGCGTGTTGATCAAAACCACGCCGGTAAGCGCCACGAAGGCGAAGAAGAAGGGCCCCAGGTGCGCCTGGAGCAAGTATCGGGTCAGGATTCGCATCGTCTTATCACAAGGACTTGCCGGCTTTTGCGGGCTTCTCTAACATACCCCACGCGACAGGTTGCTTCAACCGGCCCGCTCCATCCGCACCATTATCGTCCCGTGAACGCCCACCTCCCCCGTCTCCGTCCCTTCCACGCCATCCCGTTCGTGCTCCTCGCCGCCTGCGCGGCCGAGGCGCCCGAGCCGCGGGCGTTCGATGCCAGGCTGGCATGGGCGCACCTGGGGGAGCAGGTGGCGTTCGGGCCGCGCGTGGCCGGGCTTCCGCCCCACCAGCGGCAGCGCGCGTGGATGCGCAGCCAGCTCGGCTTCCGGGCGGACACTCTGGTGGTGCAGGAGTTCGGGACGGGGAAGCGGCGCTACGCCAACTACTTCGCGCGCTGGCGGCCGGACGCGGCCGAGCGCGTGCTGCTGGTGACCCACTGGGACTCGCCCGAGCACGCCACCCGCGATCCCGAGGACCACCTGCGCCGCCGCCCCGTCCCCGGCGCCAACGAGGGCGCCTCGGGCACCGCCGTGCTGATGGAGCTCGCGCAGATTCTCAACGAGACCCCGCCCGCCGTGGGGGTGGACATCCTCTTCACCGACGGGCTGGAGGGCGGGCTGGGCGCGCGCCACTTCGCGGCCAACCTCCCGCCCGGCTACCGGCCGCGCTGGGCCGTGTACGTGGACCGCGTGGGCGACGCCGACCTGGCCATCCCCATGGAAGCCTCGTCCGCCAGGGCGGCGCCCGCGGCGGTGAGGCGCGTGTGGGATGCCGCGCGCGCGGCGGGGATGGACTCCGTCTTCCAGGCGCGCACGGGCGCCGCGCTCGCGGGCGACCACCAGGTGCTCAACGGCGCGGGGATCCCCACCGCGGCGGTGATGGACCCCGACTACGGGCGCGAGAACGAGCTGTGGCGCACGGTGGACGACCACCTCCCCGGCGTGCGGCGCGAGAGCCTGGGCGTGGTGGGCACCGTGCTCGCCGCCCTTGTCTACGCGGAGAAGCCGTGAGCGTCACCCCGCAGGAGCGGCTCGCGCTGGGCGTGGTGGCGCTCCTCCTGGCCACGGGCGCCGCCGCGCGCACCCTGCGCCCCGCGCCCGCCCCCGCCGCGTGGAGCGCCGCGGAAGAGGTGCAGGCGGCCTCGCGTCTGCGCTCCGCCACGGGCGACAGCGTGAAGCGCGCCGCCCAGCGTGGGCGTCCGCTGGCCCCGGGCGAGCGCCTGGACCCCGCCACCGCCCCCGCCGACGAGCTTCAGCGCCTGCCGCGCGTGGGCCCCGCGCTGGCGGCGCGGATGGTGGCCTGGCGCGCCACCCACGGCCCCTTCCGCACCCTGGCCGACCTGGACTCCGTGCCCGGCGTGGGCCCGGCCCTCCTGGCGGGGATCGCTCCGCACCTCACGCTCCCACCGGCACCCCCTGCTACACCCGTGGTTGGACGGGCGCTCGCGCAGCCGGCACGCGGGACCGCGCGGGCCCCCACAGCAACCGTCGACCTGAACACCGCCACGGCCGCGGAGCTGGACGCGCTCCCCGGCATCGGGCCGGCGCTGGCGGCGCGGGTGGTGGCGTGGAGGGCGGAGCACGGGAGATTCCGCTCCGTGGACGACCTCGCGGGGGTGCCGGGGATCGGGCCGGCGCTGGTGGGGCGGCTGCGGGGGAGGGCATCGGCTACCCCTTGACACCGCATGGGCTTATCCCGCACCTTTCGACCCATACCCATCCAGGAATGCGCCGCCCCGAGGTTCCCCACGGGCGGCGCGTCTTTCCCCACCGAGGCCTATGGCAGTCTCCGCCCCCGCTGCTGACCGCATCGGCGAGCAGCTCGTACGCGAAAGCCTGATCAACCAGGAGCAGCTCTCGCGAGCCCTGGACGACGCGCGTGCCAACGGGACGCGCGTCGGTTTTTCGCTGGTGAAGCTCGGCTTCCTCGCCGAGCAGGACCTGGTGCGCGCCCTGGCGCGGCAGCACCGCGTGCCGGCGGTGGACCTGGAGCGGGTGAAGCTCGATCCCAAGATCCTCAAGCTGATCCCCACCGAGATCGCCACCAAGCACCAGGTGCTGCCGCTGCGCCGGGTGGGGCGCACGCTCACCGTGGCGATGTCCAACCCCACGGACCTGGGGGTCATCGACGACCTCAAGTTCATCACCCGGCTGGACATCGAGCCCGTCATCGCGGGGGACTTCACCCTCAAGAAGACGATCGACCGCGAGTACGAGCAGTCCGACGAGCGGATCAACGACCTCCTCAAGCAGATGGAGTCGGACGACATCGAAGTCGTCGAAGACCGCGAGGAGGAGATGTCGGCGGTGGCGCTGGCCGCCGCGGTGGACGAGGCGCCCGTCGTCAAGCTGATCAACGGCATCCTCACCGACGCGGTGCAAAAGGGCGCGTCGGACATCCACTTCGAGTGTTACGAAAAGGACATCCGCGTCCGCTACCGCATCGACGGCGTGCTGGCGGAGATCATGCGGCCGCCCATGAAGATGAAGGCGGCGCTGATCTCGCGCTTCAAGATCCTGTCGGACCTCAACATCGCCGAGCGGCGCGTGCCGCAGGACGGGCGCCTCAAGCTGCGCCTGGGGAAGCGCGTGATCGACTTCCGCGTCTCCACCCTGCCCACGCTCTTCGGCGAGAAGATCGTGCTCCGGATCCTCGACAAGGGCAACCTCACGCTCGACCTCGAGAAGTTCGGGATGGAGCCGAAGGCGGAGCAGGACTTCATGGCGGCGATCATGAACCCGTACGGCATGGTGCTGGTAACCGGCCCCACGGGCTCCGGAAAGACGACGACGCTCTACAGCGCCCTTTCCAAGATCAACACGCACGAAGTCAACATCATGACCGCCGAAGACCCGGTCGAGTACAACCTGCACGGCATCAACCAGGTGCAGGTGCGCACCGACATCGGGATGACCTTCGCGGCGGCGCTGAAGGCGTTCCTGCGCCAGGACCCCAACATCATCATGGTGGGCGAGATCCGCGACCTGGAGACCGGCAGCATCGGGATCAAGGCCGCGCTCACGGGGCACCTGGTGCTCTCCACGCTGCACACCAACGACGCCCCCTCCACCATCACGCGTATGGTGGACATGGGGATCGAGCCGTTCAACGTGGCCTCCGCCGTCAACCTGATCACGGCGCAGCGCCTGGTGCGCCGCATCTGCGGCAACTGCAAGGAGCCCGTCACCTACCCCGACGTGTACCTGCGCGCCGCGGGCATCACCCCGGAGCAGGCCGCCACCATGACCTTCTACCGCGGCAAGGGGTGCGACACCTGCGGCGGCTCGGGCTACAAGGGCCGCCAGGGCCTTTACGAGGTGATGGCGATGTCGCCCGCGCTGCGGCGCATGATCCTCCAGGAAGCCTCCACCGCCGACCTCCAGGCCCAGGCCGTCAGCGAGGGCATGCTCACCCTGCGCATGGACGGCATGCAAAAGGTGGCGCGGGGCATCACGACGATGGAGGAAGTGCTGAAGGAAACGGCGGGGTGAACGGCGGTCTCACACCGAGGCACAGAGGCACGGAGAGAAGCACTCCCCATCGGTTCCGCACGGCACGATAGTTGGTTACGTAACCCCTTCAAACAGCGTATTTCGCGCAGCGACACGCCTCCCGGCCGAGCGCTCCGCGGCATCTTGCAAGGGACCTTGCAGGGTGCACGAGGCCGGCCCGGCGCGCCGCCGCCCGCAGTCCTTCTCTTCCGCATTGCCGCAGGAGCCCGATGAGCGTCGCCACCGAAGCCGCCCGCACCACCATCAACCTCCGCTCGCTGCTGGAGGAGATGATCGAGCGAGGCGCGTCCGATCTTCACATCACGGCCGGAGAGCGCCCCAAGCTGCGCGTGGACGGGCACATCACCGACAGCTCCACCGACTTCATCCTCACGCCCAAAGACACGCTCCAGCTCACCTACTCCATCCTCACCGAGAACCAGAAGAAGCGGTTCGAGACAGAGGACGAGCTGGACTTCTCCTTCGGCATCCAGAACCTGGCGCGCTTCCGCGGCAACGTGTACCGGCAGCGCGGGTGCGTGGCGCTGGCCATCCGGCAGATCCCGTTCAAGATCCTCACCTTCGAGGACCTGCGCCTGCCGCCGGTGGTCAAGAGCCTTTCGGAGCGTCCGCGCGGGCTGGTGCTGGTGACGGGGCCCACGGGCTCGGGCAAGAGCACCACGCTGGCCGCCATGCTGGACAAGATCAACAAGGAGCGGCGTGGCCACATCCTCACCATCGAGGACCCCATCGAGTTCATCCACCGCCACCAGGGGTGCATGGTGAACCAGCGCGAGGTGGGGGCCGACACGCAGAGCTTCTCGCGCGCGCTGAAGTACGCGATGCGGCAGGACCCGGACGTGATCCTGGTGGGCGAGCTCCGCGACCTGGAGACGATCCAGGCGGCGCTCACCATCGCCGAGACGGGCCACCTGTGCATGGCCACGCTCCACACCAACTCGTGCGCCGAGACCATCAACCGCATCATCGACGTGTTCCCGGCGCACCAGCAGCCCCAGGTGCGGGCGCAGCTCGCCTTCACGCTGGAAGGCGTGGTGACGCAGCAGCTCCTCCCCAAGGCGCGCGGCCGCGGCCGGTCCATGGCGGCCGAGATCATGGTGTGCACGCCGGCCATCCGCGCCTGCATCCGCGACGACAAGGTGCACCAGATCTACTCGATCATGCAGGCCGGCAAGAAGCACGGCATGCAGACCCTCAACGACGCCCTCCGCGAGCTCTACCTGCAGCGCGAGGTGACGCTGGAGGAGTGCGTCCGCGCCTCGTCGGACCCCAACGAGTTCCTGAAGTCGGTCGGAGAATCCGTAAGTGCGTGAGTGCGTGAGTGCGTTAGTGCGTGAGTGCGCTTGGGTCCACTCACGCACTCCACGCACTAACGCACTAACGCACTAACGCACTTCAGTTTACCCCGTATCCCAGCGGTCCCATGCCCGTATTTGCCTACAGCGCCCGGAACAGCACCGGGGAGATCCTCAGCGGCGAGATCGACCTGCCGACGCGCGACGAGGTGGTGGGCTTTCTCCACCGCCAGCGGCTGCGCCCGGTCACGGTCAACACCAAGGCCAAGGAGATCAACATCACCTTCGGCACGGGGATCAAGACCCGTGAGGTGGTGATCTTCACCCGCCAGTTCGCCACGATGATCAACTCGGGGCTCCCGCTGGTGCAGAGCCTCACCATCCTGGCCGAGCAGACGGAGAACAAGGTCTTCGCCAAGATCATCACCGAGGTGCTCAACGACATCCAGAGCGGCAACACGCTGGCCGACTCGATGCGCAAGCACCCCAAGGTGTTCACCGAGCTGTACGTGAACATGGTGGCGGCCGGCGAGGCGGGCGGCATCCTGGACACCATCCTGCTGCGCCTGGCCGTGTTCCTTGAGAAGAACGACGCCCTGGTGCGCAAGATCAAGAGCGCCATGACCTACCCGGCCGTGATGCTCTTCGTGGTGATCGCCTGTACCACCATCCTGCTGTGGAAGGTGGTGCCGGTGTTCGCGGGGATCTTCATCGACGCCGGGCTGGAGCTTCCGCTCCCCACCCGCGCCGTGCTGGCGGCAAGCGCGTTCCTGCAGAGCTACCTCTGGCTCATGATCCTGGGGCTGATCGCCGCGGTCTTCGCCATCCGCCAGTACTACAAGACGGACGGCGGGCAGCTCCTCATCGACAGGATGCTGCTCAACATGCCGGTGCTGGGGTCCATGCTCCGCAAGTCGGCCGTGTCGCGCTTCACCCGCACGCTGGGCACCCTGGTGTCGTCCGGCGTATCGATCCTGGAAGGCCTGCAGATCACGGCCCGCACGGCCGGCAACCGCGTCATCCACGACGCGGTGATGGCCTCGCGCGCCTCCATCGCCGGCGGCGCCACCATCTCCGAGCCGCTCAAGGCCTCCGGCGTCTTCCCGCCCATGGTGGTGCAGATGATCAACGTGGGCGAGCAGACCGGCGGCCTGGACGAGATGCTCTCCAAGATCGCCGACTTCTACGACGACGAGGTCGACGCCGCCGTCGGCGCCCTGACCTCCATCCTGGAGCCCATCATGATCGTGGTGATGGGCGTGGTGATCGGCGGCATCGTGGTGGCCATGTACCTGCCGATGTTCGACATGATTAACGCCGTGCACTGAGGACGGCGGCGGACCGTCGAACGGCTGGTCCGAGATCGACTCGTTTGGATGCGCGGGCGGCGATGTCTCATCGCCGCCC